>NZ_JAALFV010000014.1:0-94728 GCF_011800405.1 Pantoea sp. EKM21T
TTTCCGGTTTGCCGTGTCAGTGGAGGCGCATTATAGGGAACGGCTCAGATAGCGCAAGTGCAAATTGAGACTTTTTTACTGACCGTTCATTTTGCACTCAAAAGGAGTATTAAATAAGCAAAAACCCCTCAAAAGGGCAAAAAAAACGGGCCAGAGGCCCGTTTTTCATTCCACACCCTTACTGATGTGCAGTAATGATGTTGTTCTCCACATCCATTTCGATGGTTTTGCCTGGCACCAGCGAACCGGCAAGGATTTGCTGAGCCAGCGGGTTCTCGATCTGCTGCTGTATCGCACGTTTCAGCGGACGTGCACCGTAGACCGGATCATACCCGTTCTCCGCCAGCAGTTTGATCGCATCATCAGAGATGTGCAGCTGATAACCCCGTTCATCCAGACGTTTGTACAGCCGCTGCAGCTGAATCTGCGCAATGGACGCAATATGTTTCTCAGCCAGCGGATGGAACACCACCACCTCATCAATACGGTTGACGAACTCAGGTCGGAAATGCTGTCCGACCACACCCATCACGATATCTTTCATTTCCGGGTAACTGAGATTGCCGAACCGCTCCTGGATTAAATCTGATCCCAGGTTAGAGGTCATAATCACCACGCTGTTACGGAAATCGACCGTCCGGCCCTGCCCATCCGTCAGACGCCCATCATCCAGCACCTGCAGCAGAATGTTAAAGACATCAGGATGCGCTTTCTCTACTTCATCCAGCAGGATGACCGAATAAGGCCGACGGCGCACAGCTTCGGTCAGATAACCGCCCTCTTCATAGCCGACGTAGCCCGGAGGTGCACCCACCAGCCGTGATACTGAGTGTTTTTCCATAAATTCAGACATGTCGATACGAACCATCGCATCGTCACTGTCGAACAGGAAATTAGCCAGCGCTTTACACAGTTCGGTCTTACCGACCCCGGTTGGCCCCAGGAACAGGAAGGAACCGATAGGCCGGTTTGGATCAGAAAGGCCTGCGCGACTACGGCGAATAGCATTCGATACCGCCTCAACCGCTTCATCCTGTCCGATAACCCGGCCATGTAAGTCCTGCTCCATGCGCAGTAACTTATCGCGCTCACCTTCCATCATTCGTGCGACAGGGATACCGGTCCAGCGTGCCAGCACATCGGCAATCTCCACATCGGTTACCCGGTTACGCAGTAACTTCATGGTCTTGCCTTCCGCCTGAGTCGCTGCGGCTAACTGTTTTTCCAGTGCCGGAATTTTACCGTACTGCAGCTCTGACATCTGAGCGAGGTCACCCTGGCGACGTGCCTGCTCTAAATTCAGACGCGCCTGCTCAAGTTCCGCTTTAATGTTCTGCGTGCCGGACAGCGAGGCTTTCTCTGTCTTCCACTCATCTTCCAGCTCGGCGTATTCGCGCTCTTTCTGGTTGAGCTCGGTTTCCAGCATCTCAAGACGCTTGATGCTGGCATCGTCCGCCTCTTTCTTCAGCGCCTGCTGCTCCAGCTTCAGCTGAATGATACGGCGCTCCAGGCGATCCAGTGACTCCGGCTTCGAGTCCATCTGCATACGAATGCTGGAAGCTGCTTCATCGATCAGGTCAATCGCTTTATCCGGCAGCTGCCGGTCAGCAATATAACGATGAGACAGGGTCGCCGCCGCGACAATCGCCGGGTCAGTGATTTGCACATGGTGATGCAGTTCATAACGCTCTTTCAGACCACGCAGAATGGCGATGGTATCTTCCACACTGGGCTCAGCCACAAAGACCTTCTGGAAACGACGCTCCAGCGCGGCATCTTTTTCAATGTACTGGCGATACTCATCAAGCGTAGTGGCACCCACACAGTGCAGTTCACCACGCGCCAGCGCAGGTTTAAGCATATTGCCGGCGTCCATCGCACCGTCCGCTTTACCGGCTCCCACCATGGTGTGCAGCTCGTCGATAAACAGAATGACGTTGCCTTCCTGTTTCGACAGGTCACTCAGTACGCCTTTCAGACGCTCTTCGAATTCACCGCGATATTTCGCCCCGGCCACCAGCGCACCCATATCCAGTGCCAGTACCCGACGTCCTTTCAGACCCTCAGGCACTTCACCATTGATGATGCGCTGCGCCAGCCCTTCGACAATCGCGGTTTTACCCACGCCAGGTTCACCAATCAGTACCGGGTTGTTTTTGGTACGGCGCTGCAGAACCTGGATGGTGCGGCGAATCTCTTCGTCACGACCGATGACCGGATCGAGTTTGCCCTTCTCTGCCCGCTCGGTCAGGTCGATAGTGTATTTTTTTAAAGCCTGGCGCTGATCTTCAGCCCCCTGATCGTTCACGTTGTCTCCTCCCCGCATCTGTTCAATCGCACTGGTGATTTTTTCACGCGTTGCGCCCGCTGCTTTGAGCAGATCGGCCATTGAGCCCCGCGATTCCAGCGCGGCCAGAACAAATAATTCGGATGAAATAAAGTTATCGTTGCGCTTCTGTGCCAGCTTGTCGCACAGGTTTAATACCCGGACGAGGTCAGATGAGGGTTGTACATCGCCTTCGCTGCCTTCAACTTGTGGCAGGCGATCAATAGCCTGCTCAACCTGAGCGCGAAATGGCGTAACGTCGACACCGGCCGAAGTCAGTAAAGGTGAAACCGATCCGCCTTCCTGTTTGAGCAATGCGCTCATCAGATGCAGAGGTTCGATGAATTGATTGTCGTGTCCCAGAGCGAGGGACTGCGCGTCGGCGAGAGCCAGCTGAAATTTATTAGTAAGACGATCCAGACGCATAATTCCTCCCATTACAGGTCAAAATGCTACTGGAGATTAAATGAGGTCATCCCTCAAAATTTCAAGGTTAATGACCTGAGATTTGAGTAAAAAATACGCTAACTGGACCGTCTTATGGCGTAAGGTTATAACAGCCAGATCAAAGTTGCCATACGCCCGGTGATCCCATCGCGGCGGAAAGAGAAGAAATCGTCGCGCTGCGTAAAGGTACAAAGGCTGCTGGCGCTGACTGAATTCACGCCCGCTGCCTGTAGTCGCATCTGCGCCAGCAGGCCGATGTCGGCGTAAAAGCGGTCACCTGATGGACGGAAAGCCTGCACAGCCCGGGGTTCCTGAGCCATAAAGGCCTGACGTACTTCGGCGCCGACCTCAAACGCATCGGGTCCGATTGCCGGTCCAAGCCAGGCATGAATCTGATCAGGCGGCGAACGAAACTGCGCCAGCGTATTTTCCAGTACACCCGCACAAAGTCCGCGCCAGCCTGCATGTGCCGCCGCCACTTCCGTCCCATCCTGTGAACAGAACAGGACCGGCAGACAGTCAGCGGTCATAATGGCACAGACGACGCCGGGCTGATCGGTAATACAGGCATCAGCACGTAATGGCGTACTTCCCCCTGCAGTCAGACGCACAACCTCAGTGCCATGAACCTGATCCAGCCACTGCGGCATGGCAGGTAAACCCGCCTCTTCCAACAGCAACTGCCGGTTACGCGCCACCGCATCCGGATTATCTCCCACATGCCCGCCGAGATTCAGTGCATCCCAGGGCGATGTGCTGATGCCGCCCTGTCGCTGCGTCGAGCAGGCCCGAACGCGTGACGGAGCGGGCCATTGAGGAGTCATCAGATTCATTACCAATTCAACTGGTCTTTAAATTCTTCAGTGTCTGCTTTTAACGCCGCGATGAGATCAACCATGTCCTGCGGAAGCGCAGCATGGAATTCCATTTCAATACCGCTGATGGGGTGATAGAGGCGCAACATCGTGGCGTGCAGTGCCTGACGATCGAAACCGCGCAGCGTAGTAATAAATGCTTCAGACGCGCCTTTTGGCGGACGCGGACGGCCACCGTAAAGCGGATCGCCCACCAGCGGATGGCTGATGTGAGACATATGCACACGGATCTGGTGAGTACGACCGGTTTCCAGACGCAGGCGCAGACGGGTATGGGCCCGGAAGTGCTCCATGATGCGGTAATGAGTGACCGCCGGTTTACCCATTGGGTGTACCGCCATGTGGGTGCGTTTGGTTGAGTGACGGCTGATAGGCTGCTCAACGGTGCCGCCCGCAGTCATATTGCCAATCGCAACCGCTTCATATTCACGGGTGATTTCGCGACGCTGCAGCGAGTCCACCAGATGCGTCTGAGCCGGAACGGTTTTCGCGACCACCATTAAACCGGTGGTGTCTTTATCCAGCCGGTGTACGATGCCCGCGCGCGGCACATCCATAATCGCCGGATAGTGATGAAGTAAGGCGTTTAACACCGTGCCATCCGGATTACCAGCGCCAGGGTGAACCACGAAGTCGCGTGGTTTGTTGATGACAATAATGTCTTCATCTTCATAAACGATGTCGAGTGGCAGATTCTGCGGTTCCCAGCGCTGCGCCTCCTCGATCTCAGCGTCAATCGCGACCAGCTCGCCGCCCAGCACTTTTTCTTTGGGTGTATCGACCATGACGCCGTTTACAGTAACGCGACGATCGAGGATCCACTCTTTTATGCGAGAACGTGAATAATCAGGGAACAATTCCGCCAAAGTCTGATCTAAGCGTTGTCCGAGTTGTGATTCGGATACCGTTGCGGTGAGTTGAACTTGTTGTGCCATATACAGCTTCTTCGTTAACGTTGGGTTTTCACGGCGATGCCGTTTAATATAATGTGCTATCGTACCTGGTCATTACCGGGAGCTATACGGACAGCTTCCGCCATAACATTTGAGGATAATCACTTCGTCATGACGCGTATGAAACATCTGGTGGCTGCTGCCACACTGAGCCTGGCACTTGTTGGTTGTTCCGGCTCAAATGACGCGGTACCGGACAGCCCGCCTTCTGAAATCTATGCTACAGCGCAGCAAAAGCTGCAGGACGGTAACTTTAAAGCTGCGATTAAGCAACTGGAAGCGCTGGATAATCGTTATCCGTTCGGTCCTTATTCGCAGCAGGTGCAGCTGGATTTAATCTACGCGTACTATAAAAATGCCGATCTGCCCCTGGCGCAGGCTGCCATTGCTCGCTTTATGCGTCTGAACCCCACGCATCCGAACATTGACTATGTCATCTATATGAAAGGTCTGACGGACATGGCGCTGGATGACTCCGCGCTGCAGGGCTTCTTTGGTATTGATCGTTCTGACCGCGATCCGACGCACGCTCGTGATGCTTTCCGCGACTTCTCTCAGCTGCTGCGGAGTTACCCGAACAGCCAGTATGCGGCTGATGCTCAGAAACGCCTGGTCTATCTGAAAGACCGTCTGGCTAAATATGAGCTGTCAGTGGCGCAATTCTATACTAAGCGTGAGGCTTATGTCGCGGTTGTTAACCGTGTCGAAGGTATGATGCGCGATTATCCGGATACGCAGGCAACACACGATGCCCTGCCGCTGATGGAGAATGCTTACCGCAATCTGCAGCTGAACGCTGAAGCCGATAAAGTGGCGAAAATCATTGCAGCTAACAAAAGCTGATCGTTCGAAGGATTTTCAGCCATAAAAAAAGCAGCCTCTCAGGGCTGCTTTTTTTTGCTCACAGAACAGTCAGATTTGGATCTGTTCTCAGCGAGCTAACTCATCAAGCATGCCGTGTTAATCGTTTCGCTTCAAGCCATTTCGGCCAGTTTCTCTGCCTTTCTCACAGAATGTTGTGACTGACAAAAAGTGACATTTTTTCGTGATCGAAATCCCACATTGAACGCTTTTTCGCGCTATGCTGAGAAGACCAAGACGGAAATGACAGAGAGGTAAGAACGATGATTCTGAACATTACCAGTAAACAAATGGACATCACTCCGGCAATCCGAAGCCATGTTGAAGACCGTCTCGCCAAGCTCGAAAAATGGCAAACCGACCTGATTAATCCACATATTGTCCTTTCCAAAGAGCCCAAAGAATTCGTGGCTGACGCCACTATTAACACACCTAACGGGACTCTGGTGGCCAGCGCCAAGCACGATGATATGTATACCGCTATCAACGATTTGATTGCCAAGCTCGAGCGTCAGCTGAATAAAGTTCAGCACAAGTCTGAAGCACGCCGCGCCAGTGCCAGCGTGAAAGACATCATTCCCGCCGACGAAGAGTCCTGATTTTCTTAACGCTGTTTCTTAACGCGCCTGCGGGCGCGTTTTTTATTGACAGCTTTTAAGCAGTACGGTTACTCTCAGGTCACTCTCTTTTCGGACATTACCATGAAACTTGATCTGTTTTTCTTCGCTTTCTTTTTTACCTTCCCCTGAACGGGAGGCCATTCGTCGTGTGAAAATGAAAGCGAAGACGAACACCGAAGCCTCCCAACCGGGAGGCTTTTTTTTGGATAGCATACAGGTGAGCCCTATGAATCCCGATAATCCATTGCTGGCGCTACGCGACAAAATCAGCGCCGTGGATAAAAAACTTCTGACGCTGCTGGCCGAGCGTCGTTTGCTGGCAGTGGAAGTTGCACAAGCGAAACTGGCGACGCATCGCCCGATTCGGGATGTGGAGCGCGAACGCGCGCTACTGGAGAATCTCATCGTGCTGGGAAAGGCACACAACCTGGATGCGCACTACATCACCCGTCTGTTCCAGCTGGTAATTGAAGATTCCGTGCTGACTCAGCAAGCGCTGCTGCAAAAAAACCTCAACCATCCCCATGCGCATGCCGCCCGTATCGCCTTCCTGGGCCCGAAAGGCTCTTATTCGCATCTTGCAGCACGCAACTACGCGTCGCGCCATTTCGATAGCATGGTGGAGTGTGGCTGCCTGAAGTTTCACGACATCATCAAACAGGTCGAAAATGGCGTAGCTGATTACGCCGTGATGCCGATTGAGAATACCAGTTCAGGCTCGATTAACGATGTCTACGATCTGCTGCAACAGACCAGCCTCTCAATCGTGGGCGAGCTGACATTGCCTATCGACCACTGCGTGCTGGTGAATGGCCCCACCGATCTTCAGCAGATTGAGACGGTTTACAGCCATCCTCAACCGTTCCAGCAGTGCAGCCAGTTTATTAATCGTTTCCCGCACTGGAAAATCGAATACACCGAGAGTACCGCGGCAGCGATGGAGAAAGTGGCTGCGCTCAACTCACCTAAGGTGGCGGCGCTGGGCAGTGAAGCCGGCGGCGAACTCTATCAGCTGCAGGTGCTGGAACGTAATCTGGCGAATCAGCAGCAGAATCACACCCGCTTTATCGTGCTGGCCCGCAAAGCAATCGAGGTTTCCGACCAGGTGCCAGCGAAAACCACGCTGATTATGGCAACCGGCCAGCAGGCGGGTGCGCTGGTCGACGCGCTGCTGGTGCTGCGTCAGCACAACCTGATTATGAGCAAGCTGGAGTCCCGCCCGATTAATGGTAATCCGTGGGAAGAGATGTTTTACATAGATGTGCAGGGCAACCTGCAATCAGAGCGGATGCAGCAGGCGCTGCAGGAATTACAGACCATGACCCGCTCTCTGAAGGTACTGGGCTGTTACCCCAGCGAAAATGTGGTTCCCGCTGAACCTGGCGAATAAAAAGAAGAAAAAAGGCATCCAACTGGATGCCTTTTTCATTGATGGATGGCTGTCATTTATGGGCGGCTGTCATTGGCCGATCGCAACAGGCTTCGGCTTTCGACCAGGAAGCGTTTTGCGTGATCGCCAAACCACTGTTCAACCCGGTTAAAGCTGGCGATAAACGCCTGCTTGTCGCCCTGCTCCAGCAGCGCAATCGCTTCACCAAACCGCTGGTAATAGCGTTTTATCAGCGCCAGATTACTCTCTGAAGACATGATGATATCCGCATAGAGTTGCGGATCCTGAGCGAACAACCGCCCCACCATCGCCAGTTCAAGCCGGTAAATGGGCGACGAGAGCGCCAGCAGCTGATCCAGATTGACGTTCTCTTCGGCTAAATGCAGACCATAAGCGAAGGTAGCAAAGTGACGCAGCGCCTGAATGAATGCCATGTTCTGGTCATGCTCAACAGCGCTGATACGATGCAGACGCGCACCCCAGACCTGAATCTGCTCCAGGAACCACTGATACGCTTCCGGTTGTCTTCCATCACACCAGACCACCACCTGTTTTGCCAGGCTGCCGCTGTCCGGGCCAAACATCGGATGCAGACCCAGCACAGGCCCGTTATGGGCAGCCAGCATTGCCTGCAGAGGCCGGTTTTTGACCGACGCCAGATCGACCAGAATACAATCTTCCGGCAGTGGTGGCAGTTGGGCAATAACCTGCTCGGTCAGGTGAATCGGCACGCTAATGATCACCATTCCGGCATCGCTGAGCAGAGTCTCAGCCTGAGGCCAGTCCTCTTTATCCAGCGTTTTAACCGTGTAGCCTGATAGCCCGAGCATTTTTTCAAACAGCCGGCCCATCTGGCCCTTACCACCGACAATCACCACCGGGCGCAGTTCAGGACAGAGGGTTTTAAAGCCTTTATCATTCTCGCTGGTATAGGATTCCCGCATCACGCGACGCAGCACATCCTCAATCAGATCCGGTGGTACGCCGAGCGCTTCGGCCTCTTTACGACGGGAAGCCAGCATCGTCGCTTCACGCTCAGGCACATAGATAGGCAGGCCGTTACGGCTCTTCACTTCACCTACTTCGGCCACCAGTTCCAGTCGCTTAGCCAGCAGATCCAGCAGCGCTTTATCAACACTGTCAATTTGATCGCGTAACGCGGTCAGTTCAGCCACCATTGCTCTTACACCTCTTGTGACAGACGCGCCGACAGCACTCCCTGCAGATCCTGATGCATTTCACGCAGCAACGTTTCGGTCACTTCCCAGTTGATGCATGCATCGGTTACGGAAACGCCATACTTCATTTCGCTGCGTGGCTGCTCAGAAGACTGGTTACCTTCATTGATATGGCTTTCCAGCATCAAACCAATGATTGAACGGTTCCCGTCTTTGATCTGCGCAATAGCGGATTCCGCTACGCCAGGCTGACGGCTGTAGTCTTTGTTCGAATTACCATGGCTGCAATCTATCATTAAGGCTGGACGCAGTCCCGCCTTGAGCATCTCTTTTTCACACTGCGCGACATCTTCAGGACCGTAGTTCGGCGCTTTGCCGCCACGCAGGATCACGTGACCATCCGGATTGCCCTGAGTCTGCAGCAGGCAGACCTGACCGGCCTGATTAATCCCGACAAAACGGTGTGGCATTGCGGCTGCACGCATGGCGTTGATTGCCGTTCCCAGACTGCCATCGGTGCCATTTTTAAAGCCTACCGGCATCGACAGGCCCGAGGCCATTTCACGGTGCGTCTGCGATTCAGTGGTACGGGCGCCAATGGCAGACCAGCTGAACAGGTCGCCCAGATATTGCGGACTATTGGGATCCAGCGCTTCAGTGGCCAGAGGCAAACCCATTTCAACCAGGTTCACCAGCAGCTGGCGCGCAATGTGCAGACCCGCTTCCATATCAAACGAGTTATCCATGAAAGGATCGTTGATTAGCCCTTTCCAGCCGACGGTGGTACGAGGTTTTTCAAAATAAACGCGCATCACGATAAAGAGCTGATCTTTCAGCTCTTCGGAAAGGGTTTGCAGACGACGAGCATAGTCCAGTGCCACTTCGGTATCGTGAATTGAGCAGGGTCCGCACACTACCAGCAGACGCGGATCGCGGCCGGCAATAATGTCAGAGATGGTCTGGCGCGACGCCGCGACCTGATCCTGCTGTTCAGTGGTCAGTGGAAACTTCGCTTTCAGCTCTTCAGGCGTGATTAATACCTGTTCACCGGCGATATGCACATTGTTCAGCGCGTCTTTTTGCATGATGGCGATCCTTTGGCTCGTATTGGCAGTCATGGACTCCTCACTGAGGAATGCAAATACTGTATCACAGGCAATACATAGCGCAATATTATATGTACACTTTTATTACCACGGATGAAGAAGGGTGCGAAATATACTTAAAATAAACAATAAAATCATGCATATAATAAAAACCTCAACCACAAAAAACCAAAGACAATTGTACAAATAAGTTTACAGTTAAGGTTATTGCCTTTCTTCTACCCACAGGCAGAATAAAAGAATCATTCTGTTCGCGCTGAGAGAGTTATGTACCCATCACCACAAAATATTTATCTGCGACCTTTTGAGCTCAGCGACGTATCTGCGTTTACCACTGCGGTTAATGCCTCGCTGGATAGCCTTATCCCATGGATGGTCTGGGCGCATCACGATTATCAGCCTCATGAAGCAGAAAGCTGGATCCGCTTTACCCACTGGCAACGGATGAAAGAGGAAGCGGAAGAGTTTGCCATCGTTGATCAGCATGACCAGCTGCTGGGGGGCGCAGGAATACGCTTTGCCCGTCATCCGGGTGACACCAGCGCAATTGGCTACTGGGTTCGCAGTGATGCACAGCGTCAGGGCATCGCCAGCCGCGCGGTGGCCGCGTTGCTGCCGCTGGGGTTTTCACGCCCAGAGACCCGGGTGATTGAGATTCTGGCAGCAGAGGATAACCTGGCCAGTCGGGGCGTGGCTGAGAAGTGCGGTGGTCAGTTCATTGGCTGTCGCTATGGCCTGATCGTATTAGAGGAAGGGCCGGTTAATACCGCGATTTATCATTTTCAGCGGCCGGACGACGGTTAACTGCAGGCAGTAAGGTTGACTGTGACATAAAAAAGGGGCTGGCAGATGCCAACCCCTTGTTTGCTATTAACTTTTAGATGTCGCGTTAGCGATACCTTAGTTAAGACGCTCTTTAATACGAGCAGACTTACCAGTACGCTCACGCAGGTAGTACAGTTTGGCTTTACGCACAGCGCCACGACGTTTAACAGCGATGCTGTCAATTACAGGTGAATGAGTCTGGAATACACGCTCAACGCCTTCGCCGTTAGAAATTTTGCGAACAGTGAATGCAGAGTGCAGACCGCGGTTACGGATAGCGATAACCACGCCCTCGAATGCCTGCAGACGTTTTTTAGAACCTTCAACGACCCATACTTTCACTTCCACGGAATCACCCGGGCGGAAGGAAGGTACGTCCTGTTTCATCTGCTCTTGTTCAATTTGCTTGATAATGTTGCTCATAATTAAATCTCATATCCTGGGTAAACTGATAGTCGGGGAAGAACTTACTCTTCCACATCATCGTTTTGTTGCTGCTGAGATTCCCGCTGGAACTCATTCAGCAACCTTGCTTGCTCTTCAGTCAGAGCCAGGTTTTCCAGAAGTTCAGGTCTTCTCAGCCAGGTACGGCCTAGCGACTGCTTCAGACGCCAGCGGCGGATATCAGCATGGTTGCCTGACAGTAATACTGCCGGGACCTCCACGCCGTCTAACACTTCAGGTCGGGTATAGTGCGGACAATCCAGCAAACCTTCCGAGAACGAATCCTCATCGGCTGACGCCTGCTTGCCGAGCACGCCAGGAATAAACCGGGCGACTGCGTCAATCATCGTCATCGCTGGCAGTTCCCCGCCGCTGAGAACGTAATCACCGATTGACCATTCTTCATCAATTTCGGTCTGGATTACGCGCTCATCAATCCCTTCATAACGGCCACAGACCAGAATTAACTTGTCCCGTGCCGCCAGTTCGCAAACGCCCTGTTGGTCCAGTTTGCGACCCTGAGGTGAAAGATATATCACCCTGGCCCCATCACCTGCCGCTGCTTTCGCTGCGGAGATGGCATCCCGTAAGGGTTGTACCATCATCAGCATTCCCGGTCCGCCGCCGTAAGGACGATCATCCACGGTACGGTGCCGGTCGTGCGTGAAGTCACGAGGACTCCAGCTCTGAATGCTGAGCAGACCGTTTTTTACAGCCCGGCCAGTTACCCCGTAATCGGTAATAGCGCGAAACATTTCTGGAAACAGGCTAATAACACCAATCCACATTGTATTCGCCGTTACGTTACCGTTCGATTCGGAGATCAAAAACCAGGATCCCAATCTACCTCAATGATGCCAGTAGAGAGATCGACTTTCCTGATAACCTGTTCATCAAGAAACGGAATTAACCGCTCCTGAGCACCGAATGCATCCTTCAGGTTTGCCTTAACGACGAGAACGTCGTTCGAGCCGGTTTCCATCATATCGATGACTTTACCCATCTCGTAGCCTTCAAGGTTAACTACCTGGCAGCCCATAAGGTCTTTCCAGTAGTAGTCGCCCTCTTCCAGCGATGGCAACTGCGTCGAGTCAACCTGAATTTCGCAATTGGTTAACTGAGCCGCCGCATCCCGATCTTCAATGCCTTTGACTTTGATGATCAGGTCCTGATTGTGGTGCTTCCAACCGTCCAGTTCGACCTGCTGCCATTTACCGGCGCGCTGGATGAACCAGGGTTGGTAGTTGAAGATGCTTTCAGCGTCTTCAGTGGAGGAAAACACTTTGAGCCAGCCGCGAATACCGTAGGCGGCTCCCATCTTACCCAATACAATCGGGTTAACAGGAGGCTGTGCGGCAATTTGTCTGCTCATGCTCACCACCGTGACAGATTAAGCTGCTTTCTTAGCTTCTTTGACCAGCGCGTTAACGCGATCAGAAAGCGTTGCGCCCTGGCCAACCCAGTGCTCGATACGATCCAGATCAAGACGCAGACCTTCAGCCTGACCAGATGCGATCGGGTTGAAGAAACCAACGCGCTCGATAAAACGACCGTTGCGTGCATTGCGGCTGTCAGTGACGACGACCTGATAGAACGGACGCTTTTTAGCGCCGTGACGTGCCAAACGAATTGTTACCATAACATCCTCTTCAGTTAATAAAACACCCGGCCCCCATCGAGGAACGGGGTCCGGGTGCTGTATAAAAAGCCCGAAAATTTTACTCATTTTGGCGAAAAAAGCAACCTAAACCGTGCCATTTCGGGCTTTTTTGTGGAACGCTTTAGCGGCCAGGAAAACCTGGCGGCATCATACCCTTCATGCCGCGCATCATTTTCGCCATACCGCCCTTCTTCATTTTCTTCATCATACGCTGCATATCGTCAAACTGCTTCAATAAGCGGTTAACGTCCTGCACCTGCATACCGGAGCCGGTCGCAATGCGGCGCTTGCGTGAGCCTTTGATGATCTCTGGTTTTTCACGCTCTTTGCGTGTCATCGAGTTGATGATCGCTTCCATGCGCACCAGCACTTTGTCATCCATCTGTGACTTCACATTGTCAGGCAACTGTCCCATACCGGGCAGTTTGCCCATCAGGCTGGCCATGCCGCCCATGTTGCGCATCTGCTTCAGCTGCTCAAGGAAGTCGTTGAGATCAAAACCGTCGCCGGTTTTCAGCTTCTTAGCCAGTTTCTCAGCCTGATCGCGGTCAACCTTGCTTTCGATATCTTCGATCAGTGACAGCACGTCACCCATGCCGAGGATACGCGAAGCAATACGCTCCGGATAGAACGGCTCAAGTGCATCGGTTTTTTCACCGACACCCATAAATTTAATCGGCTTACCGGTGATATGACGAATCGACAGCGCCGCACCGCCTCGTGCATCACCATCGACTTTGGTCAGGATAACACCGGTCAGCGGTAGTGCTTCATTAAAAGCTTTAGCCGTGTTTGCCGCATCCTGACCGGTCATGGCATCGACCACAAACAGCGTTTCTACCGGATTGATCGCGGCATGAACCTGTTTGATTTCGTCCATCATCGCTTCGTCAACGTGCAGACGACCGGCGGTATCCACCAGCAGTACATCGTAGAACTTCAGGCGAGCTTCACGCAGCGCATTGTTAACGATATCGACCGGCTTCTGGCTGAGATCGGATGGGCAGAAATCCACGCCCACCTGCTGTGCCAGCGTTTCCAGCTGTTTGATTGCCGCCGGACGATAGACGTCGGCAGAAACCACTAAGACTTTCTTTTTGTGCTTCTCGCGCAGGAATTTACCCAGCTTAGCGACGCTGGTTGTTTTACCGGCACCCTGCAGACCCGCCATCAGCACCACGGCTGGCGGCTGAGCAGCCAGGTCGAGTGCATTGTTCTCTGCACCCATCGCCGTAACCAGCTCGTTACGAACGATTTTGATAAACTCCTGACCTGGAGTCAGACTTTTATTCACATCATGGCCGACCGCGCTCTCTTTCACACGGTTGATGAAGTCACGCACTACCGGCAGCGCAACGTCAGCCTCAAGCAGTGCCATGCGCACTTCACGCAGGGTCTCTTTGATGTTCTCTTCAGTCAGCCTTCCGCGGCCGCTGATGTTTCGCAGGGTTTGCGACAAACGATCGGTTAAATTATCAAACATGGTCTCTCACTAAAAAAAAGATCGCGAGGCGCCTGATCGGCAGAATGCGGCGGATTATAACACGAAGCCTCAGCGATCTCTGCAATTGCCCCTCAGATCGTTTGGAGCCTGCTTCGGCTGGCGCTATACTGCCTTTTTCCTTATCTGACTGAACCTGAAAGGATCTATGTTCGTTTTCGCGATAGTGGCGCTATTCGCCTACTCCTTAAGTCTTGCCCTGATCATTCCCAGCCTGTTGAAACGTAACGGCGGCTGGCGGCGAATGGCGATGCTCTCTGCCTGTGTGGCGCTGGTGACACACGCGGTGGCCTTGCAGCAACGCATATTTGCTGTTGATAGCGGACAGAATTTAAGCCTGCTCAACATAGGCTCGCTGGTCAGCCTGTTGATTTGCGCCATCATGACCATTGTGGCGTCACGCAACCGTGGCTGGCTGCTGCTGCCGATTGTTTACAGCTTCGCGCTGATCAATCTGGCCTTCGCCACTTTTGTGCCCAATGCGTTCATCACCCATCTGGAAACCACGCCAGGCATGATGATTCATATCGGCCTGTCGCTGTTCGCCTACGCGACGCTGATTATTGCCGCGCTCTATGCACTGCAGCTGGCGTGGATCGATTACCAGTTAAAAAACAAGCGCCTGGCGTTCACACAGGATATGCCGCCGCTGCTGACCATTGAACGTAAAATGTTTCACATCACCCAGGTGGGCGTCGTCCTGTTGACGCTGGTGCTCTGCACCGGTCTGTTTTATATGCAGGATCTCTTCAGCGCAGAAAACGTCGATAAAGCCGTGCTCTCTATCATCGCGTGGTTTGTTTATATCGTTTTGCTCTGGGGGCACTATCATGAAGGCTGGCGTGGTCGCCGCGTCGTCTGGTTTAACTGCAGCGGTGCGGTGCTGTTAACCATGGCTTACTTCGGCAGTCGCATCCTGCAGCATCTGCTTGTCCCCACCTCTCGTTAAAAAGGAAGTTCTGCGTTGGAGAATGTTTCAACCACCACGCTGATTATTATTCTCTGCGTCATGGTACTGGTTTCCGCCTGGTTTGCCGGGTCGGAAACCGGAATGATGACGCTTAACCGCTATAAGCTGCGCCATCAGGCCAAAAACGGCAGCCGCCCCGCTCGCCGGGTGGAGAAGTTACTGCGTCGCCCCGACCGGTTGCTCAGCCTGGTATTAATCGGCAATAACCTGGTGAATATTCTGGCTTCCGCACTTGCCACCATTGTTGGCATGCGTATTCACGGTGACGAAGGGGTTGCGATCGCAACCGGTATCCTGACCTTTGTGGTGCTGGTATTTGCTGAAGTGCTGCCGAAAACAGTGGCGGCCCTCTATCCCGAACGCGTCGCCTTTCCCAGCAGCCTGCTGCTGGTCCCGCTGCAATACATCATGCTGCCGCTGGTCTGGCTACTCAACACCATTACCCGTCTGCTGATGAGGATGGCGGGTATCCGCGCTGACGGTGCCATTAACTCCGCGCTGAGCAAAGAGGAGTTGCGTACCATCGTCTATGAGTCACGTAGCCTGATGTCACGCCGTAATCAGGACATGCTGCTCTCCGTGCTCGACCTGGAGAAAGTCAGCGTTGATGACATCATGGTTCCGCGTAACGAGATCGTCGGCATTAATATCAACGATGACTGGAAGTCGGTGGTGCGCCAGTTGAGCCACTCGCCACACGGCCGCATTGTGCTGTTCCGGGACTCGCTGGATGACTGCGTCGGCATGCTGCGGGTGCGCGAAGCCTGGCGCATGATGACGGAGAAAAAAGAGTTCACCAAAGAGACGCTGCTGCGCGCCGCCGATGAGATCTACTACATCCCGGAAGGGACACCGCTGAACACCCAACTGGTGAAGTTCCAGCGCAACAAAGAGAAAGCGGGCGTGGTGGTGGATGAGTATGGCGACATCAAAGGGCTGGTGACGATAGAGGACATTCTGGAGGAGATCGTGGGTGACTTCACCACCTCCATGTCACCATCACTGGCAGAAGAAGTGATGCCGCAGAATGATGGGTCCGTGCTGATTGAAGGCAGCGCCAGTGTGCGTGAAATTAACAAGGCGTTTAACTGGCAGCTGCCAGAGCAGGAAGCGCGCACCATCAACGGCATGCTGCTGGAAGCGCTGGAAGAGATCCCTGCCATCGCCACCCGTGTTCAGATCGGCCACTATAACGTCGATATTCTGGACGTGCAGGACAACATGATTAAACAGGTGCGCATCACGCCGAAGACGCCATTGAAAAAATCGGTAGGTTCCTGAAGCGATAAAAAAACGCCGCAATCGACATGATGCGGCGTTTTTTTTAGCAGCAAAGCCCTGACTAGATGTGCAGTTCTTTCAGCTTTTCAGCAGGCAGTTTCAGATCTTCGTTGCGGTTAACGCCGATCTCATGCGCCAGCACATTGCGGGCGATCTGCTGCGCTTCATCCAGTGAGTGCAGCTTGTAGCTGCCGCACTGGTATTCATTCAGCTCAGGGATCTGGTTCTGATCTTTCACTTTCAGAACATCTTCCATCGCCCCTTTCCACGCTTTGGCAACGCGCTGCTCGTCTGGTGTACCAATCAGGCTCATGTAGAAGCCGGTGCGGCAACCCATTGGCGAGATATCGACGATTTCCACACCATCACCATTCAGGTGATCACGCATGAATCCGGCAAAGAGATGCTCCAGCGTATGAATGCCACGCTCAGTGAGAATATCAATGTTCGGGCGGCAAAAACGCAGGTCAAAAACGGTAATCGTATCGCCATGCGGAGTCTTCATGGTTTTCGCCACGCGAACTGCCGGTGCGCCCATGATGGTGTGATCAACGGTAAAACTGTCCAGTAGTGGCATACGTCACCTCCTGTTCTGAGAATTTTTTTTAAAACGATGAAACTTTTCTGTTCGCCCAACGTCTGAATATATGAAAGACGCGCATTTGTTATCATCATCCCTGACAACAGAGATGTTAATTTGGCCACATTGATGTGGCCTTTTTCTTTTCTACCCTTCCCGGCTCGCCAGATACGCTTCAAAATCCAGCTTATCATTCGCTTCCAGCTGCTGCTGTGCAGCTACAGACGCCTGCGCCTGACGCGTGAAATCTTCTTCTGTCAGCACTTCCAGCGGCTCTTCGCAGAGCAGATGGCGATACTGTTCAGCCAGCGCCACGCCGGTTCCGGTTACACCGTTGTCCTTCATTGCCTGAAGGATGCGCGCCGAGTAGGTTAGCTCAGGATCGTCGAACGATGCTACCAGTTGATCGCAAACCTGCTGATATTCCGTGCTGTCCTGATTATGACTGTCTAACACTTCAGCAACCCGACGCAGATCGGCAAACAGGGTTTTGCCCACTTCAACCAGCGAATGTTCCTCTTCTCCGCAGCCTACGGCAATTTTCTGGTCCGGTTTACGCCCTTCCAGCACAACCCGGTTCCAGTTTATACGGGTGCATTGCAACTCATCTGCACTCATTTCCGGCGCATCGGCCAGGGTACACCAGATCAGGAACAGGTCGAGGAAGCGAACCTGATTCTCATCTACGCCGATTGCAGAGAACGGATTGATATCCAGCGAACGCACTTCAATGTACTCAATACCACCACGCAGCAGCGCATCAGAGGGCGCTTCACCCGAGCGTGTCACACGCTTAGGCCGGATTGGCGCATAGAGCTCGTTTTCAATCTGCAGCACGTTGGTGTTGAGCTGCAGCCATTTACCGTCGGCATCTTTAGTGCCCATCGCTGCATACTCTTCTGACGGTGTCTTGATCGCTTTCTTCAGCGCAGTGACATAGCCTTCCAGCGAGTTAAACGTGATGCCCAGAGAGCTCTGTGATTTATTGGTGTAGCCTAAATCACTCAGACGCAGTGAGGTGGCATACGGCAGCCACATCGTGTCTTTGTCGTTGGTTTCGAACGGCAGCGCGCTCTCACGGCCCTGCAGGAAGCTGGAGCTGATAGCTGGCGATGCGCCAAACAGATAGGGGATCACCCAGCCGAAGCGATAATAGTTGCGGATCAGCCGCAGATAGCCCGCCGAGATGGTCTCTTTTCCGCTTTCCTTATCTTTCACGTCAGCCCACTCCTGCCAGAATGAGAGTGGCAGTGAGAAGTTATAGTGAATGCCGGAGATGGTCTGCATCAACGCGCCGTAGCGGTTTTTCAGCCCTTCGCGGTAGAGCGTCTTCATCTGACCAATATTGGATGTGCCATATTGCGCCAGCTCAATATTGTCCGCATCGTCAATCACGCACGGCATACTAAATGGCCACATGCGTTCATCACCCAGTTCACGGGCAACGTGACGATGAATATCGCGCAGGAATGCCAGCATATGATCAATGCTGTGATCCACTGGCGTAATAAATTCCAGCAACGTTTCGGCAAAGTCAGTGGTGATCCAGTCATGTTTCAGCGCCGACCCCAGAGATTCCGGGTGACCGCTTTTTGCCAGCTCGCCATTTGCCTGTACACGCAGCGTTTCACGCTCGATGCCACGGCCAATACCTTTAAGGGCATTGGGATGCGCTTCCAGCCAGGAGAGCGCTTTAGATACGTCCGGGATCACATTACCCCCCCGCTGTGATAATAATTTATTTTTGTTCAGCATAATGTTAACCGTAGCCTCGAGTCTGTGCGAATCAATGCCACCATTGCATACCCTGTAATGTGGCAGTCGCGATAACGATATAACGCAGTGTTTTGCCGACAGCGAGAAACAGCATCGCGGGTAGCCAGGCGAAACGTAACCAGCCTGCCAGAACGCAGAGCAGATCACCTATCACTGGCAGCCAGCTGAATAACAGTGCTGCAGGTCCCAGTCGGTGCAACCACGTCATTGCTGTGTCATGCCATCGCCCCTGACGTTTTAACGGCAGCAAGCGACCAATAAGAATGTTGGTTAAGCCGCCCAAGGTGTTTCCCAGTGATGCGGCCAAAAGCAACCCGTAAACTGATGTCTTTTTTGCTATCAATAGTGCTATCAGCAGTGCTTCAGAACTTCCCGGCAGGAGCGTTGCACTTAAAAAGCTGCTGCCGAACATCGAGGCATAGGTAAGAACGTCACTCACAGTAAACGGACATCCACCACAGCCATACCTGCCGCCTTCGCTGCCTGAATACCAAAGTCCGCATCCTCAAACACCACACAACGTGTCGGCGTCACACCCATCAGCTCAGCGCAGCGTAAGAAGGTTTCAGGCTCAGGTTTATGACGCTGTACGTCGTCAGCACCGACGACGGCCGAAAAGAGCTCACGTACGCCCAGCTGCGTCAGTAACGCCTCTGCCATGCTGTGTTCGCTTCCGGTACCGACCGCCATCGGACGACGCCCGTGATACGCTTTCACCACCTCCATTAAAGGCAGTGGCTTCACGTTTTCCAGCAGCATCGCTTTCACGGCAGCGGTTTTTTCTGCGGCAAGAAGATGAGGGTCGAGTGACGACTGATTGGATTCAATGATGAACTGCGACAGCCGCCAGGTTGGTGCGCCATTGAAGTCGATAATACGTGCTTCATCCAGCGTTAATCCATAACGCTGGAGCACCTGACGCCACGCTTTTCGATGTGTCGGCTCAGTATCAAGAATCGTGCCGTCCATATCGAAAATCAGGGCGTCATATTGATCGTACATTGTCACTCCGGACATTCATCAAATGAGACATTACTTTAGCCTAATGTGGACAGGTTGTCGCCAGGGGGGATGAACAGCAAATGCTTTGAAAGCATTAACAATTTTTGTTTTCAGATAAAGGTGATCGTGCACGACCAGCGATAAACGTACGAAATTCCAGCGTTTTTTTAACATTCTTCTGGCAGACAAGCGGCGGCGGACGGGCATGGGCAGCAAAACAGAAGGCGTTGATGCGGGAAACAGGCGTTTCGGATCGCTTAAGTCAGGATGATGAATCAATGGGGCAGATTAAACAGGAAAAGAGTGCGTGTGAAGCCAGAGGGAAACTGCAGAGGTTTTTCAGGATACTCACTCAGCGTTTGCTGTACGGGCGGTTACGGAAGTAACGCTATCGTGTTTAGTGAGGTCTTAGCGATCATCGCGCCATGATACTTTGAGGGATTTTGAGGCTAAAGAAGAAGATGGTGCATCCAGGAGGATGACTCAGCTTGCGCTTCGCCCTGCGGGCCGTTGCTGATGCAACGTTATCCCCCTTCGTGCGGCCGGAACGCTTATTGCGTCATGTCACACTGAGGAACTGCCAACATTCGAGAAGATGGTGCATCCAGGAGGATTCGAACCTCCGACCGCTCGGTTCGTAGCCGAGTACTCTATCCAGCTGAGCTATGGATGCATTGGGGTCTATCTTTTGAGGTACAACTTTTTATGGACTTACAGAAACCAAACTAAGGATGTTACAAAGAATGGTGCATCCAGGAGGATTACTCAGCTTGCGCTTCGCCCTATGGGCCGTTGCTGATGCAACGTTATCCTCCTTAGTGCGGCCTGAACGATAATCACGTCATGACACACTGAGGCACTGTCCATATTCGGGAAGAATATGGTGCATCCAGGAGGATTCGAACCTCCGACCGCTCGGTTCGTAGCCGAGTACTCTATCCAGCTGAGCTATGGATGCATAAAACAAATTCTTGTACAACGCAGGGTGCTAACTACTCACCATGAAAGGAATTGCTAATTCGCTTTGTTTCGATGGTGCATCCAGGAGGATTCGAACCTCCGACCGCTCGGTTCGTAGCCGAGTACTCTATCCAGCTGAGCTATGGATGCATCGAAAATGGCGGTGAGGGAGGGATTCGAACCCTCGATACAGCTTTTGACCGTATACTCCCTTAGCAGGGGAGCGCCTTCAGCCTCTCGGCCACCTCACCTTACGCTTTCTTTCGAACTGTGCGTCTGAACGTTGTTTCTGCTCATCGGCACTGCGTGGCGCACATATTACTTTCCCGGACTTTTAAGTCAAACAATTTTTCCGAAACTTTGTTTGATTGAGCAAATCACACACAATTGGGACAAAATGGCGACAAAAAGAGTGAATTATCAACAATCAAAGATGATGGCGTTAACAAAACAGAGGAGGAACAGGTAGAAAGAAAAGGCAGGATTTTTACAGAAAGCGGTAGCGCCTCGCACAGGTGCGAGACGCTGAATCCGTTAAACGCTGGTTTGTTGCGTTTTTTCAGCCTGGATGCGTTGATAGATCTCTTCGCGATGCACAGACACTTCTTTCGGCGCGTTAACACCGATACGAACCTGGTTACCCTTAACACCCAGCACCGTTACAGTTACCTCATCACCGATCATGAGGGTTTCACCAACTCGACGAGTTAGAATAAGCATTCTTTGCTCCTTGAAAGATTAAAAGAGTCGGGCTTGTACAGGCTCCCGGCATTATCCATCATTTAACGCTGCACAATGTGTATGAGAAATACACCAATGCACATCGATGCGCCAATACATTCTGCTGATAGTTAGTTTAGCCGAAATACACTACATCAACCTGACTTTGTCACTTGCTGCTTTAGCATCGTATTAAAAAGCGCCGGAACAACCGTTCTGACGCTTTTTACGATGCCTTGTTTTAATTCACTTACAGACGGCTGCTGACCCAGTCCTCAACCCCTGCTAATGCGCCTTTCAGAGCACCCGCATCGTTACCACCAGCTTGTGCCATATCAGGACGGCCACCGCCCTTCCCGCCAACCTGCTGAGCCAGACCGGCAATCAACTCACCCGCTTTAACACGGTCAGTCAGATCTTTGGTCACACCCGCAATCAGCGACACCTTACCTTCAGTAACCGTTGCCAGCACAATAATCGCCGAACCCAGCTGATTCTTAAGATCATCAACCATGGTACGCAACATTTTAGGTTCAACATTGTTGAGCTCACTGACCAGCAGTTTCACTCCCTTAATGTCGATAGCATTGCTGCTCAGTGAAGCGCTCTCCTGCGCGGCTTGCTGATCGCGCAGTTGCTGCAACTCTTTCTCCAGAGCCCGTACATGATCGACCAGACCACGTACTTTCTCATTCAGGTTGCTGCTGTTCGCTTTTACCAGCTGCGCAAGATCCTGCAGCTGGCTGCTCTGCGCATTGACCTGCGCCAGCGCGCCTTCACCCGTAATCGCTTCGATACGACGAATACCGGCTGCGGTACCTGACTCCGCCTGAATACGGAACAGCCCGATGTCACCCGTGCGCGCAGCATGGGTACCACCACACAGCTCAACAGAGAAATCACCCATGGTCAGAACGCGCACGCGCTGATCATATTTCTCGCCAAACAGTGCCATTGCCCCTTTAGACTTCGCCGCATCCAGATCCATCACTTCGGTTTCAACCGGCAGGTTGCGACGAATTTGCGCATTGACGATATCTTCGACCTGACGAATCTCCTGAGGTTTCATCGCTTCGAAATGCGAGAAATCGAAACGCAGGTACTTGTCGTTAACCAGCGAGCCTTTCTGCGCCACATGCTCACCTAAAACCTGACGCAAGGCGGCATGCAGTAAGTGAGTAGCAGAGTGGTTAAGACGGATGCGCGCACGGCGTGCCGCATCAACCTGTGCCTCAAGGCGATCACCGATACGCAACTGCCCTGCGGTCAGCTTACCGACATGACCGATTGCCTGACCATATTTTTGTGTATCCTGGACGCTAAATTCAGCATTCTTCCCTTTCAGCAGACCAGTATCGCCTACCTGGCCACCCGATTCGCCATAGAATGGCGTTTCATCCAGCACGACCACAGCATCCTGACCCGCGGTCACTTCATCAACCGCCTCGCCTGCAACATAGAGCGCTTTCACCGTGGCAGCTAAATCGAGCTGGTCGTAGCCTTTGAAGGATGAGGCGGCATCAATACGAATAACGTTGCTGTAGTCAGCGCCGAAGCCACTCGCTTCACGTGCGCGCTGACGCTGCTGCTCCATCGCCCGCTCAAAGCCGGCTTCGTCGATCTTCAGATTGCGTTCGCGACAGACGTCAGCCGTTAAATCAGCCGGGAAACCAAAGGTATCGTAGAGACGGAAGACGATTTCGCCATCCAGCGTGTCGCCCTGCAGTTTTTCCAGCTCTTCGTCCAGCAGCGCCAGTCCGCGCTCCAGGGTTCTGGCAAACTGATCTTCTTCGCTTTTCAGCACCTGCTCAACCTGAGCCTGCTGGCGCTGTAACTCTTCGCCTGCGGCACCCATGACCTCAACCAGTGGCGCAACCAGCTTATAGAAGAAGGCCTCTTTAGCGCCCAGCATGTTGCCATGACGCACGGCACGACGAATGATACGACGCAGCACGTAGCCACGGTTCTCATTAGACGGGATGACGCCATCGGCAATCAGGAAAGCACAGGAGCGAATGTGGTCGGCAATGACACGCAGCGATTTGTTACTGAGGTCAGTGGCACCGGTAACCTGCGCCACGGCCTGAATCAGTTTCTGGAACAGGTCGATTTCATAGTTGGAGTTGACGTGTTGCAGAACGGCAGAAATACGCTCAAGGCCCATTCCGGTATCAACCGACGGTTTTGGCAGCGGCAACATGGTGCCATCAGCCTGACGGTTGAACTGCATAAAGACGATGTTCCAGATCTCAATGTAACGGTCACCATCTTCTTCCGGGCTGCCCGGCGGGCCACCCCAGATGTGATCGCCATGATCGTAGAAAATCTCGCTGCACGGACCACAAGGACCGGTATCGCCCATCTGCCAGAAGTTATCTGACGCATACGCGCTGCCCTTGTTGTCGCCAATGCGAATAATGCGTTCACGTGGCACACCGATTTCGTTCGCCCAGATATCAAAGGCTTCATCGTCGGTTTCATAGATCGTCACCCACAGACGCTCTTTTGGCAGGCTGAACCACTGCTCGCTCGTCAGCAGTTCCCAGGCAAAACCAATCGCCTCTCTCTTGAAATAGTCACCAAAGCTGAAGTTACCCAGCATTTCAAAGAAGGTGTGGTGACGTGCGGTGTAACCGACGTTTTCAAGATCGTTGTGTTTGCCGCCTGCGCGTACGCAGCGCTGTGACGTGGTCGCACGTGTGTAGTCACGTTTGTCCTGACCGAGGAACACATCTTTAAACTGGTTCATCCCGGCGTTAGTAAACAACAACGTTGGATCGTTATTCGGTACGAGGGAGCTGCTGGTTACAACCTCATGTCCCTTGCTATGAAAAAAGTCGAGAAACGCTTGACGGATCTCAGCAGTGCTCTTGCTCATATATATCCTGGAATCACGCTAACGAACGTTCCCTCTGATCGGCGCGACCACATTCTGGTGGTGCCTGATTAGCGGAACAAAAAGTGGGAATAAGATAAATTTTCTTCAGTGGGAAGTAAAATTACATCGGCTTTTAGTCATCAAAATTTCTGAAAATGGACTGGATATCTTCGCTCATAAAACCCTTTGACTGCAGATAGCGTAGTACTTTCGCTTTCTCTTTCCACTCTGTGGGCAGCGGGTGTCCGAATTTTCGTTCAGCCAGCTGAGCCGCACACGCCGCCCAGTCTACCTCTGTCTCTTCCATTGCAAGATCAATGGCTTCACGGTCAATGCCTTTCTGGGCCAGTTCAAGGCGTACGCGCTGCGATCCAAAGCCCTTACGGCTCCGGCTCTGAATAAATCGTTCGGTGAAACGCTCGTCGTTTAACCAGCCGCTTTCCTGACACCAGTTAAGAACCTGTTCCAGCAACGCTTCGGTAACAATTTCGGGCTCTTTTTTCTGCGCCCACGCAGCACGCTGCGCTGATTGTTGCAGTTTACGCGCTAACTCTGCACGGCTGTGATCGCGCTGACCCAGAATACGCATCGCACGGTCAAGCAGACGAGAGTAAGAGACGACATTAGGTTGGGGCTGAGAGGGTTCAGTCATACTGCGCACCTTGTACAAACAGAGGGAGATTATGGCGACAGAACAGGACAGAGGGAAGGCAAGAAAGGCAATAGAGGGGGATAAAACTACGGGAGAGGCTTTCGCCCCTCCCGCATCAGAGATTAGAAGTCTTCGTTCGCTTCAGCCGCGTCTTCTTTCTCAGCAGCCTTGTCGGCTGCTGCGAGTTTTTCATCCGCGCCGTTGAGCAACATCTCACGTAACTTCAGATCAATCTCGTTTGCCACAGCAGCATTCTCTTTCAGGAAGTTGCCGGCATTCGATTTACCCTGACCAATCTTGTCGCCATTGTAGCTGTACCATGCACCCGCTTTTTCAATCAGCTTGTGCTTCACGCCCAGGTCGACCAGCTCACCAAAGGTATTGATACCTTCGCCGTACATGATCTGGAATTCAGCCTGTTTGAATGGCGCGGCGATTTTGTTTTTCACCACTTTAACGCGGGTCTCACTGCCGACCACGTTATCGCCCTCTTTGATTGCACCGATACGGCGGATATCAAGACGGACAGAGGCGTAGAACTTCAGCGCGTTACCACCAGTGGTGGTTTCCGGGTTACCAAACATCACACCAATTTTCATACGGATCTGGTTGATGAAAATCAGCAGGGTATTGGACTGCTTCAGGTTACCGGCCAGTTTACGCATCGCCTGGCTCATCATACGTGCCGCGAGGCCCATGTGTGAGTCACCGATTTCACCTTCGATTTCCGCTTTAGGCGTCAGCGCCGCGACGGAGTCGACGATGATCACGTCAACGGCACCAGAGCGCGCCAGCGCATCACAGATTTCCAGCGCCTGCTCACCAGTGTCTGGCTGAGAGCAGAGCAGGTTATCAATGTCTACGCCGAGTTTCTTGGCGTAAACCGGATCAAGCGCATGTTCTGCATCGATAAAGGCACAGGTTTTACCTTTACGCTGTGCAGATGCGATAACCTGCAAAGTCAGCGTGGTTTTACCTGAAGACTCAGGTCCATAGATCTCAACGATACGGCCCATTGGCAGACCGCCTGCGCCTAATGCGATATCCAGCGACAGCGAGCCGGTAGAGATAGTTTCCACATCCATTGAGCGGTCTTCACCCAAGCGCATGATGGAGCCTTTACCAAATTGCTTCTCAATCTGGCCAAGCGCGGCAGCTAAAGCCTTCTGTTTGTTTTCATCAATCGCCATTTCAACTCCTAATCAAGCCGGGTAAACACGCACTCAGGGTGCCTGTACTCTTTCTGTTGCCGACAATTATACTGTATAGTCATACAGTATCAAGTTTAATTTGTCAGAAATTCGCCATACAGTTTCTGCAGGGCCCATGCCACCGACTGGCGGCGTACGGCATCACGATCGCCGCTAAAATGCTGCTGAAAAGTCAATACGTTACCCTGCGGCCCGGCAAAGCCAAACCACACCGTGCCCACCGGTTTTTCTTCACTGCCGCCATCCGGACCGGCAATACCGCTGACGGAGATCGCGTAGTCAGCATGGGCCGCCCTGCGGGCACCCAGCGCCATCTCCCGCACCACCACATCACTTACCGCACCATACTGCAACAGCGAAGCAGCCTGAACACTGACCATCTGCTGTTTGGCCTGGTTACTGTAGGTCACAAAACCCCGCTCGAACCAGGCGGAGCTGCCGCTGATATCGGTAAAGACTTTGGCAATCCATCCCCCCGTGCAGGATTCCGCACAGGTTACGGTGGCATTGCGCTGCTTCAGCTTCTCACCTATCTGCGCACTAAGCGCCTGCAATTGCTGATCATCCATTGCGACTCTCCCTTTGGCTGTGGGTTGAAGGTGGTGCAGAAAAACCGCTTTTTCAAGGTCACTCACCATTATTACGCTGTTTTTGCGGCCAGCTTTCCACTGCGCTTACCGGTTTTTCACCGCAACCATAAAAAGACGCGGGAAGGCGAGCAACACCTGACCATCGGCCTGAGCCGGATAAGCCGCGAGCAAACGCTGATGATAATCGGTCAGAAACGCCGTCTGTTCGGTCTCATCCAGCGTTGCCAGGAAAGGCCGTAAACCGGTCGCCTGCAGCCAGCTGATAATCGCCTGCGCATCGGCCATCACGTGATAATAGGTGGTACGCCAGATATCCACCTCACAGCCGGCCTGCGTCAGCAGATCGTAATACTCGCCCGTGGAAAGCAGCTGTGTACGTTCAGCGGCATCGGCATTGATGCGTGAACGCCAGCGATCCGTTGCCGCCACCTCGCGCATCAGCCGGTGCGACGGCTCATTGAGGTTATCAGGCATCTGGATCGCCAGCACGCCACCGGGCGCCAGCTGGCTGACCAGATGGGGAAACAGCGTTGCGTGATTATCCAGCCATTGCAGAGACGCGTTGGCGTAGACCACCTGCTGCGGCACATCGGCCTGCCAGTTGCGGATGTCCGCCTGGATAAAACGACAGTGCGGCAGGCGTTCAGCGGCCTGAGTTAACATCGTGGCGGAACTGTCCAGCCCGGTAATCTGCGCCAGTGGCCAGGCATCAGCGAGCAGCTCGGTGCTGTTACCGGGCCCGCATCCCAGATCGGTCACCTGCTCAACCTGTTCCAGGCTGAGGCGCGCCAGAAGTTCGCGGGCTGGACGGGTTCGTTCTGCTTCAAACTTACGGTACAGCACAGGATCCCACTCTTTCATCATGACCTCTCGCTCAGTTATCAGATGCATCCGCTTACTGAGACGGATGAAAGAGGAAAAAGTGCGACCCGTTGCTCATTTTTGAATCATGCGCTGGCAGAGACCGGCCGGAGTCATTAAGTTAAAACACTGTTTCATTTTTTTAACATCCGATTCAGGAGTCATTTATGAGTGAAAAATCGCCCTTTGCCGGTGTCTGGTGCCCTTCAGTCACCCCGTTCAATGCGCAGGGTGCGGTCGATATTGATGCGCTCGGGCGACATTTCTCCCGCCTCAATGACTCCGGTATCGATACCTTACTGGTGATGGGCAGCATTGGCGAGTTCGCCTCACTGACGCAGCAGGAACGCTTACAACTGATTCAGGAAACCAGACCCTTGTCATCGCTGAAGATGGTCGCGAACGTCTCGGCAACCTGCATTCCTGACATGCTGGAGCTGGCTGAAGCCGCCTGGAAAAATGACTTTGACGCGGTGATGGTGCTGCCGCCCTACTATTATGGCCAGACGCAAAACCAGCTGATGCACTACTTCGAAGCACTGGACGCGCAGCTCGGTGGTAAATGGTTTGCCTACAACTTTCCGGCACGCACCGGCTGCGACCTGACGCCCGCGCTGATTGCTGCCCTGGCGGCAAAGCTGCCCAACTTCGCCGGCATTAAAGATACGGTGGATTGCCTGTCGCATAACCGGATGATGATTGAAGAGGCCCGCAAGGTGCGTAGCGATTTCGCCGTACTGTCGGGGTATGACGAGTACCTGCTCCCGAACCTGCTGGCGGGCGGTGCCGGCGTAATTTCAGGACTGAATAATATTGTGCCGGAGTACTTTGCGCAGATGATGACGGCATGGCGAAGTGGCAATCTGCCGGAGCTGACGCGCCTGCAGCAGCAGATCGGCCGTCTGATGGCGATTTACAGTATCGGAGATGATTTCGTAACGACAATTAAAACGGCCGTGGCACGGCGCTATGACTCGATGAGCAGCGGCTCACGAAACTACGGTGGCACGCTGAATGCGGAGCAGTGTGCCGCAATTGATAAGCTGTTCAGCTAAGCAGGAAAGCGGGCGCATCTCTGCGCCCCCGATCTCAGTTCTTTTTCACAAACTCAGATTTTAATTTCATCGGGCCAAAACCGTCGATTTTACAATCGATGTTGTGGTCCCCTTCAACCAGACGAATGCTTTTCACTTTAGTGCCGATCTTCAGCGATGAAGAACTGCCCTTCACCTTGAGATCTTTGATCACCGTGACGCTGTCGCCATCTGCCAGCAGATTGCCGTTGGCATCACGCACTTCCAGTGATGCGTTGCTGCTGTCACCTTCTCCCTCGGTCCAGATGTGACCGCAGGAGGGGCAGTTAAGGTTATCGCCATCTTGCCAGGTGTAATCGGCGTGACAAGCCGGGCAGGCAGGTAAAGACATAATGACTCCAGAAATATCAGTGGCTGTGTGGCCTGAAAAAGGGCGTCATCATATAACCTTACAGTTAACAAGGATAGCCTTTATAACAGGCCGCCCTGGCGCGCCTTGCTCACCGCCTCACCCAGCTGCCACACCGCCATCGCATAATGGGTACTGTGGTTGTAGCGGGTAATGACATAGAAATTGGGTAAGCCGTACCAGTACTGGTAGCTGGTGCCCAAATCCAGGCGTAGCAGACTGACCTGATCGTTACCGTCCAGCGAGCCCTGTGGTGACAATCCTGACGCCGCCAGCATGCTCACGCTGTAACGGGTTTTGAAGCCATCTTCCAGCATCGGTGCCTGACCGCTGGCCGGTACCGCCACGTTTTCGCCGCTACGCCAGCCATGCTTCTGAAAATAGTGCGCCACGCTGCCGATAGCATCCTCCGGATCCCACAGGTTTGCATGACCGTCGCCGTTGAAATCAACCGCATAATCATTGTAAGAGGAGGGCATAAACTGACCATAGCCCATCGCCCCGGCAAAGGAGCCTTTCAGCGCCAGCGGGTCATCCTGCTCTTTGCGCGACATCAACAGAAAGGTTTCCAGCTCGCTGCTGAAGTACTCTGCGCGGCGCGGATAGTTAAAGGATAAGGTCGCAAGCGCATCCAGAATCCGCGTTTTCCCCATCACACGACCCCAGCGGGTTTCCACGCCAATGATGCCCACGATAATTTCCGGTGGCACGCCATAAACCTGCTGTGCGCGTTGCAGGGCATCCTGATACTGATTCCAGAACGCCACCCCATTTTGCACGTTATCGGGCGTAATGAACTTGTTGCGATAGCGGATCCAGGCGCCATTAGGCCCTGGCGCTGGCGTATAGCTTGGTGCCTGACGGTCCATCAGTCGCAGCACATAATCCAGTCGTTTGGCCTGACCGATGATGTTGTGCAGTTGCTGACGGTCAAAGTCATGCTTCTCTACCATCTTATCGATAAATTGCTCTGCTGCCGGGTTACCGGCAAAGTCGCCAAACATCGCCTGTCCGCTGTGCGACGGCTGCAGTAAAAAACCGCCCTGTGGCGCAGCCAGCATCTTCTGCTGGGACGGGACTTCAGGTTTGCTGCTGCAGGAGGCCAGAAGCGGGATGAACGCAAGGAAGGCTAACTTGAGGCGCATCGGTTATCCATAAACGAGGGGTAATTTCAGATGCGGTAATAGTAGACGTTCAGCGCAATGACATACAGGGCAAAATCTTAAAAAAACGTCAAGGCAGCCGTGGGCTAAAATGGCTGCGGGACTCTCTCTGCCCCGCAGCCATCATGCGCTTAGCGGCGGTTTCTCACCAGCTGATAGCGACGGGTCAGATACTCAACCGGCGCGCTCCAGATATGCACCAGCCGGCAGAACGGGAACAGCAGGAACAGCGTCATTCCCAGCACCATGTGCACGCGGTAGATAAACGCCACGCCGTCGAGATGCTGCGAAGCGCCACCGTGGAAGGTCACCACCGCCTGCGCCCAGCCCACCAGCTTCATCATTTCACTGCCGTCCATATGCTGGGCGGAGAAGGGAATGGTCAGCAGGCCCAGCGTCGCCTGAGCCACCAGCAGGGTCATGATCAGAATATCACCGACGCTACTGGTCGCCCGCACCCGTGGATTGGTCAGACGGCGCTTCAGCAGCAGTCCACCGCCCACCAGTGTCATCGCCCCGAACAGGCCACCGGCAATCATCGCCAGTTTCTGCTTTACGTCGATCGGCAGGAAGGATTCATACATCCAGTGCGGCGTCAGCATCCCGACGATATGACCGAAGAAAATACCGATGATGCCGATGTGAAACAGGTTGGAGGCGAGACGCATCCCTTTTTTGTCCAGCATCTGACTGGAACCGGCACGCCAGCTGTATTGCCCGTAGTCATAGCGCAGCCAGCTTCCCACCAGGAAGACCGTTCCGGCGAGGTAGGGGTAAATATCGAAGAAGAAAGTGTTAATAAAATTCATGCTGATTCTCCTGTGGTACGCGCCGTCGCCGCGGCGATGTCCAGATACTGCGGCGCGACCGCATCGGCGAAGCGACGCTGATGCATCGCCTGCTGCGCCGAGGCGCAGCCCTGTTCGCCGAGAAATTTAATCTGCTCCTCTTCCCAGACAGCATCCAGTGCTGCCGGCGTATCGTCGCGCGCTTCCTGCGCCACCTGTGGCTTGAGGGCCGCAGGATCAACTGCGCTACCGGACAGCGTCAGTAACACTGTGAAGAGATCGGCGTAGGGGCTCTGACGCTCTTCAAGCCGCGCCGCCAGCAAGGCCAGGATAGGCACGATGTCGTCCAGTCCCTGACGCGCGGCCTCATCGCTTTTACAGGCGAGATACTCCAGGTAGAGCGGCAGGAAATCGGGCAGCTCTTTGCTGTCCAGCTCCAGACCATCGGCACGATACTGTTCCAGCAGATCAACCATCGCCTGACCGCGATCGCGTGACTCACCGTGCACGTGTTCAAACAGCAGCAGCGAGGTGGCGCGGCCACGATCAAACAGTTCGCAGTAGTCAGCCTGTACGTCGAGCAGTGGCCGGGCACAGAGCTGATTGATAAACCGCACCAGCCGTGCGCTCTGCTGCAGGTTGAGTTCAGAGGCGTCATCCAGCGCCGCGATCAGGTCGGAAGAGTGGGTAAACAGCGCCTCGTCCGGGTAGTCCAGCAGCCGCGAAAGAATCCGTAACGTCATCATGAGGCATCCTCCGGACGGATGGTTTTCTTACTGATGTCGATGGCATCAATACGGCGGCTGTTGAACAGGTTGAATTTGCTGTCGCTGCCGTGACAGCCATCGCCAAAGCTAAAGCCGCAGCCTTTGCTTTCCGGGAAGGCTTCACGCGCCAGTTCGCGATGGCTGGAGGGCACCACAAAGCGATCTTCATAGTTCGCGATCGCCAGATAGCGGTACATCTCCTGCGCCTGCGCTTCGGTCAGGCCGACCTGCTCCAGCGCCCGGATATCATGCTCACCGTCCACGCTTTCTGCGCGTTTGTAATGACGCATAGCCAGCATCCGCTTCAGTGCCAGCAGCACCGGTGCGGTGTCGCCTGCGGTCAGCAGGTTCGCCAGATACTCAACCGGAATGCGCAGGCTTTCCACATCCGGCAGCACGCCGGTGTGCGCCAGCGCCCCGCCATCCACCGCCGACTGAATCGGTGACAGTGGTGGCACATACCAGACCATCGGCAGCGTGCGGTATTCAGGGTGAAGTGGCAGCGCCAGCTTCCACTCCATCGCCATTTTATAGACCGGTGAACGCTGTGCTGCGTCGATTACACTCTGCGCAACGCCATCTTTCAGCGCCTGCGCAATCACCGCCGGATCGTTGGGATCAAGGAAGATATCCAGCTGGCTCTGATAGAGATCTTTCTCGTTTTCCGCTGCGGCCGCCTGTTCAATGCGGTCAGCGTCATAGAGCAACACGCCGAGATAGCGGATACGGCCGACACAGGTTTCTGAACAGACGGTGGGCTGGCCCGCTTCAATGCGCGGATAACAGAAAATGCATTTTTCTGATTTGCCGCTTTTCCAGTTGAAGTAGATCTTCTTGTACGGACAGCCGGTGAGGCACATCCGCCAGCCGCGACATTTATCCTGGTCGATCAGTACGATGCCATCTTCGCCGCGTTTGTAGATCGCGCCGCTTGGGCAGGTCGCCACACACGCCGGGTTGAGGCAGTGCTCACACAGGCGCGGCAGGTACATCATGAAGGTGTGCTCAAACTGACCGTAAATCTCCTTCTGGATGTTATCGAAGTTCTTATCCTGCGAACGTTTGGCAAACTCGCCGCCGAGGATCTCTTCCCAGTTCGGGCCGTTTTCGATCTTTTTCATCCGCTGACCGGTGATCAGCGAGCGCGGACGCGCAATCGGCTGATGCTTACCGGCGGGCGCATTGTGCAGATGCTGATAATCAAAATCGAACGGTTCGTAGTAATCATCCAGCGCCGGCACATCCGGGTTGGCGAAGATCTTCGACAGCAGACCGATGCGACTCCCCATGCGCGGCTCCAGCTTACCGTTGATCTTACGGATCCAGCCGCCCTTCCACTTCTGCTGATCTTCCCAGGCGTGCGGATAGCCGACACCAGGCTTGCTTTCGACGTTGTTAAACCAGGCGTACTCCATGCCCTCGCGGCTGGTCCAGACGTTTTTACAGGTCACCGAGCAGGTGTGGCAGCCGATACATTTGTCGAGGTTCAGCACCATGCCGACCTGTGAACGAATTTTCATGGTTTTACCTCCTGCTGGCTGCCCTGGCAGGCATCGTTGCCTTCCCCATCTAACCAGTTAACGTTGTTCATTTTTCTCACTACCACGAACTCATCGCGGTTCGAGCCGACGGTGCCGTAGTAGTTAAAGCCCCAGGAGAGCTGCGCATAACCGCCGATCATATGGGTCGGTTTCGGGCAGGTCCGCGTCACCGAGTTATGGATCCCGCCGCGCTGGCTGGTGATCTCCGAGCCAGGGATATTCACGATACGTTCCTGCGCGTGGTACATCATGGTCATACCCGCCGGGATGCGCTGACTCACTACTGCACGTGCGGTCAGCGCACCGTTGGCATTGAACGCCTCGATCCAGTCGTTATCCACGATACCCAGCTCACGAGCGTCATCTTCACTCATCCAGACAATCGGTCCGCCGCGCGACAGTGTCAGCATCAGCAGGTTATCGCTGTAGGTGGAGTGAATGCCCCACTTCTGGTGTGGCGTCAGGAAGTTCAACGCCTTCTCCGGGTTACCGTTGGGTTTGCTGTTCAGCAACGGCTTCGCCGCGCGGGTATCGATTGGCGGACGATAGACCATCAGGCTCTCGCCAAAGGCGCGCATCCACTCATGATCCTGATAGAGCTGCTGACGGCCGCTCAGGGTTCGCCACGGGATCAGCTCATGAACGTTGGTGTAGCAGGCGTTGTAAGAGACATGTTCATCTTCCAGCCCTGACCAGGTCGGGCTGGAGATAATTTTGCGCGGCTGCGCCTGGATATCGCGGAAGCGAATCTTCTCATCTTCTTTATTGAGCGCCAGGTGGGTGTGGTCACGACCGGTAATCACGCCAAGTGCCTGCCAGGCTTTCACCGCCACCTGACCATTGGTTTCCGGTGCCAGCGCCAGGATCACTTCTGCCGCATCGATCGCCGTGTCGATATTCGGCCGCCCCGCTGCCGGGCCATCCGCTTTGACGTAGTTCAGCTGCTTGAGGAAATCGACCTCTTTGCTGGTGTTCCAGCTGATACCTTTGCCGCCGTTACCCAGGGTCTCCAGCAACGGTCCCAGCGAGGTAAAGCGCTCCCAGGTCGCCGGATAGTCGCGCTCCACCACCATAATGTGTGGCGCGGTTTTACCCGGAATCAGATCGCATTCGCCTTTTTTCCAGTCTTTCGCCTCAAAAGGCTGCGCCAGTTCCGCGGGTGAGTCATGCAACACCGGCAGAGTAACGACGTCCGTTTCAACGCCTAAATGACCCGGGCAGAGATCGGAGAAGGCTTTGGCGATACCTTTGTAGATCTCCCAGTCACTTTTTGAGTCCCAGGCAGGATCGACGGCCGCCGAAAGCGGATGAATAAACGGATGCATATCCGAGGTATTCATATCGTCTTTTTCATACCAGGTCGCCGTTGGCAGCACGACATCGGAGTAGAGACAGGTGCTCGACATGCGGAAGTCGAGTGTGACCACCAGATCCAGTTTGCCTTCGGCGCCCTGATCCAGCCACTCCACCTCTTCCGGCTTAACGCGGCCCTGCTGGCCTAAATCTTTGCCCTGAATGCCGTTTTCCGTGCCCAGCAGATACTTCAGCATGTACTCATGCCCTTTACCGGATGAGCCGAGCAGGTTGGAGCGCCAGACAAACAGGTTACGTGGGAAGTTCTGCGGATCGTCCGGCTGTTCAGCGGCAAACCGCATGGTGCCCTGCTTCAGGCTTTCCACGGTGTAATCCAGCGGCGACTGACCGGCGGCTTTCGCCTGCGCCGCGATGTGCAGCGGGTTGACGTTAAGCTGCGGCGCTGAAGGCAGCCAGCCCATACGTTCGGAACGGACGTTAAGGTCAATCAGGCTGCCGCTGTAGCGACTTTTATCCGCCAGCGGGGAGAGCAATTCGCTGGTGGCCAGGGTTTCATAGCGCCACTGACTGGAGTGGTTGTAGAAGAAGGAGGTGCTGTTCATCTGGCGTGGCGGACGCTGCCAGTCCAGGCCAAAGGCCAGCGGGGTCCAGCCGGTCTGCGGACGGAGTTTCTCCTGGCCGACATAGTGCGCCCAGCCACCGCCGCTCTGACCAACGCAGCCGCAGAAAATCAGCATGTTCATCAGGCCACGATAGTTCATGTCCATGTGATACCAGTGGTTCATACCGGCACCGACGATGATCATCGAACGACCGCGGGTTTTCTCGGCGTTTTCGGCAAATTCACGGGCAATGCGAATGATGTTCTGACGGGAGACACCCGTAATCTGCTCCGCCCAGGCCGGGCTGTACGCTTTGATGTCGTCGTAGGTTTGCGCGCAGTTGGCATCATCCAGACCGCGATCCAGACCATAATTCGCCAGCGTCAGATCGTAGACGCTGGTGACCAGCGCTTCACTGCCATCCGCCAGTTGCAGGCGTTTCACCGGCAGCTTATGCAGCAGGATTTCGTCCAGCGCAACGCTGTTGAAATGCTCGCTGGTAATGCCACCGAAGTAAGGGAAACCGACCTCGACCACCTCATCGTGGCTGCCGAGCAGGCTGAGCTGCAGTTCAACTTCCTGATGTGACGCCCCATCACGCTGCTCGAGGTTCCATTTGCCTTTTTCGCCCCAGCGGAAGCCGATAGATCCCTGCGGCGCGGTCAGTTCCCCGGTCGCCTCGTTGATCGCGACGGTTTTCCACTCCGGGTTATTCTCCTGACCGAGCCCATCCACCAGATCGCTGGCGCGCAGCTGACGGCCGGCGGCGTAAAAACCGCCCTCACGGGGTTCCAGCAGTACCAGCATCGGCATATCGGTGTAACGGCGCACATAGTCGCGGAAATAGCCAACTTCGCGATCAAGATGAAACTCTTTCAGCATCACGTGGCCCATCGCCAGCGCCATCGCGCTGTCGGTGCCCTGCTTCGGACTCAGCCACTGGTCACACAGCTTCGCGACCTCAGCATAGTCCGGCGTGATCGCCACGGTTTTCGTCCCTTTATAGCGGACTTCCGTAAAGAAGTGCGCATCCGGGGTACGGGTCTGCGGCACGTTAGAGCCCCAGGCAATAATGTAGGAGGAGTTGTACCAGTCAGCCGATTCCGGCACGTCGGTCTGCTCGCCCCAGGTCATCGGTGAGGCCGGCGGCAGATCGCAGTACCAGTCGTAGAAGCTCAGACAGGTTCCGCCAATCAGTGACAGGTAACGTGCGCCCGCAGCGTAAGAGACCATCGACATCGCCGGAATCGGTGAGAATCCCATAATGCGGTCAGGGCCGTAGGTCTTCGCGGTGCAGATGTTCGCGGCGGCGATCATCTCGTTGACTTCCTGCCAGCTGGAGCGGACAAAGCCGCCGCGTCCACGCGCCTGTTTGTAGCTTCTGGCCTTTTCAGGATTACTGATGATGGATGCCCAGGCGTCCACCGGGTCGCTGTGCTGCGCTTTCGCGTCGCGCCAGAGCTGAATCAGCTTCTTGCGCATTAACGGATATTTCAGGCGGTTAGCGCTGTAGAGATACCACGAGTAGCTGGCACCGCGTGGGCAGCCACGCGGCTCATGGTTTGGCAGATCGGGACGGGTACGCGGATAGTCAGTCTGCTGGGTCTCCCAGGTGACCAGTCCATTTTTGACGTAGATTTTCCAGCTGCATGAGCCGGTACAGTTAACGCCGTGCGTGGAGCGCACGATTTTATCGTGCTGCCAGCGACTGCGATAGCCATCTTCCCAGTCGCGGTTGCTGTTTAACGTCTGGCCATGCTGGCCAGAAAAGGGTTCGGCCAGCTGTTTGAAATAGCGAAACCGATCAAGAAACTTGCTCATCCGGAATACTCCTGAAGGCTTAATGTGACATTGCTGACTCTGCATCTGTCCCGACACAGAAAGTGAAATTGTGCCGGTGCGCCACACCGGCTTTGTCGTTATCAGGCGCGTGATTTTCGGCCGTAAACCAGCCAGGTCACCGCGATGCAGCAGAGATAAAAGACCAGGAAGATTTTCATCGCGCCGGCGGGTGAACCGGTCATGGCGAGCGACAGGCCAAAAGTCTGCGGAATAAAGAAACCGCCCAGCGCGCCAATGGCGGAGATAAAGCCGAGCGCAGCAGAGGTTTCTGTTGCCGCTTCGCGCTGTGCCAGCGCATCGTCGCCGCCCTCAGCTTTGATACGTTCCAGCGTCAGCTTACGGAAGATCACCGCAATCATCTGGTAGGTGGAGCCGCTGCCCAGCCCGGACGTCAGGAACAGGCCCATAAACACGGCGAAGAAGGCCACGAACGAGCCATCATGTCCGGCACCCGGCAGGGTAAGGAACAGCAGCGCAGCAAACAGCGCCATCAGCACGTAGTTGATCAGCGTGACGCGGGTACCGCCGAAGCGGTCAGAAATGATGCCGCCTGCTGAACGGGCCAGCGCGCCAATAAAGGGGCCGAAAAAGGCGTAATGCATGATCACGACATCAGGAAATTGCGTCTTCGTCAGCATGGCAAAACCGGCAGAGAAACCGATAAATGAGCCAAAGGTGGCCAGATAGAGCAGCGCCATAACCCACAGGTGGGGACGTTTCAGCACCGGTAACTGCTCACGCAGCGAGGATTTCGCCGCCGCCAGGTCGTTCATGCCGAACCAGGCCGCCAGCGTGCCTATCGCCAGGAACGGCACCCAGATCCAGGCGGCATTTTCCAGCCAGATGCTGTCGCCGGTGACGGTGGTCTGACCCACATCGGCAAAACCAAAAATGGCACAGGAGATCGCCAGCGGGGCGACAAACTGCATTACGCTGACGCCAAGGTTACCGAGGCCGCCGTTGATACCCAGCGCGCCGCCCTGACGGGCTTTGGGAAAGAAGAAGCTGATATTGCCCATGCTCGACGCGAAGTTAGCGCCACCAAAACCGCACAGCAGGGAAATCACCATAAAAGTGGTGAATGAGGTCTGGCTGTCCTGTACGGCAAAGCCGAGCCAAAGGCAGGGAATGATCAGGATGCCGGTGCTGAAGGCGGTCCAGCGACGTCCTCCAAAGATGGGAATAACAAAAGAGTAAGGCACACGCAGCAACGCGCCAGAAACCGACGGCAGTGCGGTCAGTAAAAAGAGCTGCTCAGTGCTGAAGGTAAAGCCAACTTTATTCAGGTTAACCGCAACGGTGCTGAACAGCATCCAGACGCAGAAGCCCAGCAGCAGACAGAAGACAGAAATCCACAGGTTACGGCTGGCGATACGTTTACCACGCGCCTGCCAGAACGCGTCGTTTTCCGGTTGCCAGTCCTGAATTAACGCGCCGCGCGTCGGGGTTTGCAAAGAGGTGGATTGGGTCATAAATCTCTCATCAGCAGAATAATAATTGTGCGTATCCTGCGCATCCGGCGTGGTGTCGGGCTTGATACAAATCAACGGCAATGCAGGTTACAGAGGCACGCCGCCCTCTCTTCACCCCGGTTAAGTAGTTGACTGAATTCAGATAAACCTTATAAATCATAGGGTTTAAACACGGCCGCCCATGCCTTCTGTAAAAGGGTGTCCGACTGGAAATAAAGGAGTAGTCCATTGGGGGTATATAGCGACCCCGCTTCACCGGTAAGATAGGCTCTCCGCCCGCTCAGGGCTGGCGTATGTGACAGGAACAGGAGTCATTGTGACGGCAGAGAAATTTACGCTTTTATTGATCGACGACCATCCCATGCTGCGCAATGGCCTGAAGCAGCTGATTGCGCTGGATGAAAGACTGCAGGTGGTTGCCGAAGCGGGTAATGGCATTGATGGCCTGGCGCTGGCACAGCAGCATGATCCCGACCTGATCCTGCTTGATCTTAATATGCCAGGTCTGAACGGACTGGATACCCTGACCCAGCTGCGTGAGATAGCCCTTTCCGGCCGGGTGGTGGTGTTCAGCGTTTCAGATAATGAAGAGGATGTGGTCAGCGCGCTGAAGCGCGGCGCTGATGGTTATCTGCTGAAAGATATGGAACCAGAAGCCTTACTGAAAGCGCTGCATCAGGCTGCTGCCGGTCAGATCGTGCTGAGCGAGGCGTTAACCCCGATTCTGGTCGCCCGGTTGCGTGAAGCGCAGCCTGCTCAGACGCGCGATATCAATCAGCTGACCCGGCGCGAACGCGATATTCTGCAACTGATCAGCGACGGGATGACCAATAAAGCGATTGCCCGCAAGCTGGTCATCAGTGAAAGCACGGTCAAGGTTCACGTTAAATATCTGCTGAAGAAGATGAACCTTAAATCCCGACTTGAAGCCGCCGTCTGGGCGCTGCAGAACGGGCTGCACTGACTTTTCCCCCTTCCCGATGCGGCGCAGTGCCGTCCTGCCGGCCATAAACTGCCGCAGAAATCGCGAGCCGCCTCGCAGCCCCGCATCAGCGTCATGAGAACAGGCACTTTTTTGTCGCCAGCCGCCGCCACATTTGCCAGGATGCCTGTCAGGTTACACCCGGTCAGGATCGCGGCTGTGCATCACGCTGGCATATGCCCTGCCCTATTCGTTATCATCTGATTATCCTGCGCGCCTGGAATCCCTTTCGGTTTCATGGGCGTTGACCGCCAGAAATTTACCGCATTAAAAATGAGCTAAAACCTTATGCAAGAGCCAACCGAAAAGGACTTTCCTTCCCACACGCCGATGATGCAGCAGTACCTGCGTCTCAAGGCGGAGCATCCTGACATTCTGCTGTTTTACCGTATGGGTGACTTCTACGAGCTGTTTTATGACGACGCAAAACGTGCCTCGCAGCTGCTGGAGATTTCACTCACCAAGCGCGGTGCGTCAGCGGGCGAACCGATCCCGATGGCGGGTGTGCCCTATCATGCGGTTGAAGGTTACCTGGCTAAACTGGTGCAGCTGGGCGAATCCGTTGCCATCTGCGAGCAGATAGGCGATCCGGCGCTGAGCAAAGGCCCGGTCGAACGCAAAGTGGTGCGCATCGTTACCCCGGGCACCATCAGTGATGAGGCGCTGTTGCAGGAGCGGCACGACAATCTGCTGGCGGCGATCGTGCAAAGCCCGCGCGGTTTTGGCTACGCCACGCTGGATATCAGCTCAGGCCGTTTTCGCCTCAGCGAACCTGCCGATGCTGAAACCATGGCGGCAGAACTGCAGCGCACCAATCCGGCGGAGCTGCTCTACCCCGAAGATTTCCAGGCGATGTCGCTGATCGATCAGCGACGCGGCCTGCGACGCCGTCCGCTGTGGGAGTTTGAGATCGACACCGCACGCCAGCAGCTGAACCTGCAGTTCGGCACCCGCGATCTCAATGGCTTCGGCGTGGAGAATGCGCACCTCGGACTGAGCGCGGCGGGCTGCCTGCTGCAGTATGTTAAAGATACCCAGCGCACCACGCTGCCCCACATCCGCTCGCTGAGCATGGAGCGGCAGCAGGACAGCATCATCATGGATGCGGCCACCCGCCGTAATCTGGAGATCACCCAGAACCTGGCAGGCGGCACTGACAACACCTTAGCGGCGGTGCTGGATAAAACGGTCACCCCGATGGGTAGCCGGATGCTGAAACGCTGGCTGCATATGCCGCTGCGCGATGTGCGCATCATTAACCAGCGTCAGGAGTCGATTGCTGAGCTGCAAAATCTCAGCGACGTGCTGCAACCGGTGCTGCGTCAGGTCGGCGATCTGGAGCGAATCCTGGCTCGCCTGGCCCTGCGCACCGCACGTCCGCGCGATCTGGCTCGCATGCGTCATGCGTTTCAGCAACTGCCGGAACTTAACCAGTTGCTGGCCGATGTTGAGGCACCGCAGTTGCAAAAGCTGCGCACGCAGATGGGCGAGTTCACTGCGTTACGTGAGCTGCTGGAACAGGCGGTGATTGAGTCCCCGCCTGTGCTGATCCGCGATGGCGGAGTGATTGCGCCCGGCTACAACGCGGAGCTGGATGAGTGGCGTGCACTGGCAGATGGCGCAACCGACTATCTTGACCGGCTGGAGATCCGCGAACGCGAGAAGCTGGGACTGGATACCCTGAAGGTCGGCTTTAACGGCGTGCATGGTTATTACATTCAGGTGAGCCGCGGACAGAGCCATCAGGTACCGATGCACTATGTCCGTCGTCAGACCCTGAAAAATGCTGAACGCTATATCATTCCGGAGCTGAAAGAGTACGAAGACAAAGTACTCACCTCCAAGGGTAAAGCGCTTTCGCTGGAAAAAAGCCTGTATGAGGCGCTGTTCGATCAGTTGCTGCCGCATCTTGAAGCGCTGCAGCTGAGTGCCGCCGCGCTGGCAGAGCTGGATGTGTTAAGCAACCTGGCAGAACGTGCCTGGTCCCTGAACTATTGCCGCCCGGTATTGCAGGATAAAGCCGGGATTAAAATCAGCGGCGGACGCCATCCGGTGGTGGAACAGGTTCTGAAAGAGCCGTTTATTGCCAACCCACTGTCACTGGCACCCCAGCGCAGAATGCTGATTATTACCGGCCCCAACATGGGCGGTAAAAGTACCTATATGCGCCAGGCAGCACTGATTGCGCTGATGGCATGGATTGGCAGTTTTGTTCCTGCCGATGAGACGCTGATTGGCCCGCTGGATCGCATCTTTACCCGTGTCGGTGCCGCTGACGATCTCGCCTCCGGGCGCTCGACCTTTATGGTTGAGATGACCGAAACCGCTAACATCCTGCACAATGCCACCGAAAATAGCCTGGTGCTGATGGATGAGATTGGACGCGGAACATCCACCTACGACGGTTTATCGCTCGCCTGGGCCTGCGCCGAAAACCTGGCGAACCGTATCAAGGCGATGACGCTGTTTGCCACCCATTACTTCGAGCTGACAACCCTGCCGGAAAAAATGGAAGGCGTGGTTAACGTTCATCTGGATGCCGTTGAGCATGGCGACACAATCGCCTTTATGCACAGCGTCCAGGAGGGTGCGGCAAGTAAGAGCTATGGTCTGGCGGTGGCGGCGCTGGCCGGCGTACCCAAAGAGGTAATTAAGCGGGCACGCAATAAGCTGAAGGAACTTGAGACCGTTTCAAACCACTCCGCGTCATCGACGGTCGATGGCTCTCAGCTGCCGCTGCTGGTTGAAGAGACCTCGCCTGCCATGGAGGCGCTTGAGGCGCTGGATCCGGATACGCTGACACCGCGTCAGGCACTCGACTGGATTTATCGCCTTAAATCGCTGGTCTGATATTACATCCCGTACATCGCACCGCGTTAATGCGCGGTGCGATGCTTGCTTGCCCGCAAATCACTTTTCTGCAGACATAAAAAAAGCGATGGTTTTCACCATCGCTTTTCGCATTCAAACTCAGATTTACTGTTAACAATTATTCACGAAACAGTGCTTCAATGCTGAGGCCCTGCGCCTGCAGGATTTCACGCAGACGGCGTAAACCTTCAACCTGAATCTGGCGTACACGCTCGCGGGTTAAGCCGATTTCACGACCCACATCCTCAAGTGTTGCCGCTTCATAGCCCAACAGGCCGAAACGACGTGCCAGCACTTCACGCTGCTTGGCGTTCAGTTCGAACAGCCATTTAACGATGCTTTGTTTCATATCATCGTCCTGCGTGGTGTCTTCCGGGCCGTTGTCTTTCTCATCGGCCAGAATATCCAGCAGCGCTTTTTCAGAATCACCGCCTAATGGCGTATCAACCGAGGTAATGCGTTCGTTGAGACGTAACATGCGGCTTACGTCATCAACCGGTTTATCAAGCTGCTCTGCGATCTCTTCCGCACTCGGCTCATGGTCGAGCTTGTGGGAAAGTTCACGCGCAGTACGCAGATAAACATTCAGTTCTTTCACAATGTGAATCGGCAGACGGATGGTACGGGTTTGATTCATGATCGCCCGTTCAATAGTCTGACGAATCCACCAGGTGGCGTACGTTGAGAAACGGAACCCGCGCTCCGGGTCAAATTTCTCTACGGCGCGAATCAGGCCGAGGTTACCTTCTTCAATCAGGTCCAGCAGAGCTAAACCACGATTGCTGTAACGACGAGCGATTTTCACCACCAGGCGTAAGTTACTTTCGATCATACGGCGACGGGAAGGGATATCACCCCGCAATGCACGGCGAGCGAAGAAGACTTCTTCCTCTGCCGTTAACAACGGAGAATAGCCAATCTCCCCGAGATAGAGCTGCGTCGCATCTAACACACGTTGCGTCGCACCCTGTGATAGCAACTCTTCTTCCGCTACGTCGCTATCACTGGCTTCATTTTCAACGAGTGCCTTCTCGTCAAAAATTTCAGCTCCGTTCTCATCGAATTCCGCGTTCTCATGTAACTCGTTTACTTTCAGCGTATTCTGGCTCATAAGCGGCTCCTACCCGTGATTCCAGGGCAGAACATAAACCTGTTTTGTTCTGCCGGATTATCGCTGCGGTAAATAACGCAACGGGTTTACGGATTTCCCCTTGTAACGAATTTCAAAGTGTAATCTGACTGAACTGGTTCCGGTGCTACCCATGGTAGCGATCTTTTGCCCCGCCTTAACTTCCTGTTGTTCCCGGACCAGCATTGTATCGTTGTGGGCGTAGGCGCTCAGGTAATCATCGTTGTGTTTAATGATGATTAAATTACCGTAACCCCGGAGTGCGTTACCTGCGTAAACCACTCGTCCTGAAGCAGTGGCGACCACAGATTGTCCGCGCGTCCCGGCGATATCAATACCTTTATTGCCACCTTCGGCGGCAGAGAAGTTATCGATGATCTTCCCGTCAGTCGGCCAGCGCCAGCTTCCGACCGGCGTTGAACTGTTGGTTGTACTGCTAACCGTTGGGGGTGCGGTAACGACTGGAGCTGTTGTCGTTGCAACATTTGCTCCATTCGAAGGCAACATTTTGCTGCCACCCGAATTACCTGAATCATCAGAATACGTAATAACAGGTTGCTGTGCAACAGCAGGCGATTTAATTTGTGGCGCCGCCGGAACGCCGCCCTGCGTTGCATCAGCAACGGTAATGGGATTGCCGCCAGTAATCGGCTGACCCGACCCATTGCCAATCTGCAAAGTTTGTCCGACATTCAGGCCATATGGCGCCGGAACATTGTTGCGCTGGGCTAAATCACGGAAATCGTTGCCGGTAATCCAGGCGATGTAAAACAATGTGTCGCCACGCTTAACGGTATAAGTTTCACCGGAGTAGCTACCCTTAGGAATGTTCTGATAACTGCGATTGTAAACAATCCGGCCATTCTGCGTCTCAACATTGCTGTTGGTACTAATCATTCCACCACTAGCGGGGGCAGATGCTGAATTTTTGCTTAACATTTGTCCCTGGGCTGGCGTGGCAGGAACGCCGCCTGAACTCATGTCTGCTCCAGACTGGTTAGTGTTCATGCCACCATTGTCGCCAACGCGACTGATGGGTGCCTGTGAGTTGTCGCTGGAGCTACAGCCTGCCAGCCAAAAACCTACCAGTGAAAGCGCCGCCAGACGGCGTAACTGAAAAAGTGTGCTTCCCGTGCTCATTAATCCCCCGTGATGGCAACTCTGATCTATCTGTTTCACTGTATCTGCCAGCAGGATACTCTGCGCGGCGCGATAAAATCTGCGTTTTCGATGAATAAACTGGATAGTAACAACATCAGGTACGTGGTGCTATGAAACAGTTGTGAAGAAATACGAAGAGGGTCAGGCCAGATCGCCCTGCACCAGCGGGACAAAACGCACTGGTTCGATGGTCTCTTCCATCACCTCTTCGCCCTGACGACGCAGGCGCTTCAGTACCTGCTGATCTTCACCAACCGGCAGCACCATGATGCCGCCTTCTGCCAGTTGTGCTATCAGCGCAATCGGAATTTCAGGCGGTGCAGCCGTGACGATGATGGCATCGAAGGGGCCACGTGAAGGCCAGCCCTGCCAGCCATCACCATGACGGGTTGAGACATTATGCAGATCCAGCTGTTTCAGACGGCGCTTGGCCTGCCACTGCAGCCCTTTAATGCGTTCCACTGAATAAACATGGTCCACCAGATGGGCAAGAATCGCCGTCTGATAACCTGAACCCGTACCAATCTCCAGCACACGCGAATGCGGATTAAGTCCGAGCAGCGCGGTCATCCGCGCGACCATGTAGGGCTGTGATATCGTCTGACCGGAGCCGATGGGCAAGGCAACATTGTCCCAGGCTTTATGCTCGAACGCTTCGTCGATAAAACGTTCGCGCGGCACCTCACTGATGGCTTTCAGCAGGTTTTCATCATCGATGCCCTGCTGACGCAGTTGTGACAGCAACGTCTCAATACGCCGATTCACCATGCCAGGTTCACCTCAGCTTTAGCCAGCCAGTCACTGAGCACGTTCTGCGCGCTGTGCGCCGTTAAATCGACATGCAGTGCCGTGACAGAGACGTAGCCCTGATCCACGGCGGCGAAGTCCGTATCCGGGCCCGCATCCAGTTTTTCGCCTGGCGGACCAATCCAGTAGAGTGTATTGCCACGCGGATCCTGCTGCGCAATCACCTGATCCGCCGGATGGCGACTGCCACAGCGCGTCACGCGGATGCCTTTGAGTTCTGACAACGGCAGATCGGGAACGTTGATGTTGAGAATGCGGCCGGTGCGCAGCGGTTCATGCGTCAGCGCCCTGAGCAGAGCGCAGGTCACGGCCGCTGCGGTGGCGTAGTGCTGATGGCCGTTGAGCGAAACCGCGATAGCCGGCAAGCCAAGATGTCGCCCTTCCATCGCTGCCGCCACCGTGCCGGAGTAGATCACATCATCGCCCAGATTGGGGCCGGCATTGATGCCCGACACCACAATGTCGGGACGCGGCTGCATCAGCGCATTCACCCCCAGATAGACGCAGTCGGTCGGCGTCCCCATCTGGACGGCGATATCACCGTTTTCATGGGTGAAGGTGCGCAGAGGCGTTTCCAGCGTTAATGAGTTCGAGGCACCGCTTCGGTTACGATCGGGGGCAACAACCTGCACGTCAGCAATCTGCCGCAGGGCTTTCGCCAGAGTCTGAATGCCTGGCGCATGAATGCCGTCATCGTTACTGAGCAATATCCGCATTTCGTTCTGACCTTTTTTTATTCGACTGGTCGCCGTGACGGAACCTGTTTTAACGGCATGGCAACAGGTGAGGAATGGACGGCGATTTTTGCATTCTAGCGAGGCGCGCAAGGAAGTGGTAGGCGTAAATCACACGACGGTGGGGGTTTGCCGCAACATTACCCACACTGCGGGTCAGGTTGCGGCGAAGATTACTCATCAATCTGATCGGGCGAGTCCGCGTGGGTCAGCAGCTCCCGGACCACGCTGGTGGCAAAGCTGCCCGCTGGCAGCCAGAATGCCAGTTCCAGCGTGACATCATCCCACCAGCTCCACTGCATATCGCGCGGCACCATCAACATAGCACGGCGTGCAGCATCGACCTTTTCACGTTCAATCAGTCCCAGCAGCAGCGTCTCATCAGCCAGCGCCTGCTGTTCAAAGGCCAGCGCGTCAGCCTGCGGGCCAGGCTCGCCCCGTCCCGGCAGCGGCGCGGTGATGCGCAGCTCATGCTGCTCAACCCGGCGCTGTGACTCTGCCAGTTCATCAGGCTGGGCGACAAACCAGCTGCCTCGTCCGGTCAGCTGCAACGCATCGCCGTTGAGCACCTGAGTCAGCCCACCCTGCTGTTGCAGACGCGCACTGGTCACCTGATTAAACAGCGCACTGCGCGCGGCAGAGAGCATCAGGCTGCGCTTGTTGCGGTCGCGAATAATGATCTCATTGCGCGCCCACTTTTCTGCCATCACGAGGTTATTGCCGCCGCGACCAAAACGCTGTTCACCAAAATAGTTCGGCACGCCCGCATCGCGAATCTGCGCCAGACGCATTTCAACCGCATCACGGTCACTGATCTGGCGGATGATCAGCCGGAACGCGTTCCCCGCCAGTGCGCCGATGCGCAGCTTACGTTTGTGGCGCACCGCCTGCAGAATCTCGACCCCTTCCAGCTCAAAACCGCGCAGATCGGGCATCGCATTACCCGGCAGGCGAAAACAGAGAGTCTGTTCCGTCACCGCATGGCGATCTTTCATTCCGGCATAACTCATGTCGCGCTGATGAATACCGAGATACTTCGCCAGTGCCTCAGCCACAAAGCGGGTATTGGCCCCCACTTTACGGATACGCACCAGCAGGTGCTCACCTTCACCATCCGCGCCATAACCGAGATCCTCAACCACCACGAAATCTTCCGGATTGGCTTTGATCACGCCGGAGGCCACGGGTGTGCCGTGCAGGTAATTCAGCATCATTGGCTGTCAGCTTTCAGGACTAACGCCACCGCTTCACAGGCGATGCCTTCGCCGCGCCCGGTAAAGCCCAGCTTTTCGGTGGTGGTCGCTTTGACGTTGACCGCATCCATATGGCAGCCCAGATCTTCTGCAATATTGATCCGCATCTGTGGCACGTGCGGCAGCATTTTCGGTGCCTGAGCAATAATCGTGACGTCGACATTACCGATGCGATAGCCTTTGGCTTCGATACGGCGCCAGGCCTCACGCAGCAGGCCGCGGCTGTCCGCCCCTTTAAAGGCCGGATCGGTGTCAGGAAACAGCTTGCCGATATCGCCCATCGCCACTGCGCCCAGCAGCGCGTCAGTCAGCGCATGCAGTGCCACATCGCCATCCGAATGGGCGATAAAACCCTGCTCAAACGGGATCCGCACACCGCCAATCACTAACGGACCCTCTCCGCCAAAGGCGTGAACGTCAAAACCGTGACCGATACGCATCATGCGCTCTCCTTTAATTGAATCTGACTCAGATAAAAAGCCGCCAGCGCCAGATCTTCTGGCCGGGTGACTTTGATGTTATCACTGCGTCCGCTGACTAACAGCGGGTGGTAGCCGCAATACTCCAGCGCCGAGGCTTCATCGGTGATGGTCGCGCCTTCTGCCAGCGCCCGCGTCAGGCAGGCGGTGAGCAGCGCATGAGGGAAAAATTGCGGCGTTAAGGCGTGCCAGAGATCGTCGCGCTCTACGGTATGGGCCACCGCGGCTTTGCCCGGCTCGCCCCGTTTCATGGTGTCACGCACTGGCGCGGCCAGAATCCCGCCAACGTGGCTCTGTTCACGCACGTTGAGCAGTTGCTGGAGATCGTCGGGATGCAGACAGGGACGCGCGGCATCATGGACCAGCACCCAGGCGGAACCCTGTGCGGCCTGCAATCCGGCCAGCACCGATTCGGCGCGGGTCTCTCCGCCTGTCACCCTGAGCACGCGCGGATCGCGTGCCAGCGGCAGTGAAGCGAAGTGCTGGTCATCAGGACTGAGGGCGACAATCACCTGTTTGATAGCGGGATGGGAAAACAGACGCGCAATGCTGTGTTCCAGAAGGGTGTGCTGACCAATCGTCAGATACTGCTTCGGACAGGTTGCCTGCATGCGGCTGCCGATCCCGGCAGCGGGCACCACGGCAATCACATCCGCAAGGGAGGCCAGAGTGTTCATGTTTTATCGTTGTTGGTTAAGCGCTGCTTGTTGCGCGTTGCGTTTGTTCTGGTCAGGCACCAGACGATAGAAAGTCTCACCGGGCTTAATCATGCCCAGTTCATTGCGTGCACGCTCCTCGATCGCTTCCGAGCCGCCATTGAGATCGTCAATTTCGGCAAACAGCTGATCGTTTCGCGATTTCAGTTTGGCATTGTTTGCCTGTTGCACCGCGACATCATCATTGACGCGCGTATAGTCATGGATGCCATTTTTCCCCAGCCACAACGAATATTGCAGCCAGCCAAGCAGCACCAATAACAGTAACGTCAGTTTTCCCATCCCGCCCCCTAAAAACGGCCCAATCATCCCATAACTTTGCACAGGACTCCACACCAGCGGAGAAAATGGCGCGCTTTGCTGCGCGTCTGCGCAAAATATGAATCAGTACCGATTCAGACGGGAAAAGATTTGTAACCTGCCGATGCGTTTGCACATCAGCGCGGGCGCACTGAGGGCTTACCAGCCAGAGAGAAAAGAGAACATTAACCAGAAGAGCGTGACCACCATGATCACCGTGGCGAGCGCGGCCCACAGCCACTGTCCACTCAGCAGCGTATTCAGCGCGATACCCGTGACCACCGCAACCGGCAGCAGCGCCAGAAAGAATGGCCAGGTATAAAGAAAGAAGAACAGCGTGTTAGAGCCGAACAGCAGGAAAGGAATCGCCAGCGCGCACCAGTAAGCGAGAAAGCCGATAACGCCGCCCGGCAGCAATGAGCGCGGCTCATCCGGGGAGGAGTCATCTTTTCGGGCGAGCATTGGGGTAATGTTCTGCATAGGCATCCTGTTGGCGCGAGGGCGGCAAATCAGAAACGATTTGCCGCTGTCTCTTCAGGATTTGATGATATCGCGGTCACGCAGCAGGTCTAACAATTGGGCGGCCAGTTTTGTAACCAATTGTTCGCCATCCAGCTGGATTTCCGGGCTATCGGGCGCCTCATAGACGCTGTCGATGCCGGTAAAATTACGCAGTTCACCGGCGCGCGCTTTGCGATACAACCCTTTCGGATCACGCGCTTCACACACGGCTAACGGCGTATCGACAAATACCTCGATAAACTGTCCCGGCTCCAGCAGATCGCGCACCATCTGACGCTCGGCACGATGCGGCGAAATAAAGGCAGTGAGCACCACGAGTCCGGCATCCACCATCAGTTTCGCCACTTCACCGACGCGACGGATATTCTCTTTACGGTCATCATCGCTGAAACCGAGGTCACGACAGAGGCCGTGACGCACATTGTCACCATCCAGCAGATAGGTGCTGACGCCGATGCGGTGCAGCGCCTGCTCCAGCGCACCGGCAACGGTGGATTTCCCCGAGCCCGAAAGGCCGGTGAACCACAGCACCACGCCCTGATGGCCATGCTGCTGTTCGCGTGAGGCGCGTGTCACCGGATGATCATGCCACACCACGTTATCGTCGTGCTGCGCCATTACTGACCGCCCAGCAGGTCGCGCGCATTCCAGTGTGGGAAGTGGCGGCGCACCAGCGCATTCAGTTCCAGCTCAAACGCGCTGAACTCACCGGTATTAACCGGGGCATCATGGTTTGGCTGATGGATCATGCCGGCACCCACGGTGACGTTGCTCAGGCGATCGATAAAGATCATGCCGCCGGTTACCGGGTTCTGCTGATAGCTGTCGAGCACCATCGGTTCGTCAAAGGTGATCTCAATGCGACCGATACCGTTCAGCGGCAGCGTATCGACCTGACGCGTCTCCAGCGAGTTGATCTCGACCTGATGCAGCACCTTCTCTACCCGGCCACGGGTTTTCTTACCGGCGATTTTCAGGTCATAACTCTGACCGGCCTGCAGCGGCTGTTCTGCCATCCAGACCACGTCAACGCTGGCAGACTGAACCGCTGCCAGCTCTTCACTGGCATCCACCAGCAGATCGCCACGGCTGATATCAATCTCATCCTGCAGCACCAGGGTAATCGCTTCGCCTGCACCCGCTTCCTGCAGATCGCCATCGAAGGTCACAATGCGGGCAATGGTCGACTCCACGCCAGAAGGCAGCACTTTAACGCGCTGGCCTACCTGCACGCTGCCCGACGCCAGGGTGCCGGCATAGCCACGAAAATCGAGGTTCGGACGGTTGACATACTGCACCGGGAAACGCATCGGCTGATGATCGACGACGCGCTTCAGCTCCACGGTCTCCAGCACATCCAGCAGCGTCGGGCCGCTATACCACGGCATGGTCTGACTGGCAGAGGCGACGTTATCCCCTTCCAGCGCCGACATCGGCACAAAGCGGATATCGAGGTCTTCCGGCAGCTGCGCAGCAAAGTCGAGGTAATCCTGTTTGATCTGCTCGAAGCGCTCCTGGTTGTACTCCACCAGATCCATCTTATTGATTGCCACCACCAGGTGTTTGATCCCCAGCAGCGTCGAGATAAAGCTGTGGCGGCGGGTCTGATCCAGTACGCCTTTACGCGCATCGATCAGCAGGATCGCCAGATCGCAGGTTGACGCGCCGGTCGCCATGTTACGGGTGTACTGCTCATGTCCCGGCGTGTCGGCGATAATAAATTTACGCTTTTCGGTCGAGAAGTAGCGGTAGGCCACATCAATGGTAATGCCCTGCTCACGCTCAGCCTGCAGACCATCCACCAGCAGCGCCAGATCGAGCTTCTCGCCCTGGGTGCCGTGACGTTTACTGTCGTTGTGCAGCGATGAGAGCTGATCTTCATAGATCTGACGGGTGTCGTGTAGCAGACGCCCAATCAGGGTACTTTTTCCGTCGTCAACGCTGCCGCAGGTCAGAAAACGCAGCAGGCTCTTGTGTTGTTGCGTGGTCAGCCAGGCTTCAACGCCGCCCTGGTCGGCAATCTGTTGTGCAATTACGGTATTCATCTGGCGTCTCCTTAGAAATAACCCTGACGTTTTTTCAGTTCCATCGAACCGGACTGATCGCGATCGATCATGCGGCCCTGACGCTCGCTGGTGGTGGAAACCAGCATCTCTTCGATGATCTCCGGCAGCGTCTGCGCTTCAGACTCTACCGCGCCGGTCAGCGGCCAGCAGCCGAGCGTACGGAAACGGACCATCCGTTCGGTGATCTCTTCACCCGGCTGCAGGTTGATGCGATCGTCATCGATCATCATCAGCATGCCATCACGCTCCAGCACCGGACGCGGTGCGGCGAGATAGAGCGGCACGATCTCGATGTTTTCCAGGAAGATGTACTGCCAGATATCCAGTTCGGTCCAGTTCGACAGCGGGAAGACGCGGATGCTTTCACCCTTGTTGATCTGACCGTTGTAGTTGTGCCACAGCTCAGGGCGCTGGTTTTTCGGATCCCAGCGATGGAAGCGGTCACGGAATGAGTAGATACGCTCTTTGGCGCGTGACTTCTCTTCATCACGACGTGCGCCGCCAAAGGCTGCATCAAAACCATATTTGTTCAGCGCCTGCTTCAGCCCTTCGGTTTTCATGATGTCAGTGTGTTTGGCACTGCCGTGAACAAAGGGGTTGATGCCCATCGCCACGCCTTCCGGGTTGCGGTGAACCAGCAACTCTGCGCCCATCGCTTTCACGGTGCGGTCGCGAAATTCGTACATTTCACGGAATTTCCAGCCGGTATCCACATGCAGCAACGGGAACGGCAACGTGCCTGGGTAGAAGGCTTTACGCGCCAGATGGAGCATGACCGAGGAGTCTTTGCCGATGGAGTACATCATCACCGGATTGCTAAACTCCGCCGCCACTTCGCGAATGATGTGGATACTCTCCGCCTCCAGCTGACGCAGATGAGTGAGTCGTTTTTGGTCCATGATTTTCCCTCAAGCCAGATTGACAACGGCGGACTCGCGAGCCCCCTGCTGTGCTGAATGTTTAAACCAGGCGAGTTGCCCGTGCAGATTAACCACCTCTCCGATCACCAGCAGCGCCGGAGTGGGTGCCGAGGCGGCCAGCGCCTCAAGTTGTTCTAAGGTGCCGGTCAGCACCTGTTGATCCTGACGGGTGCCGCGACTGATCACCGCCACCGGCGTTGATGGCGCGCGACCGTGCTGAATCAGCGCCTCGCTGATGGCAGCGGCTTTAACGGTTCCCATGTAGATCGCCAGCGTCTGACGCGCACGCGCCAGCGAAGGCCAGTCAATGTCATCCCCATCGGGACGGCAGTGACCGGTAATAAACATCACGCTCTGCGCGTAGTCGCGGTGGGTCAGCGGAATACCGGCATAGGCCGTCGCACCGGCTGCCGCGGTGACGCCCGGCACCACCTGGAACGGCACACCCGCCTGCTGAGCCGCCTGCAGCTCTTCGCCGCCGCGGCCAAAGATAAAGGGATCGCCGCCCTTGAGGCGCACGACGCGCTTGCCTTTCAGCGCCAGTGAAACCAGCATCTGATTGATCTCTTCCTGCGGCAACGTGTGGGCGCTGGCCCGTTTGCCGACGCAGATGCGATCGGCATCGCGGCGCACCAGATCCAGCACCTCTTCGCTGACCAGATGGTCGTAAAGCACCACATCGGCTAACTGCATCACCTGCAGGCCACGCAGCGTCAGCAGACCGCTGTCGCCCGGCCCGGCACCCACCAGAAAGATCTCACCCTGACGGGTCGGCTCTTCCAGCAGTTCGCGGTCCAGCGTGCGTTTCGCCTCTTCGACGTTACCGGCAGACATCTCACTGGCGAACCGGCCGTCGAAAGCGCGTTCCCAGAAGCGCCGACGGTCAGACATGCGGCTGAAGCGCTGTTTGACTTTATCGCGCCAGAGTCCGGCCACTTCAGCCATCTGACCCAGACTGGCAGGCAGCAGCGTTTCGATTTTTTCGCGCAGCATGCGTGCCAGCACCGGTGCGGTGCCGCTGGAGGAGATCGCCACCACCAGCGGTGAGCGGTCAACAATCGAGGGGAAGATAAAGGTGCATTTTGGCTGGTCATCCACCACGTTAACCAGCTTATGCCGCGCATTGGCGGCTTCAAACACCTGACTGTTGAGATGGTTGTCGTCGGTGGCGGCAATCACCAGGAAAACGCCATCCAGCTGGGCCGGGTCAAATTCGGTCGCCAGCCACTCCAGCTCCTGCTTATCCAGCAGTGCCTGCAGTTCAGGGCAGAGTTCACGAGATGCGATCAGAACGCGCGCGCGTGCACGGCGCAGCAGTTCAATTTTTCGCGCCGCAATATCTCCCCCGCCGACAACCAGAACCGGGCGGCCAGAAAGATCGGCAAAAAGAGGCAAATAGTCCACGTTAACCCTGATGTTTTAACTTTGTATTAACGCGACTATACGTCGCTGGGTTTATCCAGATGAAATTACGAATTGGAATGAGTAGTTACCGAATGGAATAACGACGCCGCAAAGCACAGAACAATTTGGTCTTAACAGATGAAATTTAATGGCTTTTTCGTGAACAGGCTCACATATTGAAAGCCACACCTGCGGCAGCAAAAGCAGATAAGTTCCAGCGATAATGGTCCGTTACGCCTTTCGGTAGTGACAGCGCCCGATTCCACTAACAAAGTCACGGGACAAAAAGGATATAATGCGCGCGGCATGGCTGGCCCTGGCCCCCATGCGGAACGGCTCCCGAATAATGAAAAAGGATGCACTATGTTTTATTCCCTCCGCTTGAGGGTAGCGACAATTTTATTTGGCGCACTCATTTCTCCGCTGGCTCTGGCCACTCCGCCTGGCCAGTTTGCCGAACAGCAGGTCCGGCACATCGCCACCTTGTTTCCTGGCCGGATGAGCGGCAGCCCGGCTGAGCTGATGGCAGCCGACTACCTGCAACAGCAATTTACCGCGCTGGGGTATAAGACCAATACCCGCCAGTTCAGGACCGGCTATAAGTGGCAGGAAGAGGACGGCACGCAGCGCTGGCATAAGCTCACGGCAACCTCGGTGATTGCCGCGCGTGCAGGCAGCGTGCCGCAGGAGATTCTGATCGTGGCACATCTGGATACCTGGACGCCGCAAAATAGCAGCCAGGCCCAGCACAACCTGGGCGGCTTACGCCTGCAGGGCGTCGATGATAATGCATCGGGTCTTGGCGTGATGCTGGAGCTGGCGCAGCAGCTGAGCCGCAAACCGCTGCACTACGGCATACGCTTTGTGGCGCTGAGCGCCGGAGAGGCAGATCTGCACGGCATGGATGATTATGTTGAGCGGATGAGCACGCGTGAGAAGAAGAATACCCTGCTGGTCATCGATCTGAATAGCCTGATCACCGGCGATCATCTCTATTTTAACAGCGGCATGAATACACCCCGGGCGGTGCGCAAGCAGACCAGCGAACGAGCCCTGTTACTGGCACGCCAGCAGGGCATTCCCGCCGCCAGTCATCAGCTGAACCGTAAAGACTTTGACGCTCTTAATGCCTTCGACAAGGCGGGCTTTCCGCTGCTGGATGTGACCGCCAGCAACTGGACGCTGGGTAATAAAGATGGTGCGCTGCAGCGTCATCGTAGTCCCCACTTTCCTGATGGCGTTACCCGCCATCAGACTGACCTGGATAATCTGAGCTATCTCGACCGCTGGCTGCCGGGGCAGATAACCTTGCGAACCCGCGACAGCGTTCGCGTGCTGCTGCCGCTGCTCAGTGAACTGACCAATCCCAAAGTGTAAGGATCTGACATGTACGTGGTCTTTCTGAATTACGTTCGTCCGGTAGAAGAAGTTGAAGCGCTGCTGGCAGCCCATATCGAATGGCTGGATCGCTATTTTGACGCGGGCTTTTTTATTGCAGCGGGACGTAAAGATCCGCGCACGGGCGGCATGTTACTGGTCAGGGAGATGGAACGAGAAGAGCTGGATGCAATTTTAGCGGAAGATCCGTTTGTCACGGTGGCAGAGTATGAGGTGACGAAAGTGAATGTGACCCGTGCAGCAGAGGCGTTTGCCGCATTAAAAGGCGCTTAGCTTTCCGCCTGACTGCAGCCAAAAACTTCTCTCCCTGTGTGCGGGGAGAGAAGTCCTGCGTCAGCCTTCGTGCAGACCACACTCGCGCTTGAGGCCGAAGAAGCGCGTCTCTTCTTCTGCCATACCCGGCTCCCACTTGCGGGTGGTATGGGTATCGCCCACCGAGAGATAGCCTTCATCCCACAGCGGATGGTACTTCAGCTTATGCTGCTCCAGATACTGATGAATCTGGCGGTTATCCCAGTCGATAATCGGCAGCAGCTTAAAGACGCCACGCTGGACGCCTAGCACCGGCAGATTCGCCCGGCTGCCCGACTGGTCGCGGCGCAATCCGGCAAACCAGGTCTGTGCGCCCAGGGTTTCAATGGCGCGATTCATCGGCTCAACTTTGTTGATCTCGTTATATTTCTCAATCCCCTCGACGCCCTGCTCCCACAGTTTGCCGTAGCGCGCTTCCTGCCAGGCCGGAGAGGTTTCGGCGCGGAACACTTTAAGGTTGAGATTGAGCTGGTCCGCCAGCTCATCAATAAAACGATAGGTCTCCGGGAACAGATAGCCGGTGTCGGTCAGGATCACCGGAATATCGGGCTGCTGACGCGTCACCAGATGCAGCGACACCGCGGCCTGAATACCGAAACTGGAGGAGAGCACGTAGGCACCCGGCAGATTCTCCAGTGCCCAGCTGACCCGCTCTTCCGCAGATGACTTCTCCAGCTGCGCATTGGTCGCGGCCAGCGCCATAGCACGCTGGACTTTGGACATCTCATTCAGTGCTGCGAGGTCGGGGTGACTCATTTTGCTTCCTCCCAAAAGTCGCGTGCCGGGTCCAGCACCGGCGCAACAATGCCCGCGCGGATGGTGAAGTCACCAAAGCCTTCCGCGGCCTGGCGCTCAGTGGCCCAGCGTCCCACCAGCTCATCAATGGTGGCGAGAATTTCGCTTTCGTTAATGTTTTCACGGTACATGCGGGGAATACGCGTTCCGCTGCGGTTTCCACCCAGATGCAGGTTGTAGCGACCTGGCGCTTTACCCACCAGACCCAGCTCAGCCAGCATGGCACGGCCACAGCCGTTGGGACAACCGGTAACGCGTAACACTATGTGCTCATCACCAACGCCATGCGCATGCATGATCCCTTCCACTTTGGTCACAAAGGCAGGCAGGAAGCGCTCGGCTTCTGCCATCGCCAGCGGACAGGTCGGGAACGCCACGCAGGCCATCGAGTTTTCGCGCTGTGCCGTAACGTGATCCATCAGACCATGTTCGCGCGCGATTGCTTCGATCTGCGCTTTTTCGCTTTCCGGCACGCCCGCCACAATCAGGTTCTGGTTAGCGGTCAGGCGGAAATCGCCCTGATGGATTTTCGCAATTTCAGCGATGCCGCTTTTCAGCGGTCGGCCCGGATAGTCGAGCAGGCGACCATTTTCGATAAACAGCGTCAGGTGCCATTTGTTGTCGATGCCTTTAATCCAGCCAATGCGATCGCCACGGGTGGTGAACTCATAAGGACGGATCGGCTCAAACGTCACGCCTGCCCGTTTTTCAACTTCGGCTTTAAAGGTCTCGACGCCAACGCGTTCCAGCGTGTACTTGGTTTTGGCGTTTTTACGGTCGGTACGGTTACCCCAGTCGCGCTGCGTCGTGACCACCGCCTCGGCAACGTCGAGGATCTTCTCCACCGGGAAATAGCCAAACTCGCTGGCGGTGCGCGCATAGGTCGCTTTGTTACCGTGCTCAATCGACAGCCCGCCACCCACCAGCAGGTTAAAGCCCACCAGCTTGCCGTGCTCGGCGACAGCGACAAAGTTCAGATCGTTGGCGTGCAGATCCACGTCGTTATGCGGCGGGATCACCACGGTGGTTTTGAATTTACGCGGCAGATACGTTTCACCGAGGATCGGCTCTTCGTCGGTGGTGGCGACTTTTTCTTTATCCCACCAGATCTCCGCATAGGCACGGGTACGTGGCAGCAGATGCTCAGAGAGTTTCTTCGCCCACTCATACGCTTCCTGATGCAGTTCCGACTCAACCGGGTTCGACGTACAGAGCACGTTACGGTTAACGTCGTTGGCGGTCGCCAGCGCATCCAGCCCCACCTCATGCAGCATCTGATGCGTCGGCTTGACGTTCTTCTTCAGAATGCCGTGAAACTGGAAGGTCTGACGGTTAGTCAGACGGATGCTGCCATAGATGGTTTTGTCGGTGGCAAATTTGTCGATGGCCAGCCACTGGGTCGGCGTAATGATGCCGCCCGGCAACCGGCAACGCAGCATCATGGCGTGGCGTGGCTCCAGCTTCTGCTCCGCACGTTCGGCACGAATATCGCGATCGTCCTGCTGGTACATGCCGTGAAAACGGATCAGCAGGAAGTTGTCGCCGGTAAAGCCGCCGGTCAGACCCTCTTCCAGATCTTCTTTAATGGTGCCGCGCAGATAGTTGCTCTGCTTCTTCAGACGCTCAGCGTCTGCTAATTTGCCTTCTACAACCAGCGGTCCAGGGTGTTTATCGCTCATTAGTAAACGTCTCGCTGATAACGGCGCTCAATGCGCAGCTCACTTAAAAATTCGTCGGCCGTTTCACGATCCATTCCGCCGTGTTCGACCACCACATCCAGCAATGCCTGCTCGACGTCTTTTGCCATACGATTCGCGTCACCACAGACATAAAGATGCGCGCCCTCTTCAATCCAGCGCCACACTTCGGCCCCTTTCGCGCGGATCTTATCCTGTACGTAAATCTTCTCTGCCTGATCGCGTGACCAGGCGAGGTCGATATGGGTCAGCAGACCATCCTTCACATATTTCTGCCACTCCACCTGATAGAGGAAGTCGTCGGTGAAATGCGGATTACCAAAGAATAGCCAGTTTTTGCCGCTGGCACCGTCGTTGTCGCGCTGCTGCATAAAGGCGCGGAACGGCGCGATGCCGGTGCCCGGACCAATCATGATCACTGGCGCATCCGGATTAGCCGGCAGGCGGAAGTTGTCGTTGTGTTCGATGAAGACCCGGACTTCGCCCTCTTCTTCGATGCGATCGGCCAGCCAGGTCGATGCACCGCCGCCACGCTGGCGACCTTCAATATCAAAGCGAACGGCACCAACGGTAATATGCACTTCGGTATCGGTTTCAGCCTGCGAAGAGGCGATAGAGTAGAGTCGCGGCGTCAGCGGTCGCAGCAGCCCGGTCAGCTGTTCAGCGCTGAGTTCGGACGGTGCCAGGCGCACCATATCTACAATCGGATAGTGCTGCGCATAGTGCTGCAGCCTGGCTTTATCATCCACCAGTGAGAGCAACTCCGCGTTGCGTGACAGCTGGGCATACTGCGCCACGATCTGTGCGGTGTTAACCGTCAGCTCGAAATGCTTCTGCAGCGCCTCCGCCAGCGGCAGGGTTTTCCCCTGAACCTCTACCGGCTCATCGCCTTTCAGCCAGACCAGCTCCAGCAGTTCGCTGACCAGCGCCGCGTCGTTCTGATACCAGACGCCCAGCGCATCGCCAGGCTGGTAGCGCAGACCGGAATCGCCCAGATCGATTTCGATATGGCGCACATCTTTATCTGAGTCCCGTCCGGTAATTTTCTGATTCACCGCCAGACTCGCGCTGAGCGGCGACTCTTTAGTATAGGGACTGGTGGTGACTTCGTTGACGCTGCCGGCTGCTGTCGCCGCAGCCTGCGCCGGGGATTCAGTGGGAACGCGCTGTTTGAGGATCTCAGTCAGCGCACTGCGCCAGGCGGCGGCCTGCTCCGCATACTCAACATCCGCATCAACGCGATCCAGCAGACGCTCGCCGCCCAGCTCCGCCAGTCGGCTGTCAAAATCTTTACCCGCCTGACTGAAGAATTCATAAGAGGTGTCGCCCAGGCCGAACACTGCGAAGGCGGCACCCTCCATTTTCGGTGCCTTTTTCGACATCAGGAATTTATGCAGCGCCACCGCCTCTTCTGGCGGTTCGCCTTCGCCCTGGGTGGAGGTTACAACCACCAGCATTTTTTCCTGGCCAATCTGTTTGAACTTGTAATCACCGGCATTCACCAGGTTTACGTTCAGCTTTGCGGCCAGCAGGTCATCACGCAACTGCTCAGCCAGACGACGTGCGTTGCCGGTCTGGGAGGCAGAAAGCAGCGTAATGGCGGGCGCTTCGGCCGGAGCCGGAGCAGATGCAGTGCTGGCGACGGCGCTACCCGGGGTCTGTTCCACCCTGCCCCAGAAATAGCCTGACAGCCACGCCAGTTGAGTCGGGGAATAATCTGTCGTCGCCGCCTGTAAGCGAGCGAGTTGTTCCGGGGAGAGCGGAAGCATTGAACCAGGTGCCTGAGTCGTCATCGCGTTAAAAATTCCAGTATCAGAAGTCCGGACCGTAAAATGGCGGAAGAGTGCGTAGGTTACCGGTCCGTATATTAACGATTAAATACACCTTCGACATATCAAATAACCAAAATGACTAAATGGTTTTCCAGGTAGGAATAATCGTTAAAAGTGGTAAGCAAAGCGGTGATATATCAGTTAATTAGCTGGACACCACTGTATAAACGCGCAGGAAAAGTATCGGTTTGTGCGGTTCGGGTGCGAAAAAAGCGGTAATCAGGTAGAATTCAGCGGTTTTTTAATGTCTGAGAACCATTATGTCTACCACCTTGTTTAAAGAGTTCCAGTTCGAAGCCGCGCATCATCTACCGAATGTGCCGGCCGGACACAAATGTGGCCGTCTGCACGGTCATTCGTTCCTGGTTCGTCTGGAGATTACCGGCGAAGTGGATGCGCATACCGGCTGGGTTATGGATTTTGCTGAGCTGAAGGCGGCGTTTAAGCCGGTCTACAATCGGCTGGACCACTACTATCTGAATGATATTCCCGGCCTGGAAAATCCCACCAGCGAAGTGCTGGCGAAATGGATCTGGGATCAGATGAAGCCGCAACTGCCGCTGCTTAGCGCGGTGATGATCAAAGAAACCTGCACCGCAGGCTGCGTTTACCGCGGCTAACCCTGTCGGATCGAACTCTTCGATCCGACGCGGCTCTTCTCTCCGTCCTGCCTCTGACGCTCAACACTTCCCTGTGGTTAACGGCTCATTGCGTGCCGCTTTATCAGGATCAGGCGATATTGAGATATTTATGGGTCTGCATCGACAGACGCCAGTTACGAGCAATGCAGGTCTCAATACAGAGCCGGGTTGCATCATCTTTGCGGCTGATTGGCTGCAGGGCGATGATACGCGCTTTGGTGTCATCAATGCCTGCCAGCAGCCGATCCAGCGCTTCCACATCACGCTCGCGCGCCACCGGATGCTTGATTTCATCGGCCCGGCTCAGCGCCTGGGGCAGCACATCGTAGCCGCCGCGCATGTTGACCTTCGGCGAGACGGTCACCCAGGTCCGTTCAGAACAGTGAATCTCGTGGGTTCCGCTGGTCTCAATCTGGCACTGGAAACCGTGCTGCTCCAGCGCAGTGGTTAACGGACGCAGATCGTAAATCGCCGGTTCACCACCGGTGATGACCACATGACGCGCCGTCCAGCCCTGCTGCGCAATGGCACTCACCAGGGTCGCCGCGTCGGCATCCCCCCAGGCGTCGCTTTCCACCGTCTTGATCAAAATATCGCCCAGCGACGTTTCCCGATCTGTCCGCTTTTCCCAGGTGTGTTTGGTATCGCACCAGCTACAGCCCACCGGGCATCCCTGCAAACGAATGAAAATGGCAGGCACGCCGGTGTAATAACCTTCGCCCTGCAGTGTCTGGAACATTTCGTTAATCGGGTATTGCATTACGGACTCGCTTGAAAAAAACAGGGCGCTGATTATGGCAGATTTGCCGCGCAGCTCAACCACGCGTTGTGCCTTTTCTCCGCGCCGGACAAAACCCAAAAGAGGGGCTTCAGACGGCTGACAGGCTCAGAACGTGGATGGCCAGGACCGAAGAGCAAAGCGTCCCGCGCTCAGGACAAAAACGCCGGAAGCGTTTTTGAACAACGCAAAGCGTTGGCCCGGTAACGGGCGCACTTCAGGGATGAGGTGCGTAATCGCGCGAACCGGGCCGGCAGAGATGCCGCTTTGGCGATCGGGCCTTGCCATCTGCGTCTGCTCACCGCCACCAACAAAAAGCCCCGCACAAGGCGGGGCTTCAGAGGCCGATGATGTCACTTAGCGCGACATCAACGCACAGTCATTACTGACCTTTAACTTCTTTCAGACCGTTGAATGGCGCTTTAGAACCCAGCGCTTCTTCGATACGGATCAGCTGGTTGTACTTAGCAACACGGTCAGAACGGCTCATTGAACCGGTTTTGATCTGGCCCGCTGCAGTACCTACCGCCAGGTCAGCGATGGTCGCATCTTCGGTTTCGCCTGAACGGTGAGAGATCACGGCAGTGTAGCCCGCGTCTTTCGCCATTTTGATCGCAGCCAGAGTTTCGGTCAGAGAACCGATCTGGTTGAATTTGATCAGAATGGAGTTAGCGATACCTTTATCGATACCTTCTTTCAGAATTTTGGTGTTGGTAACGAACAGGTCATCACCCACCAGCTGGATTTTGTCGCCCAGTACTTTGGTCTGGTAAGCGAAGCCGTCCCAGTCAGATTCGTCCAGGCCATCTTCGATAGAAACGATCGGATACTGTTTAGTCAGATCTTCCAGGAAGTGGGTGAACTCTTCAGAGGTAAACGATTTACCGCCTTCACCGGCCAGAACGTATTTGCCATCTTTGTAGAACTCAGATGCCGCACAGTCCATCGCCAGGGTGATGTCTTTGCCCAGCTCGTAGCCTGCTGCTTTTACCGCTTCAGCGATAACAGCCAGCGCTTCGGCGTTTGAACCCAGGTTAGGCGCGTAGCCGCCTTCGTCACCCACTGCAGTGCTCATGCCTTTGCTTTTCAGCACTTTTGCCAGGCTGTGGAACACTTCAGAACCCATACGGATGGCTTCTTTCAGGTTCGGAGCGCCAACCGGCTGGATCATGAATTCCTGGATGTCGACGTTGTTGTCGGCATGTTCGCCGCCGTTGATGATGTTCATCATTGGCAGTGGCATAGAGTATTTGCCTGGGGTGCCGTTCAGTTCAGCGATGTGCTCATACAGCGGCTGACCTTTAGAGGCTGCAGCGGCTTTAGCAGCTGCCAGTGAAACAGCCAGAATGGCGTTAGCACCGAAGTTAGATTTGTTCTCAGTACCGTCCAGGTCGATCATGATCTTATCGATGTTCGCCTGATCTTTCGCGTCTTTGCCTTTTACCGCTTCAGCAATCGGACCGTTTACTGCAGCAACGGCTTTGGTTACGCCTTTGCCCAGATAACGTGATTTGTCACCGTCACGCAGTTCCAGCGCTTCGCGTGAACCGGTAGAGGCACCTGATGGTGCAGCTGCCAGGCCTACGAAACCGCCTTCCAGATGCACTTCAGCTTCAACAGTCGGGTTACCACGTGAGTCGATAATTTCGCGACCGATGACTTTTACGATTTTGGACATTACGATTTTCCTCAGTACAAGTTAGTCAATCCTAAGACAAGCAACGCGCGAAAAGTTCGCGCGCTGCCTGTGAAACTTACTTCGCTAAACGCTTCTGATGCTCATGTGCGGCTTTAACAAAGCCGGCAAACAACGGATGGCCGTCGCGTGGGGTCGAGGTAAACTCAGGATGGAACTGGCAGGCCACAAACCACGGATGGTTCGGGATCTCGATAATCTCAACCAGTTGATCATCACCAGAGCGACCTGCTACGCGCAGACCGGCTGCTTCAATCTGCTTTAACAGCATATTGTTCACTTCATAGCGGTGGCGATGGCGCTCAACGATAGTGTCAGAGCCGTAGAGCTGGCGAACCTGGCTGCCCGGCGTTAACTGACACTGCTGGCTGCCCAGACGCATCGTGCCGCCCAGATCGCTCTGCTCGCTGCGGACTTCGACGTTGCCATCTTCGTCACGCCATTCGGTGATTAATGCCACCACCGGATATTTACAGTCTGGCACAAATTCCGTGGAGTTGGCGCCCGGCATCCCGGCGACATTACGGGCGAACTCCATCAGCGCAACCTGCATGCCCAGGCAGATGCCGAGGTACGGCACGTTGTTTTCACGTGCATACTGCGCGGTCATCAGCTTGCCTTCCACGCCACGGTAACCGAAGCCACCCGGGATCAGAATCGCATCCAGATCTTTCAGTAATTCGACACCGCGTGATTCAACATCCTGCGAATCGATCAGTTTGATGTTCACGGTGACGCGATTTTTCAGGCCGCCATGTTTCAGCGCTTCGATGACCGACTTGTAGGCATCCGGCAATTCCACATACTTGCCCACCATACCGATGGTGACTTCACCACCCGGATTGGCTTCTTCGTAGATCACCTGCTCCCATTCGGCCAGATTGGCTTCCGGTGCATTCAGGTTGAAGCGCTTGCAGATATAGTCATCCAGGCCCTGCGATTTCAGCATGCCAGGAATCTTGTAAATGGAATCAACGTCTTTCAGCGAGATAACCGCTTTTTCAGGGACGTTACAGAACAGGGCGATTTTAGCGCGTTCGTTGGCCGGTACGGCACGGTCAGAACGGCAAATCAGCACGTCTGGCTGAATACCAATCGACAGCAGCTCTTTCACCGAGTGCTGGGTCGGTTTGGTTTTCACTTCACCGGCAGCCGCCATATACGGCACCAGCGTCAGGTGCATATACATGGTGTGTTCGCGGCCCACATCAACGGCCATCTGGCGAATCGCTTCCAGGAACGGCAGTGATTCGATATCCCCGACCGTGCCGCCGATTTCGACCAGTACCACATCATGACCTTCACCGCCTTCAATAATGCGCTCTTTGATGGCGTTGGTGATGTGCGGAATAACCTGAATGGTTGCGCCCAGATAGTCGCCACGGCGCTCTTTGCGCAGGACTTCTGAGTAGATACGGCCAGTGGTGAAGTTGTTACGACGCGACATTTTGGTACGGATGAAGCGCTCGTAGTGACCCAAATCCAGATCGGTTTCAGCGCCGTCATCAGTGACGAAAACTTCACCGTGCTGCGTCGGGCTCATGGTGCCTGGATCCACGTTGATATACGGGTCCAGCTTCATGATGGTCACGTTCAGACCACGGGCTTCGAGAATGGCTGCGAGGGAGGCTGCGGCAATGCCTTTACCCAGAGAGGAAACGACCCCGCCGGTCACAAAAATATAATTCGTTGTCATGCTGAACCTGAGAGTTTAGGTTTAAAGACGGTGGAATAACCAGGACGGGAAAACAGTATACTGGAAACCGCTATCAGCCACAATTGATGAATCACCGCCATCCTCCAACGCATTGCTGCGGCTAACATAGCCGATAGCCGCCAATGAAATGTTGACGTGCGTCACAAAGTTGCCGTCAGGCTGAATCGAGTAAGCGAAAGCGGTGACTTTATGCACAGCGCTGGAATAATCAGCGCTTCTCGCCCCGTTTCACTTGCTGCCAGGCGGCCTCCATCTGCTCCAGCGTGGCACCCGGCATACTTAACCCCTGTGCAGCGATGATCGCTTCGACTTCGCGGAAGCGGCGCTCAAACTTGTCGTTGGCCTTTTGCAGCGCAGTTTCCGCTTTGCTGCCCAGATGGCGCGACAGGTTAACCGTGGCGAACAGCAGGTCGCCAATCTCCTCTTCCAGCTTCTCACCATCCACCACGCTCTGCTGTGCCTCGTGCATCACTTCATCAATCTCTTCATGCACCTTAGCCACCACCGGCCCCAGCGTGGTCCAGTCGAATCCGACATTGTGACAACGCTTCTGAATCTTGTGGGCGCGCATCAGTGCGGGCAGTGCCTTAGGGATATCATCCAGCGCCGAATGCTGGGCTTTGTCAGCCCGCTCAGCGGTTTTTATCGCTTCCCAGTTTTTCAGCACTTCGCTGCTGGTTTCTGCTGTGGCATCGCCAAAAATGTGTGGATGACGGCGCTCCAGCTTGTCGCTGATTGCGTGGCAGACATCCTCAAAATTAAAGCGATCCTGTTCGCTGGCCATCTGCGCATAGAACACCACCTGAAACAGCAGATCGCCCAGCTCACCGCGCAGATCGTCAAAATCTTCGCGCTGGATAGCGTCCAGCACTTCGTAGGTCTCTTCCAGCGTATAGGGCGCGATGGTGGCGAAGGTCTGTTCACGATCCCACGGACAGCCATGTTGTGGATCGCGCAGGGTTTTCATTATGCCAAGCAGGCGCTCAATAGCGTTCATTCAGGAGGATCCTTGATTAGTGAGATGACAGGCAACGGGCGAAGAGGCAAAGCGTACAACACGGCAGGACGCTATTCACCGCGTCCGGCCGTGTCTGGTGGTGCAGAAAACGCCTGCGCAACCTCCAGCTGCCGGTTGCCTCAGTGCCTGCCTGAATATCAGTGCAGGCGACGGGCGTCAATGATATCAGAGACCTGGTTCAGACGCGCCAGGACACGTCCCAGTACCTGATGGTTGTAGATCTCGATATCCATGTCGATGGTCGCCAGCTGTTTTTTGGTGTCGCTGCGGCTTGAGACGCCCAGGACATTCACTTTCTCGTTGGCGAGAATGGTGGTGATGTCACGCAGTAAGCCGCTGCGATCGTTGGCGGTCACGCGCACCACCAGCGAATAGCCGCTGGAGTAACTTTCGCCCCACACCGCATCGACGATACGTTCCGGCGCATGCGAAATGAGTTCAGCCAGCTGGTCGCAGTCGGCGCGGTGAATAGAGATGCCGCGCCCCTGGGTGATGAAGCCGACAATATCATCCCCCGGAATCGGCTGGCAGCAGCGGGCAATGTGGTGCATCAGGTTGCCCACGCCTTCCACGACGACGCGTCCGCTCTCTTTGCGTGAAGAGGGAGTGTACGATTTCTGGGTCAGCTGGCGCAGCGCTTCGCGATCTTCCTCTTCGGCGCTCGGCTTGTTCAGCTTCGCCTGCAGGAAGTTAACCATCTGGTTAAGACGAATATCGCCGCCGCCAATCGCCGCCAGCAGCTCTTCAAGCGAGGTGACGTTATAGCGCGGCAGCAGCAGTTTTTCGGCTTCGCGCAGGCTGATATCCAGCTGATTCAGTTCGTTATCCAGAATCTGCCGTCCGGCGATAATATTCTTGTCGCGATCCTGCTTGCGGAACCAGTTGTGGATCTTCGAGCGTCCACGGTTGGTGGTGATGTAGCCCAGATTCGGATTGAGCCAGTCGCGGCTCGGGTTCGGCTGCTTCTGGGTGATCACTTCAACCTGATCGCCCATCTGCAGCTGGTAGGTGAACGGCACGATGCGGCCACCGATTTTCGCGCCGATGCAGCGGTGACCGATGTCGCTGTGAATATGATAGGCAAAGTCGAGCGGCGTCGATCCAGCGGGCAGATCCACCACGTCGCCTTTCGGGGTAAAGACGTAGACCCGGTCATCGAACACCTGGCTGCGGACCTCTTCCAGCAGTTCGCCGGAGTCCGCCATCTCTTCCTGCCAGCTGATGAGCTTACGCAGCCAGGCGATCCGCTCTTCATGACCGGCCGCGCCACGCGCGCTGCTGGAAGTTGGCCCCTCTTTATATTTCCAGTGCGCCGCCACGCCCAGCTCGGCATCTTCATGCATCTGGCGGGTACGGATCTGGATCTCCACCGTTTTGCCCTGCGGCCCTAACACCACCGTATGAATCGACTGGTAGCCGTTGGGTTTGGGGTTAGCGACGTAGTCATCGAATTCACTGGGCAGATGGCGATAGAGCGTATGCACCGTACCCAGCGCACCGTAGCAATCCTGCAGGCGATCGGCGACGATGCGCACCGCCCGCACGTCAAACAGCTCATCAAAGGCCAGCGATTTTTTCTGCATCTTGCGCCAGATGCTGTAGATATGTTTCGGACGGCCATAGACTTCGGCGCGCACGCCCTCTTTGACCATCTCTTTGCGCAGATTGCTGACGAAGTTTTCGATGTACTGCTCACGGTCAATACGCCGCTCATGCAGTAATTTGGCGATGCGCTTATATTCGTCGGGATGCAGGTAGCGGAAGCAGTAATCTTCCAGCTCCCATTTGAGCTGACCAATACCGAGACGGTTGGCCAGTGGCGCATAGATATTGGTGCTCTCTTTGGCGGCCAGTACCCGCTCATCTTCCGGCGCATCTTTCATTTCGCGCAGGTTCATGATGCGTTCAGCCAGCTTCAGCACTACGCAGCGGAAATCTTCTACCATCGCCAGCAGCATGCGGCGAACGTTATCCACCTGTTCAGAGGCCATGGAGTCGTTGTGGATCGCTTTCAGCTGGCGGATAGCGTCCATATCGCGCACGCCGTGTACCAGCGAGACAATGCCTTTGCCGACTGCGGTTTCCAGCTCCTCTTCACTCACCACTTCATCGTTAGCCAGCGGGAAAATCAGCGCCGCACACAGGCTTTCGATATCCATGCTGAGCATTGAGAGGATTTCAACCATCTCAATACCGCGCCACAGCAGCAGCGACTGATCAGGATGGCCCTGCGTCTGCGCTTCGCAGTAGCGCCAGGTCTCGGCCACACGTTGACATGATTGCGGGTTGGCAATACCGAGACTGGCGATCCACTGGTCGAGGGCGAAATCCCCCTCAGTATTTAAATGCGCACTTCTGACCGCAACCATAACCTCTCCTGCACAACGACATACATCGCTTATGTTTTTCTGAACAGCACCATGGATTCGAGATGACGGGTATGTGGGAACATATCCAGCATCGCGACCCTTTCCAATTGGTAGCCTGCAGACAGCAATGTCTGGCTGTCGCGGGCGAGTGTGGTGGGATTACACGAAACATAGACCACGCGATCTGGTGCAAGTTTAACCACATGCGCCATTACGCCCGCAGCCCCGGCGCGTGCCGGATCGAGTAATACCTTGTTAAATCCCTGTGCCGCCCACGGCTGGCGCGACACTTCTTCTTCCAGATTATGCTGATAGAAACTGACATTTTTAAGATTATTCAAATCAGCATTATACGCTGCCTGCCGCACTAATGCTGCAATCCCCTCCACACCAACCACATTATGTACGAAGATTCCTATAGGAAGTGTGAAGTTTCCCATGCCGCAAAACAGATCCAGCACCCGGTCTTCCGGCTGCAGATCGAGCCAGGCAATTGCCTTCGCGACCATCTGCTGATTAACACCATCGTTAACCTGAATAAAATCCTGTGGGCTGAAGGTTAGCTTAAGCTGGTGAGATTGATAAAACGGCGTCGACTCATTTAACGCACTCAACTCTTCCTCGCCCGCATCCAGGAACAGCATCAGCTGATGCTTATGCGAAAACTGTTCCAGTTTTTCACGGTCATCCGCATGCAGCGCATCAAGATGGCGCAGAATCATCAGCGGCCCGTTGTCTGCCAGCACCAGCTCCACATGCCCGAGACGCCTGACGGCGCGTAAGTCACTGAGACACTGGTGCAATGGAACCAGTAAAGCCTCAAGTTCGGGCACTAAAATGGGGCATTGCTGAATATCAACCAGATCGTTGCTGGCTTCCTGACGGAAGCCCATCTGCAACCGCTGCGCCTTATTTTGCCATTGCAGCCCCAGACGGGCGCGACGACGATAGCCCCAGGGCTGACCGGCGATCACCTCATCCACCGCCACGTCTTGTGCGGCGGCCTGACGCAGCATCCGGCTCAGCGCCTGGGCTTTGCTCTGCTGTTGCAGCGCCACATCGGCATGCTGCTGCTGGCAGCCGCCGCAGCGTTCATAATGTGGGCAGCGCGGCGTGACGCGCGCCGGACTGCGGCTAATCAGTCGTGTCACTTTCGCCCGGGCAAATTGACGTTTATCCTCTGTCAGCATGACCTCCGCCTGTTCCCCAGGCAGGGCACCGGCGACAAAAAGGGTTTTGCCCTTGTGACGCGCCACCCCTTGTCCGAACGGATCAAGCGCCTCAATGGTGACGGTGATCCGTTGTTGCGTCGTCACGCGCTGTTTTGCAACGTAAAATTGCGCCATAGTGTTATTAATTCTCTTTATCGAAAACGACCTGCATTGTTTTTGTCGACAGCATGCACAGGGACGTTAATGCCGGAGTAGCCAGGCGACTATTATGACCAAATACAGCCTGCGGGCGCGAATGATGATTTTAATTCTGGCACCCACGCTGATGGTTGGCCTGCTGCTCAGCTCATTTTTTGTGGTGCACCGCTACAATGAACTGCAGCGCCAGGTTATCGATGCCGGAGCCAATATCATTGAACCGCTGGCGATCTCCAGCGAATACAGCATGACCTGGCACAACCGTGACGCCATGCGTGAACTGGTCAGCCTGCTGCACCGCCGCCATTCGGGCATCGTCCGGGCGATCTCGGTGTTTGATAATCACAACCAACTCTACGTCACCTCCAATCACAAGCAGAACCTCAGCCTGCTGCAACAGGATGATATCCGCGCCCTGCCCGACGATGTCTCCATGGAGCGTCACGGCAACGTATTGATTCTGCGCACTCCGATCACCACCGAGCGTTACGATGTGGATGAATTGCCGGACGAAGATGCCAAGCCGTCGGGCAATCCGCTGGGCTACGTGGCGATAGAGCTGGATCTGCAGTCGGTGCGCCTGCAGCAGTACAAAGAGGTGTTTGTCGCCACGCTGATGCTGCTCTTCTGCCTCTGCCTGGCCATGCTATTTGCCTATCGTCTGATGCGTGATGTCACCGGCCCGATCCGCAATATGGTCACCACCGTTGACCGCATCCGTCGCGGCCAGCTCGACAGCCGCGTTGAGGGATACATGCTGGGTGAACTCAGCATTCTGAAAAACGGGATTAATGCGATGGCGATGTCGCTGACCGCCTATCACGAAGAGATGCAGCACAATATCGATCAGGCGACCTACGATCTGCGAGAGACGCTGGAACAGCTGGAGATTCAGAACGTTGAGCTGGATCTGGCGAAGAAACGCGCCCAGGAAGCGGCGCGTATCAAATCTGAGTTTCTGGCCAATATGTCGCATGAGCTGCGGACGCCGCTTAATGGCGTGCTGGGCTTTACCCGGCAGATGCTGAAAACCCAGCTGCGCACCACCCAGCGCGACTATATGCAGACCATTGAACGTTCAGCCAATAACCTGCTTAGTATTATCAATGACGTGCTCGATTTCTCGAAGCTGGAAGCGGGCAAACTGATGCTGGAGGCGATCCCCTTCCCGCTGCGTGCCACACTGGATGAAACGCTGGTGCTGCTGGCCCCGTCGGCGCATGACAAAGGGCTGGAGCTGACGGTGGTGTGTGACAGCAGCGTGCCGGACAACGTGATTGGCGATGCGCTGCGCCTGCAACAGATTCTGATTAACCTGATCGGTAACGCGATCAAGTTTACCGAGAAAGGGTATATCGGCCTGCGTGTCGGACAGCGGGTGATTACGCAGTCGCGCGTCGAGCTGGAGATTCAGGTTGAAGATAGCGGTATCGGCATCTCTGAGCAGCAACAGACACAGCTGTTCCAGGCGTTCCGTCAGGCTGACGCCAGCATTTCGCGCCGTCATGGCGGCACCGGGCTGGGGCTGGTGATCACCCAGAAACTGGTGCGGGAGATGGGCGGCGAAATCACCTTCAGCAGCCAGCCGGACAAGGGCTCCACCTTTGTGATTCGCGTGCAGCTGGATCTCAATCCCAATGCGCCCGGCATGCCACGCGTGCTGGATGCGCTGTCACATGCGCGCATTGCCTATGTTGAAGCGGATGCTAACGTTGCCAGCGCAGCACTGGAGATGTTGAGCGCCACACCATTGCAGATCGATTACAGCGAAACGCTGGAGGGTTTAAAAGCGTCTCACTATCCGCTGCTGCTGATGGCGATGCCGGTCGACATCAGTCAGCCCGAGCTGCTCAATGAACGCATGATTAATGCGCTGCTGGATCGGGCCGACAACGTGCTGATGGCGCTCCCCAGCCCGATGATGTTGCTGGCGGATGAACTGAAGGTACGCGGCATTGACGGTTGCATCGCTAAACCGATCTCCCTGACGCGACTCCTGCCGATGTTACTGGATCTGCATACCCGTCAGATCAGTGAACTGCCGCTTTCACCCCGGCTGCCGCTGACGGTGATGGCGGTGGATGATAATCCCGCCAACCTCAAGCTGATTGGCGCGCTGCTGGAGGAGCAGGTGCAGAACATCCTGCTGTGCAGCAGCGCCGAACACGCCATCCGTGAGGCACGTCAGCAGTCGCTGGATGTGATTCTGATGGATATTCAGATGCCGGATATCGATGGCATTCGCGCCAGCGAAATTATCCGCAGCATGCCGCATCATGCCAGTACACCGATTGTGGCGGTCACCGCCCATGCGATTGATGGCGAGCGTGAACAATTGATCAAGGCGGGCATGAATGACTATCTTGCCAAACCGATTGATGAGAGCAAGTTAAGACAGTTGCTGGCGCGCTATACGCCACCACCGGTGGTCACCGTGCCGGAGCTGCTGCCAATATTACCCACGCTGGACTGGCAACTGGCGCTGCGACAGGCGGCGAACAAAGCCGATCTGGCGCGCGATCTGCTGCGGATGCTGCTGGAATTTTTACCGGAAGTGCATGCGAAGATGGCGCAGTTTATGTCGACCAATGAGGTCAACGCCCTGCGTGAGATTATTCACAAGCTGCACGGCAGTGCCAGCTACAGCGGCGTGCCGCGCATGAAGCAACTCTGCCATCAGCTGGAAAGAGAGCTGCTGGAGGCCAGCGATATCGCTGCGCTGGAGCCGGAACTGCTGGAGCTGCAGGATGAGATGGAGAACGTCGCCCGAGAAGCCCGCCAGCTGTTAGGGATTGGATAAGGCTGGCGGTGAGTTAAACCCGGCCGATGTGGAGTGGCCGGGTAATGCTGGTGGTTAGTTAAACCCGGCCAGCTTTAACGTGGCTGCCACATTACGCGCCGTCATCTCAACATTCTTTCCGGCGCTGGCGAGTGCCTCATCCAGGGAACAGATGCTGTAGAGCACGCTGAATACCGCATCGATCCCGTGCTGATGCACCACGCCGACATCGGCCGTCAGGCTTCCGGCGATGCCAATCACCGGCTTATTAAAGCGCTTTGCCACGCTGGCGACGCCGATCGGCACCTTGCCATTAATACTCTGGCTGTCGATACGCCCTTCACCGGTAATTACCAGGTCAGCATCTTTTACCTCTTCCGCCAGCCCCAGCGCTTCAGTAACAATCTCAATGCCGCGCCGCAGCTCTGCCTGACAGAAGGCGTGCAGCGCCGCCCCCATACCGCCCGCTGCGCCGCCGCCCGGAATATGCAGCACATCAATATCGAGATCGCGGTGAATAATCGCGGCGTAATGGGCCAGCGCCTGATCGAGCTGCTGCACCAGCGCCGGTGTCGCCCCTTTCTGCGGGCCGAAAATGGCCGATGCACCCTCTTTGCCCGTCAGCGGATTCGTGACGTCACAGGCCACTTCAATGCGGCACTGATGAATGCGGGCGTCCAGCGCGTCAATATCGATGCTGGCAAGATCGGCGAGTGCACCGCCACCGTGACCGATCTCGCAGCCCTGGTCGTCCAGCAGCCGGGCGCCCAGCGCCTGCATCATGCCGGCTCCGCCATCATTGGTGGCGCTGCCGCCGATACCAATGATGATGTGGCCGACCCCCTTATCCAGCGCATGTCTGATCAACTCGCCGGTGCCAAATGAGGTCGTTATCAGCGGGTCACGCTGCGATGCAGGCACCCGCTCCAGTCCACTGGCCGCTGCCATTTCGATATAGGCGGTGGACTCATCGCCGGACAGGCCATAGAAGGCGTCAACCTCTGTTCCCAGCGGCCCCGTCACCTTCAGCCTGACGATTTTTCCCTTCGTCGCCGCCACCATCGCTTCTACCGTTCCTTCACCGCCGTCGGCGACCGGTATTTTCACGTAATGCGCATCGGGAAAGATGTCACGGAAACCCGCTTCAATCGCCGATGCCACATCCAGGGCGGATAAACTCTCTTTATATGAATCCGGTGCGATTACGATTTTCATAGGCAATCCGAGCGCAGTTGAGTAATTGAAACGGCTCTGAACCAGTCCGGTTTCCGCAGAGACCGACACCGGGTTTTAGCGGGCGATTTCAACCTTCGCTAACTTCTCATAATAGCAGGCCAGCGCGCTGTGGTCGGCGCTACCCTGTCCGTCGTTACGCAGCGCCTGCATCATCTCCATCACCGCCGCCGTTAGCGGCAGATGCGCGCCGATGCTGTGCGAGGTATCCAGCGCGTTCGCCAGATCTTTGATATGCAGGTCAATGCGGAAGCCGGGTTTGAAGTTGCGATCCATCACCATGGGCGCTTTGGCATCCAGTACCGTACTGCCGGCCAGGCCGCCACGAATCGCCTGATAGACCAGATCCGGATTCACACCCGCTTTGGTCGCCAGTGATAACGCCTCGGACATCGCCGCAATATTCAGCGCCACAATCACCTGGTTGGCCAGCTTAGTCACGTTACCCGCACCGATGTCGCCGGTATGCACCACCGATCCCGCCATCGATTTCATGATGTCGTAGCAGGTATCGAACACCGCTTTATCACCGCCGACCATCACAGAGAGCGTGCCTTCAATCGCTTTAGGTTCACCGCCACTGACCGGCGCATCCAGCATTTTGATCCCTTTTTCTGCCAGCGCATCGTGGACTTCACGGCTCGCCAGCGGCGCAATGGAGCTCATGTCGATGACCACCAGGCCTGGCTTCGCCCCTTCGATAATGCCATTTTTACCCAGGCAGACTTCGATGACCTGCGGCGAGTTGGGCACCATGGTAATCACCACATCGCACTGCTCAGCCACCTCTTTTGGCGATTTCGCCACGGTCGCGCCCAGTTCAGTCAGTTCCGCTTCGTTGTCAGCGTTATGATCGCGCACCACCAGCGAATAACCGGCTTTCACCAGATTTTTACTCATTGGTTTGCCCATAATACCCAGGCCGATAAATCCAATTTTCATTGCGTTTCCCCTTGATTGATTAGCGCTTAAATTTGTCGCATAACGCCTGAGAGGCGTTGCGGAACATACCGACATCGCTGCCGACGGCGACAAAAGTGGCACCCCACTCCAGATAACGACGCGCGTCCGCTTCCACCGGTGCCAGAATGCCGCTCGGCTTACCGGCGGCTTTGGCGCGTTCAAAAATGTGTTTAATCACTTTCAGCACTTCAGGATGCGCGGGCTGACCGAGATAGCCCAGCGCAGCAGAGAGATCGCCCGGCCCGACAAAAATACCGTCGACACCGTCCACCGCCGCGATGGCGTCAATGTTGTCGACCGCCTGCTGGGTTTCGATCTGCACCAGCACCGTGATGTTGTCATTGATGGTGCTGTTGTAATCCGGCAGGGTGCCGTACATGTTGCTGCGGTGCGAAACCGAGACACCGCGAATGCCGGCTGGCGGATAGCGGGTTGAGGCGACGGCACGCACTGCTTCCTCTTCGGTCTCGACAAATGGCACCAGGAAGTTGTTAAACCCGATATCCAGCAGACGCTTAATGATCACCGGCTCGTTGCAGGGCGGACGCACCACGGGCGCACTGTGGCTGCCTTTAAGCGCCATCAGCTGCGGCACAAACGTGGTGATATCGTTGGGCGCGTGTTCGCCATCCAGGACCAGCCAGTCAAAACCGGCCAGCCCTAAAATCTCGGTAGAGATCGGGCTGGCAAGCGCACACCAGCTGCCGATCAGGGTTTCACCCGCTAACAAACGACGACGAAATCCATTTGGCCAGGCTGCATTACTCATGGTTAAACTCCTGTGACGATGGCTCCCCGTGGGGAGCCGAAAAGGTTAACGTACCAGGCAGGGACGTTTGTTGTCGTAGGTCCATCCCGGCACTAAAAATTGCATCGCTTCGGCATCGTCACGCGCGCCCAGCCCCTGCTTCTGATAGAGCGCGTTGGCCTGCATTACCTGATCCATATCCAGCTCGACGCCGAGACCGGGCTTCTGCGGTACCTGCACCATGCCGCCTTTGATCTGGAATGGCTCTTTGGTCAGGCGCTGATTGCCCTCCTGCCAGATCCAGTGGGTATCAATGGCGGTGATCGCGCCCGGCGCGGCAGCGGCGACGTGGGTGAACATCGCCAGCGAAATGTCGAAGTGGTTATTGGAGTGCGAGCCCCATGTCAGGCCGAAGTCGTGACACATCTGTGCTACCCGCACCGAACCCTGCATGGTCCAGAAGTGCGGATCTGCCAGCGGAATGTCCACCGACTGCAGCGACAGGGTATGGCCCATCTGACGCCAGTCGGTGGCGATCATATTGGTGGCGGTTGGCATGCCGGTGGCGCGGCGGAACTCCGCCATCACTTCACGGCCGGAGTAACCCTGCTCCGCGCCACAGGGATCTTCTGCGTAGGCGAGCACATCTTTGAGCTGTTTGCCGAGCATGATCGCCTCGTTGAGCGACCAGGCCCCGTTGGGATCAAGGGTGATACGGGCTTCAGGAAAACGCTTAGCCAGCGCGGTGACCGCTTCGGCCTCTTCGCCGCCGCGCAGTACGCCACCTTTGAGTTTGAAATCGTTGAAACCATATTTCTCATACGCCGCTTCCGCCAGCCGCACCACCGTCTCCGGGGTTAGCGCTTCTTCGTGGCGCAGGCGATACCAGTCGCAGGGATCGCTCTCCTGGCTCTGGTAAGAGAGGGACGTTTTGCGGCGGTCGCCGATGTAGAAGAGATAGCCGAGCATCTCAACGCGGTCGCGCTGCTGTCCGTCGCCCAGCAGCGAGGCCACATTAACCTCCAGATGCTGACCCAGCAGGTCGAGCAGCGCCGCTTCAATGCCCGTCACCACATGAATAGTGGTGCGCAGATCGAAGGTCTGGGTGCCGCGCCCGCTGGCATCGCGGTCGGCGAAGGTGCTGCGCACCAGGCTGAGAATGTTTTTGTATTCGCCCACGGTTTTGCCAATCACCAGCGACGCCGCATCTTCCAGCGTCTGGCGGATTTTTTCGCCGCCCGGGATTTCGCCGACGCCGGTGTGTCCGGCGTTATCTTTGATAATCACAATGTTGCGGGTAAAGAATGGCGAGTGAGCGCCGCTGAGGTTCAGCAGCATGCTGTCGTAGCCTGCGACCGGAATAACCTGCATGGCGGTGACTTTCGGTGTTGAACTCATCTCCTGCTCCTTATGCTGTTGCACGGCCAAATGCCGGGCGTTTGCGATCAAATGTCCAGCCGGGGACCAGATATTGCATCGCCGTAGCGTCGTTACGCGCACCGGCGGGCAGTGACTGATAAAGCTGATTGGCTTTGTTTACCTGCTCCCAGTCGAGCTCAATGCCCAGACCCGGCGCATCCGGTACGGCAATTTTCCCGTTGCGGATTTGCAGCGGATTTTTCGTCAGGCGCTGATCGCCCTCCTGCCAGATCCAGTGGGTATCAATCGCGGTAGGATTACCTGGCGCCGCCGCACCCACATGGGTGAACATCGCCAGCGAAATATCGAAGTGGTTATTGGAGTGGCAGCCCCAGGTGAGGCCCCACTCATCGCAGAGCTGCGCGACCCGCACAGCGCCGCTCAGCGTCCAGAAGTGAGGATCCGCCAGCGGAATATCGACCGCATTGAGCATCACCGCGTGATTCATCTCTCGCCAGTTGGTGGCGATCATATTGGTGGCCACCGGTAAGCCGGTTGCGCGCCGGAACTCGGCCATCACTTCACGTCCCGAATAGCCCTGCTCCGCGCCGCACGGATCTTCAGCGTAGCTCAGCACATCCTGCATCCCTTTACACAGCGCTATCGCCTCGTCCAGCAGCCAGGCGCCGTTCGGGTCGACCGTAATGCGGGCGTCGGGAAAGCGCTGCTTCAGCGCCGCCGCGGTGGCAATCTCCTGCTCGCCCGGCAACACGCCGCCTTTGAGCTTAAAATCTTTGAAGCCATATTTATCCGCAGCCGCCTCAGCCAGCCGCACCACGGCATCGCTGGTCAGCGCTTCCTGATGACGCAGGTGATACCAGTCGTGGCTGGCCTGCTCACCACTCAGATAGGGCAGATCGGTCTTGCGGCGGTCGCCGAGATAGAACAGATAGCCCAGCACCGTCACTTCATCACGCTGTTTACCTGGCCCCAGCAGTTCAGCCACCGGTACGCCCAGACACTGTCCCAGCAGATCGAGCAGCGCCGCTTCCAGCGCCGCTACCGCGTTGACCCGCAACTCAAAAGTCCAGGCACCGTTGCCGAAGGTGGTGAAGTCAGCCGACTGATTGCCTTTGTGCACCTGCTGCACCAGACGGTTCATTCGCGCAATCTGCTGGCCTTTCACCTGCGGAATCGCTTCTACCAGCGTCTGATAGATGGTGTCGCCGCCGGGGGCTTCACCGACGCCGGTGTGACCGGCGCTGTCAGTGAGAACCACAATATTGCGGGTAAAACAGGCGTTGTGCGCACCGCCAATATTGAGCAGCATGCTGTCATAACCGGCGACCGGGATAACCTGCATCTCAGTAATCACCGGCGAACTTTGCGTATTCATAATGCATCCTTACCGGGCCAGGTTTTCAGTTCGACACGTTTGATATCGCCCGCGATCACCAGGAAGCTGAATGCGGCGACAAAGGCGTGAATACCGACATAGATCAGCGCTCCTTCAAAGGAGCCGCTGGTGGCGATGATGTAACCGATGGCGATAGGCGTCACGATGCCAGAGAAGTTACCGAACATGTTGAACAGACCGCCGCTCAGGCCACTGATCTCTTTCGGCGCGGTATCTGCCATCACCGCCCAGCCCAGCGCACCGATGCCTTTACCAAAGAACGCCAGTGCCATGAAGAACACCACCACCCATTCGGTATCGGTGTAGTTACACATCACCATCGAAATAGAGAGCAGCATGCCGAGCACGATCGGCGTTTTACGCGCGATATTCAGCGAGCCGGTTTTACGCATCAGCCAGTCGGAGATCACCCCGCCCAGTACGCCGCCGAGGAAGCCGCACACCGCCGGAATCGAGGCAATAAAGCCCGCTTTGAGAATCGACATGCCGCGCGCCTGTACCAGATAGACCGGGAACCAGGTGATAAAAAAGTAGGTTAAGGCGTTAACGCAGTACTGACCGAGGTAGATACCCAGCATCATGCGTGACGTCAGCAGCTGTTTGATCTGGAACCACTTCTCGCTCCAGCTCACTTTGCGGCTATCCTTTTTGACATCCATGTTGATCAGCGCACCGCCCTGCTCCATGTACTCCAGTTCGGCTTTATTCACGCCAGGGTGATCGGTGGGATCGTGGATCACTTTCAGCCAGATGAAACTGAGGATGATGCCCAGGCCGCCCATAAACCAGAACACGTGCGCCCAGCCCACGGAAGAGACCAGCCAGCCCATGATGGGCGCGAAGATAACGGTGGCGAAGTATTGGGCCGAGTTGAAGATCGCCACGGCCGTGCCACGCTCCTGCGCCGGAAACCAGGCCGCGACAATGCGGCTGTTGCCAGGGAAGGAGGGCGCTTCGGCCAGTCCCACCAGGAAACGCAGAATAAACAGCGACATGATGATGCCGAAGCCGCTGAACAGATCGACGAACCCTTGCAAAAAGGTAAAGAGCGACCAGGTAAAGATGCTCCAGAAATAGACGCGTTTTGAGCCGAAGCGGTCAAGCAGCCAGCCGCCCGGAATCTGACCAATAACATACGCCCATGAGAAGGCTGAGAAGATATAGCCGAGTCCGACCGAATCGAGGCCAATATCTTTTGACATCGCCGAACCGGCAATCGAAATCGTTGCGCGGTCACCGTAGTTGAATGAGGTGACGATAAATAACATCACCACAATCCAGTAACGGGCATTGGTGCGTTTCTGCACCGTTTCCGCGGTCTGGCTGAAACTATTCATGATGCACTCCTGAAATATAGCGTGAGCTACATTCGCTCTGACTGCATACACATCGCGTTGGGTATCAGAGAGAAGTTGGGTTAAACACGGCGATCTTTTTGTTTTGGCAAACTTTATTTATCCATCCGGTGTCTGGCAGCCGCGGCGGTTAATAATCCCAGGCAACCTCTTTCGGATGAATAATACGTCGTGACAGATAACCTGACTTTGGCTAACGGAACTCAGTATAAGAACAGCCTGTGGCGATCACATTGGCGCATCGCCCTGGAATAATCGCCTTATTGAAGTGATTGTCTGGCGAATGCACAAAAGCCTGCGGTATAGCTCACGAAAGTGGCAAATACCCGTGCAAAATCCACCCCGGATAACGCTTTCCCCCGCTGTTTGTGAGGGTCTTCACTTGCTTTTGGATAATCGACCCAAAACAGCGAGGTGAATTGCCTTAATGGTGGTCATTTGCACAATGCGCGACCCGCCCCGCCTCCCTATACTGAAGCTGGCAAACAAGGGCGTGACAGGTCAGATCATTACAGCGTGCCGCACAAGTACGGTACGACAGACGGGAAGGTGAGCGATGAACCCAAAAACAGATGAACAACCGCTCTATATCAAAGTCCATGAGCACGACAATGTGGCGATTGTGGTTAACAGCCTCGGTCTGCCAGCCGGTACGCAGTTTGCGGATGGCCTGACCCTCACAGAGCATGTGCCGCAGGGCCACAAAGTGGCGCTGAGCGCGATTAATCAGGGTGCAGAGATCGTGCGTTATGGCGAAGTCATAGGCTATGCATTGCGGGATATTGCCCAGGGCAGCTGGATTGACGAGTCACTGGTTGCGCTGCCGGAAGCCCCTCCGCTGGAGAGTCTGCCGTTAGCCACTCAGGTTCCGCCTGATTTGCCGCCGCTGGAGGGCTATACCTTTGAAGGTTACCGCAATGCGGATGGCAGCGTAGGCACGCGTAACCTGCTCGGCATCACCACCAGCGTCCACTGCGTGGCCGGTGTGGTGGATCATGTCGTACAGATCATTGAACGGGATTTACTGCCGCGCTATCCGAACGTGGATGGTGTGGTTGCCCTGAACCACCTTTATGGCTGTGGGGTGGCGATCAACGCACCCGCGGCGGTCGTGCCGATTCGCACCATTCATAACCTGGCGCTGAATGCAAATTTCGGCGGCGAAGTGATGATCGTCAGCCTCGGCTGTGAAAAGTTACAGCCAGAGCGTCTGCTGACTGGCACCCCCGACGTGCAGGCGATTTCGCTGGACGACCATGACATCGTGCGTCTGCAGGATGAAAAGCTGGTGGGCTTTGGCGCGATGGTCAATGAGATTCTGCAGGTGGCGGAGCGTCATCTCCAGCGGCTGAATCAGCGCCAGCGCGAAACCTGCTCTGCAGCAGAACTGATTGTCGGCATGCAGTGTGGTGGCAGCGATGCGTTTTCGGGCGTGACGGCAAATCCTGCAGTGGGCTTTGCCTCTGATCTGCTGGTGCGTTGCGGTGCCACCGTGATGTTCTCGGAAGTCACGGAAGTGCGTGATGCGATTCACCTGCTGACGCCGCGGGTGATTAATCAGGAAGTCGGTAAGCGCTTACTGGAGGAGATGGCCTGGTATGATAATTACCTCGACCAGGGCCAGACCGATCGCAGCGCTAACCCGTCGCCGGGCAATAAGAAAGGCGGGCTGGCGAACGTGGTGGAAAAAGCGCTTGGCTCGATCGCAAAATCGGGACGCAGCGCCATTGTTGAAGTGCTCTCGCCCGGCCAGCGGCCCACGCGACGCGGATTGATCTACGCGGCCACGCCCGCCAGCGATTTTGTCTGCGGTACACAGCAGCTGGCATCCGGTATCACCCTGCAGGTGTTTACTACTGGTCGCGGTACGCCTTACGGTCTGGCCGCGATTCCGGTGATCAAGATGGCGACGCGTAATGCGCTGGCAGAGCGCTGGCACGATCTGATGGACATCAATGCCGGGACGATTGCTACCGGTGAAGAGAGTATTGAGCAGGTGGGCTGGCGACTGTTTGAATTGATTCTGGATATCGCCAGTGGCAGGAAGCAGACCTGGTCCGATCGCTGGGGCATTCGTAATCAGCTGGCGGTGTTTAACCCGGCGCCTGTCACCTGACAGTGCACTCAACGGATATCGCCGTGCGCACACTACAGGCTTATCTCTGTAAGGCAGAGATAAGCCTGGCCTTGCAATCAGAGCTGCGCGCCCCAGGCTTCAACCCACGGCGAGGTTACCGCCTCCGGTTCCGGATTTTCAGTGGCATCAACCAGTAACACCTCACCAACCCGCTGAGCGCCCTGCTCCTGCAGCAGCGCGTCAAAGGTTTTACCCGCGCCACAGAAATGGTCATAGCTGCTGTCACCCAGCGCAATCACGCCATAGCGCAGCGCGGGCTGATGACCGAGCTGATCTTTAATCGCATGGAACAGACCTGAAATCGTGTCGGGAAAATCGCCATGCCCGGTAGTAGAAGTGACAATTAACGCCACGTCGCTGGCATAGTTTTGCCAGTCAGCCAGCGTCGGATCGTCAAACACCGTTACGCTGTGCCCCTGCTGCTGCAGAATGGGCTCTGCTTCTTCCGCGACCAGTAGCGCATTGCCATATACCGTACCTACAAAAATGCCAATCTTTGCCATCTGCTTTCTCCCTTATTCTGAAACGTTATCCTGTCCTGGCGCTGCGTCAAACTCAACCCGCGGCACCTCAGGAATGCGATCCTGCCAGCCAAACTGGCTCATCAGATTCTGCCAGACGCCATCCAGTCCGGCGCGAAGCAGCAACGGTTCACCGGTTACCGGATGAGTTAATGCCAGGCTGCTGGCGTGCAGCATCAGGCGGTTAGCGCCAAAATGTTCGGCAGCACCCCGGTTCTGACGCAGATCGCCGTGCGCCGAATCGCCAATAATCGGATGACGCAGGTGTGACATATGACGACGCAGCTGATGCTTGCGACCGGTTTTAGGAGCCAGTTCAACCAGGCTATAACGCGAAGTGGGATAACGGCCAATGCCGACCGGCATCTCGACCGTTGCCAGTGACTGATAATCGGTGACCGCGGGCTGTGCGGTGCGCGCTTCCGTGGCGTGTTTATCGGCAATCTTATCCAGCTCTTCCACCAGCGGATAATCGAGCGTCCCGCTGCTCTCCAGCCAGCCGCGAACCACAGCGTGGTAGGTTTTCTGCATCTGGTGCTGTTCAAACTGCAGGGAAAGCAGACGTCCGACTTCACTGGAGAGCCCCATCAGCAGTACCCCTGACGTGGGCTTGTCGAGACGATGCGCCGTAAACACATGCTGCCCAATCTGATCACGAACGGTCTGCATCACAAACACCGTTTCATGGCGATCCAGCCAGCTGCGATGAACCAGCCAGCCGCTGGGCTTGTTGACGGCAACCAGCCACTCATCCTGATAGAGTATCTCCAGCATCAGTGGGCAGCATCCGTGATTAACGCATCAAGTTGACGCAGGGTCAGCAACAGCGGCGCAATACCCGGCTGGTCAGGCACCAGAGCCACCTCATAATAGGGGGCCACGGCAAAATTTTGTGGTAACGGATGTCGGGCCGCAATCAGGGCATGCATCCGCGGGACTAACACCCACTGGAGCCACTGCAGCGGCTCCAGCGTATCCAGGCAAAAGGGTTCGCGGCTCTCGAGCGCCCCCTCGGCCGGCGGGGTACTCTGCCAGAGATGATGCTCGCGCATCACCGCTTCCAGTTGTTCCAGCCGTTGCGTAATCAATTGTTCATGCGCCATGCGCCACCTCCGCGAGCAGTCAAAAATGGGCGGCAAGCATATCACTTGTTGGCACAGGCACAAAAAAAGGGAGCACTGTATAAACAGTGCTCCCGGTTCGTTTGCAGCCATCCCGCCACGTTAATGCTCCCTGCTCTTCCATGACAACTTGTCCAGTGCGAACTCCTGTCGCGCATCGTCCTGATGTATCCTTAGCATCCTGGCCCACCACCTCTTCTGAGGGGGTTCTCATTCTCCATCCTGGAGGTGTCCCTTGCTCAATCCTGAGCGATCCTGTTTCATCCTGAAACCTTCCGTGTGCCGTAAGCTCCGTTACGTTCCTGCCTCATGGCTTATCATCATCCTGACGATATCTTTTTCCTGAGCTTCCTGCAGTGCGAAACATTTTGACAGAACTCGTTACGCGCACAAGGTACTCACAGCAGAACTTTACGAAATGTGCGGCGTAAATTCAGATAAACGCCATTAAGTTGATGATTCACAATATTTTTACATCTCAGCCTTCCGGAAGTCTCACCTGTTATATAGCGATCTCTCACAGCACATGTAAGAGATGTCTCACAAGGTCAGGGGCAAATCACTGCAACTCAGATGATAACCGGTTGTAATGACTTAAGAAATATCTCAAGCGTTTCCGCTAATTTCACACGCTGTTTACCGCCAGGCTGCTCCAGAATCACTTCGCCGCTGAGATTAGAAAGCGAGATGATCTCCTGTTCTGACTCGGTGGTGGCGATAAACAGCGTAGGCGACTGTTTAAGGCGGCGCTGCATCACCAGATGCCCGATCAGATTCTCCTGTAAACGCAGGAAATCATCCTCACTCCAGACCTGTAAGAGTGTCAGCTGATTCTCACCAAAACTGGCCTGCATATCGCCGGCAAACTGCGTGGTATAGAAAGCCGTGATCTGCGGCTGGAGCTGGATGTCGATCGCCCGCTCAACCGCATCCAGCGTCTGTGGCAGAGTAAAAGGCTGCGGCTGCCAGACGACCCGCTGATCGCGATCCTCCAGGGCACAGGGCGAAGGTACGCCAAAGAGATCGCTGCTGGCCGGCGCATGCCCGGCCTGCTGAAGCCAGTGCTGGCAGTATCGGGTGGTAAAGTCGCGCAACGCGGCGGCAGTTTGCTGCATCATTCATATTCTCACTTCTGATGGGTTACACTTAGCCACTTTGATTAATTTTGGTGGTAACCGCAATGACTACTCACGAACAGGATCAGGCACTCAGCAACCTGACGCTGGGCAAACCCACAGCCTATCACGATCATTATGACAACAGCTTACTGCAGGCGGTGCCGCGCAGCCTGAATCGTGAACCCCTTGGCCTGTTTCCCGACAGCCTGCCCTTTACCGGCAGTGATATCTGGACCCTGTATGAACTCTCGTGGCTCAACAGCAAAGGTCTGCCACAGGTTGCCGTTGGCGAAGTGGTGCTCGATGCGCAGAGCCGCAACCTTATCGAGTCAAAAAGCTTCAAGCTCTACCTTAACAGTTTCAACCAGACCCGCTTTGCCGACTGGGGCGAGGTTCGTCAGACGCTGGAGCGGGACCTGAGTGCCTGTGCTGAAGGTGAAGCGCGGGTCGCGCTGTTCCGTCTCAATGAAGTGGAAGGTCAGCCCATCGGCCATTTTGAGGGGGTTTGTATTGATGAGCAGGATATCGCCATAGAGGATTACCGCTTCAATGCTGACTATCTGGCCGATGCTGCGGGCAGCGAAATCGTTGAAGAGACGCTGGTCAGCCACCTGCTCAAGTCAAACTGTCTGATTACCAATCAGCCCGACTGGGGCTCCGTGATGATTCGTTATAAAGGCCCGCGTATCGACCGTGAAGCGCTGCTGCGCTATCTGGTCTCATTCCGCCAGCACAACGAATTTCACGAGCAGTGTGTCGAACGCATTTTTAATGATGTGATGCGTTTCTGCCATCCGGAAGCGCTGACGGTGTATGCACGCTACACCCGTCGTGGCGGGCTGGATATCAATCCATGGCGCACTAATGTGCCCTTCTCGCCCGGTTTTTCGCGGCTGGTCCGTCAGTAGTTTGCGAGACTTCTCGCAGGCTGCATGCACTAAGCCCAGTTCCGCTTGAGCTGTGCGGGCCGACAAGGCTACTCTGGTGATGGCGGCTACCTGCGGGTGGCCGACCAGGGATTTTCGTCACTGCCGTTGCAGTGCCAACACGCACCCAGGCGGGTGTAAAGGAGTTCATTTGATTACCCATATCAGCCCTCTTGGCTCAATGGATCTGCTTTCACAGCTGGAAGTCGATATGCTCAAGCGCACAGCCAGCAGCGACCTCTACCAGCTGTTTCGCAACTGCTCTCTTGCCGTGCTTAACTCCGGCAGCCAGACTGACAGCAGCCAGGAGCTGCTCTCCCGCTTTGAAAATTTCGACATCAATGTGTTGCGCCGTGAGCGCGGCGTCAAACTGGAGCTGATCAATCCACCGGAAGAGGCGTTTGTGGATGGCCGCATCATCCGTTCACTGCAGGCTAACCTGTTTGCGGTGCTGCGTGACATCCTGTTTGTCAGCGGTCAGCTCAACATGCCGGGTCGGTTAACTGCGGCTGAAGAAAATGACTCCGCCACTATTACCAACACCGTGTTTTCCATTCTGCGTAACGCGCGGGCGCTGCACATCGGCGAGTATCCCAACACCGTGGTCTGCTGGGGCGGTCACTCGATCAACGCCGTTGAGTACCAGTATTGCCGCAATGTCGGAACTCAGCTTGGACTGCGTGAACTGAACATCTGTACCGGCTGCGGGCCGGGCGTGATGGAAGCGCCAATGAAAGGGGCCGCCGTTGGCCATGCTCAGCAGCGCTATCGTGACAGCCGCTTTATCGGCCTGACCGAACCCTCCATCATTGCGGCTGAACCGCCGAATCCGCTGGTGAATGAGTTGATCATCATGCCGGACATCGAAAAACGTCTGGAAGCTTTTGTGCGCATTGCCCATGGCATAATCATTTTCCCGGGCGGCGTAGGGACCGCAGAAGAGTTGCTCTATCTGCTGGGCATCCTGATGAATCCGCAGAACAGCGATCAGGTATTACCGCTGATCCTGACCGGGCCGGAAGAGAGCGCCGACTACTTCCGCGTGCTGGATGATTTCATCGTTAACACCCTGGGCGAACAGGCGCGTAAGCATTATCAGATCATCATCAACGATGCAGCCGAAGTGGCGCGTCTGATGAAGAAAGCGATGCCGCAGGTAAAAGAGAATCGTCGCGAAACCGGCGATGCTTACAGCTTTAACTGGTCGATTCGCATTGAACCCGATCTGCAGGTGCCGTTCCTGCCAACCCATGAAAATATGGCGAATCTCAATCTCTACACCAATCAGCCACCCGAAAAGCTGGCTGCTGACCTGCGCCGCGCCTTCTCAGGCATCGTAGCCGGTAACGTCAAAGAGATGGGCATCCGCGAAATCCGTGAGAAGGGACGCTACAAACTGCATGGCGACCCCGACATCATGCACCGCATGGATGAGCTGCTTCAGGGATTCGTTGCACAGCAACGCATGAAACTGCCAGGCACCGCCTACATTCCCTGCTACGAAATTATCAAATAAACCAGGAGGCAGCCCCCGGGCTGCCCATACTCTCATGGCTCTTCATCTTGTTATTGTTGACGCGTTGAATCTGATTCGCCGTCTGCATGCGGTACAGGGCTCACCCTGTGTCGAAGGCTGCGTGGCCGCGCTGCGCCAGATACTGGGTCACGCCCATCCGACTCATGCGGTGGCGGTGTTTGATGGCGAAGCACGTCATCAGGGCTGGCGTCATCAGCTGCTACCCGATTACAAAAGTGGTCGCCCGCCGATGCCAGACGATTTACAGGCAGAGATGCCGGCGTTACAGGAGGCCTTTCGCGCCGCAGGCGTAAGCTGCTGGATAGCGGGCGAGGATGAAGCGGACGATTTAGCGGCGACGCTGGCGGTGAAAATGGCTCAGGCCGGACATCAGGCCACCATTGTTTCAACCGACAAAGGCTACTGTCAGCTGCTGGCACCTGAGATCCGCATCCGCGACTACTTCCAGAAACGCTGGCTTGATCTGCCTTTTATCGAGGCTGAATTTGGTGTGGCGCCACAGCGGTTACCCGACTACTGGGGGTTGTGCGGCATCAGCAGCAGTAAAATTCCGGGCATCACCGGCATCGGTCCGAAAAGCGCGAAACAGCTGCTGACAGAGTTTCACACGCTTGAGGGAATCTATCAGCAACTGGATCAGGTGCCAGCCAGATGGCGGGAGAAGCTCGCTGAGGGTCGGCAGATGGCAGAGATCAGCCGTCAGGTCGCAACTCTGAAGCGGGATCTGGTGTTGCAGGGGAATCTGAATACGCTGCGTTATACCGGCTGAGTGCCCTTGCACTCAGCCCGGCGATTAACGTTCGTCGCGACGACCACCGGCAGCCGCCCAGATTCGGCGCACATGTACGGTCACCTCTTCGCGGTCATGGTAAAGCTGACGAGCGCGAATCTGCACGTTAATACCATTATCATCAAATCGTTCCTGCATCATGGCCAGATTCTGCGTCACCTCTTCATAGCGCTTTTTCATGGGCAACTTAAGGTTGAAGATCGCTTCACGGCACCAGCCGTTGACCAGCCAGTCGGTCATCAGGTTAGCCACGCGCACCGGCTTCTCCACCATGTCACACACCAGCCAGCTGATGTTGGTGCGTGGCGGACGGAATTTAAAGCCATCCGCTTTCTCGTGCATCACCTGGCCCGTATCCATCAGGCTCGGTGCCATCGGTCCGTTGTCCACCGCATACACCATCATGCTGCGCTGAACCAGCTGATAGGTCCAGCCGCCCGGACAGGCACCGAGATCCACGGCGTACATGCCGCTGGCTAAACGCTCATCCCACTCATCCGCAGGGATAAAGACGTGAAACGCCTCCTCCAGCTTAAGGGTGGAACGGCTTGGCGCATCGGAGGGGAACTTAAGGCGTGGAATACCCATGTAAAACGGCGAGCTGTTTTCCCGGATGGAGTAGCCGACGTAACAGGTGCCCGGTGCGATGAAAAACACATGCACGACCGGGCGCTTCGGGCTCTCATAATTCAACAGGATCTTGCTTTCACGCAGTGCCGAGCGCAGCGGCACGGTGAACTTGCGGCAGAACTTAGTCAGCTCTTTGGCTTCGTTGGTGTCTGGCACTTCAACACGCAGTTCGCCGCCCTTTTCCACTACGCCGGTCAGCATGCCGACAATCGGGGTAATGCGATCTTCCTGCGGCAGGTCACGCAGCATTTCGCCGACGACCAGCATCTGACGGGCAAAAATCAGCTCGTCAAACGGCAACTCACGTGCCAGCCGCTCGGCATCTTCAAACTGATAGCACTCGAACAGCACGTAGCCAGAGTCATCTTTAACCCGTGGAAAGCCGTAGATTTCACGTTCAGCCGCTTTGGCGCTGATTTCCGCCGCACACTCTTTTTCAAAACCGGGGCGACAATAGAGTAAAACTTTATTCATGGCGTTCTGCCTTTCGTTTAAGACGCAGCGCGCCAATCAACATCAATACCCAACCGGCGAGGAAACAGACCCCGCCCACGGGTGTGATAAAAACCCAAAACTTCAGATGTGACAGCGCCAGACAATAGAGGCTGCCACTAAACAGCACGGTGCCGAGCGCCATCAGCGCACTGCTCCAGTAAAACCAGATATTGGCGCGGCGTAACATCGCAGCACCCAGCCCCATCACCGCTAAGGTGTGATAAGCCTGATATTCCAGCCCGGTATGAATCCAGGCCATTTCAGCCGCACCAAGCGACTGACTCAAAACGTGGGCACCAAATGCGCCAAAAGCCACCAGCAGAAATCCGCTGATAGCCGAAAAAACAAACATGGCACGACTGGACATTAACCGATCCTCAGAGTCCTTTTGCATCTGAATGCAAATAAATCAATACGTTATTGTTGATAGCGAAAGCGGAATTTTTCTTGTTCGGTTGCAGCTTTTTCCAGGATCCACTGTCGGAAGGCGGCTATTTTACCCAGTTCTGCCTGACTGTCATGACAAACCAGATAAAAAGCGTTTTTACTGACTAATACATCATTAAACGGGCAGATTAATCGCCCGGCTTCTATTTCGCTCTGCGCCATGACGTTATTCGCCAGCGCTACGCCCTGACCATGAATCGCCGCCTGCAATACCATGGCGCTGTGGCTGAAGATTGGCCCCTGCTGCACATTGATATGCTGCAGGCCCAACTGCCGGATATAAGATTGCCAGTCCCGGCGGGAGGCATCATGCAGCAGAGTAAAACGCGACAGATCCATCGGTGTTTTTAGCGGATTATCCCCGGTCATCAGCGACGGTGAACAGACCGGCAGCAGATATTCGGCGTAGAGTTTTTCAACCCGCAGGCCGGGCCAGTTACCCCGGCCGTAAAAAATCGCCACGTCGACATCGTCGGCCAGTTTCTCTTCGTCGCGGTCAACCGCCTGGATACGCACGTCGATTCCCGGATAAGCCATATTAAAGCTGGAGAGGCGGGGAACCAGCCACTGAATGGCAAAGCTCGGCAGTAAACTAACGGTCAGCGCACCCTTGGCACTGCGCGCCTGCAGTTTGCGGGTCGCTTCGTTGATTGCCGAGAAAATCTCTTTGATATCGAGATAGTAGCTTTGTCCTTCTTCGGTCAGTAATAGCGAACGATTCCTCCGGCGAAATAGCTTTAACCCCAGAAAATCTTCCAGAGATTTAATCTGATGGCTTACAGCAGCCTGGGTGACAAACAGCTCTTCTGCGGCTTTGGTAAAGCTTAAATGGCGTGCAGCTGCATCAAAAACACGCAGTGCGTTGAGAGGAGGAAGGCGTTTCGACATGGTTTTCCGTATCCGGATCGGCAAAAAATACGCTGGCTTATACAAAGCGTTTACGTATTAGAATTTTTAATCCGAGGCATTATAATTTGTCCGTTGAGGAACCTCCAGCAAATACCTATAGTTGCCGCACTTCCTGAGCCGGAACGAAAAGTTTTTAGATTTGTGAGTGAGTTCGCAGATTTTCTGAAAGCTTTTGGCTTGTGGTCGTGATGTTGTGTTTGCAATTTTTGATCCGACGATTGCGGATCGAACTCTTAATTCCTGTAGATTTACCCTGTCTGTCCATAGTGATTTTTAAATAGCACCGCAAATTGCGGTGCTTTTTTTTTGCTGCTTAGTTGCCAGACTCTACCATCTCTTTGACATCAGAGCGGTTGATTTGCTGCTCGTTGCCATTCGCATCTTTATAGCTGATCATGCCGGTATCGTTATCGACTTTAGGCTTGCCGGCAGCCACAATGGTGCGACCATCATTGGTATGCATCACGTAATTGCTTGAACAGGCGCTCAGGGTAAAAGCCAGGGTACACACGGCCAGTACTGCGGTTAATTTTTTCATCTGCTATCTCCTTGTAGATTGATTGCATCAAACCACCCGCGTTACGCTAACCAGAGGCAGCCGATAAGTGAGATCGACTAGTAAACGTCCGATCGTTATGCGGGTTTGGTTCAAACCTTGCAATATTCAGCATAACGCGCTTTTCCAGCTTTGCCAGACGCAGACCATTCTTTCAGTGTGGTCCTAATTTTTCTTATCATGGACCAGGCATGACCGCATTCAATCCCACCGCATTTCGCCAGCAGTTTCCCGCACTCGCCGACGCAGGCGTTTATCTCGACAGCGCAGCGACCACGCTGAAGCCGCAGGCCGTCATTGACAGCACGCAGCAGTTTTACAGCCTCAGCGCGGGTACAGTCCATCGCAGCCAGTTTGCCGCCGCCCAGGCCTTAACCCATCGCTATGAGCAGGCGCGCAACCAGGTTGCCCGCTGGCTTAACGCCGCTGACGATCGTGAGATTGTCTGGACGCGCGGCACCACCGAAGCGATAAACCTGGTGGCGAACAGCTGGCTGCGCCCGCGCTTACAGCCTGGTGATGAGATTGTGGTCAGCGAGGCAGAACACCACGCCAACCTGGTGCCCTGGCTGATGGCTGCGCAGGCGTGCGGTGCCCGCGTCGTAAAATGGCCGTTAGGCGCGGATCGCCTGCCGGATATCAGCCAGCTGCCCGCCCTGCTCAACAGCCGTACCCGCCTGCTGGCGGTCGGACAGATGTCGAACGTCACCGGCGGATGTCCCGCACTCGCTCAGGCGATACCGCTCGCTCACGCCGTGGGCGCGAAAGTGATGGTCGATGGCGCACAGGGCGTGGTGCATTGTCCGCCTGACGTACAGGCGCTGGATATCGACTTTTACGCCTTTTCCGGACATAAGATTTACGGCCCGATGGGCATTGGCGCGTTATATGGCAAAGCGGAACTGCTGGAGGCGATGGAGCCCTGGCAGGGCGGCGGTAAGATGATAACGGATGTCGATTTCAACGGATTTACGCCGCAGCCGGTGCCGTGGCGTTTTGAGGCTGGCACCCCGAATGTGGCGGGCGTGGTGGGCCTGAGTGCAGCACTGAGCTGGCTGGCGCAGTACGATCTGCCCGAAGCGGAGCGCTGGAGTCAGCATCTTGCGACGCTGGCGGAAGAGCAGCTGGCGGAATTACCCGGTTTCCGCAGCTTCCGCTGTTCAAATGCCAGCCTGCTGGCATTTGAATTCGCTGGCCTGCATCACAGCGATCTGGTGACGCTGCTGGCTGAGCAGGGAATCGCCCTGCGCGCTGGCCAGCACTGCGCGCAGCCGTTGCTGGCGGCGCTGGGCGTCAGCGGCACGCTGCGGGCCTCTTTTGCACCCTATAATAATCTGCAGGATGTTGATGCGCTGGTGCGCGCCATGAAGAGCGCCATCTCGCTGTTATCGGAGTTTTGATTATGCATTCATCGCCGTTAGCGCCACACCCGTTTGGCGAACAGATTACCGTTGCCAGCCTGAAAGAGAGCTTTGGCCGTTTTCATCAGTGGGAAGATCGTTATCGTCAGCTGATCCAGCTGAGCCGCCAGTTGCCTGCCTTACCCGGGGAACTGAAAACAGCAGAAATTGAACTGAGCGGTTGTGAAAATCGGGTCTGGCTGGGCAGCCAGTTACGCGAAGATGGCACGCTGCATTTCTATGGTGACAGTGAAGGACGTATTGTGCGCGGTCTGCTGGCCGTGCTGCTGACCGCCGTCGAGGGCCAGACGCCGCAACAGCTGCTGGCAATGGATCCCTTAAAACTGTTTGATGAACTGGGCCTGCGCGCCCAGCTCAGTGCCTCCCGCAGCAGCGGCCTGCAGGCGCTGGCCGCCGCAGTGGAGCACGCCGCGCGTCAGGCGCTGACCGCGTCCTGACGGGCAGCACGCGCCAGAAACTTCTTCAGCGCATGCGAGACGGCAACAAAGCCGAAGGTGGCGGTTACCATGGTGGCCGCGCCAAAGCCGGAGGTGCAATCCATTCTCTTCGGCCCCTCCGCTGTGCTGCGTGAAGCACAGACGCTGCCATCAGCCTGCGGATAGACCAGCGCTTCGGTAGAAAAGACGCAGTCGATGCCAAGTTTGCCCTTGCTGTTTTTCACCACGCCCAGGCTTTTCAGTCGTTCGCGCAGCTTAGCCGCCAGCGGATCCTGGATGGTTTTCGCCAGATCGGCGACCTGGATCTGAGTCGGATCGATCTGCCCACCCGCGCCACCGGTGGTGATCAGCGGGATCTTATTCCGGCGGCACCAGGCGATCAGCGCCGCTTTCGGTCGCACGCTGTCGATAGCGTCGATCACATAGTCGAAACCGGCTGCCATCAGTTCGGCGGTGTTCTCTGGCGTAATAAAGTCATCAATGCAGATCACTTCGCAGTCAGGATTAATCGCACGCAGCCGTTCTGCCATCACTTCTGTTTTGGCTTTGCCGACGTTGCCCTGCAGCGCATGAAGCTGCCGGTTAGTGTTGGTAATACAGACATCATCCATATCAATCAGGGTGATTTTACCAATCCCGGTGCGCACCAGCGCTTCCGCCGCCCAGGATCCGACACCGCCAATCCCGATGACGCAGAAGTGTGCGTCAGCAAAACGTTGCAGCGCATCCTGGCCATAGAGACGCGCCGTGCCGCCAAAGCGCTGATGCCAGGCGTCATTTAACACTTTCATAGTTGAACCTGTTACGTCGTGCGGGCCCGAAGGCCCGCAGAGAAGAAATTAGTTAGCGCCGAGAAGCAGTGAACCATTATTACCGTTTTGCGGGCTGGAGAACAGCGGTTGTCCGGCACCCGGCGCGGCTTTAATTACCCAGACGCGTCCGTAGTGATTATAGAAGCCCGCCAGATGCGCAGCGTCGGGGCCGATACCCTGATAGATATCAAAGTGCTGGCCTTTAATCGCGCCACCCACGTCGAGTGCCACCATCAGGCGCATCTCATATTTGCCGTTGAATTTGCCCTTCTCATTTAACTGCGGCACTTCAGCCAGCAGTACGGTGCCCGCCGGAATAATTGAGCGGTCAGACGCAACGGAGGCTTTCGCCACCAGCGGAACTGCGCTGGCACCGCGCACCGGCGTAAATGGCTCAGCTTTAAAGAAGACGAATGATGGGTTGGTTTCCAGCAGCGCACGGACCTCCTGCGGTGAGTGCTCCTGCGCCCACTGACGAATCGCCTGCATCGACATATCTTCGCGCTTCACTTCACCGCGATCGATCAGCTCTTTGCCAATGCTGTGATAACCCCAGCCATTTTTACCGGCGTAACCAAAGAAGGTCATCGGGCGGCCATCGCCAAAGTCGACATAACCACTGCCCTGCACATCCATCATGAAGTTATCAATCAGTGAATTGCTGTAGGCGATGATGTAGCGGTCATCGAGTCCGCCACTATAGATAGAGGCGCGGCTCGGTAATTTTTCTCCGCGTTTGCGCGGCGGCATACGGTAGATGGGATACTGGAATTCACCCTGACGGGTGTAGCGCGCTTCTACTACCGGTGTGTAGTAACCGGTGAACTGCACGTTACCGTAGTTATCCGTTCCCTCCATCTGCCAGGCGTTAAGCCCATACTGACGAAGCTGTCGGGTATCGGCACCCGCCATCAGCCAGCTCTCAATCGCGCTATAGGTGCCGTTCTGACGGCTATACAGGGCGGATGAGGCGGACTGAATCTGACGGACCTGCTCGCCAAAGTCTCTGCCATTAACCGGTGCGCCTTTGGCATTGGGCTGATTCACCAGCGCCAGCGGTTGTTCCAGTTTGCCATCTTTATATTGCTGACCGCGATCGGTCGGTTTGGAGCTACAGGCCGCCAGCAGCGTAATTAACGCGCCAGTGAGTGCATACTTCACCCAATGTGATTTCATTATCTTCTCTTTTTATAACTGTTCGCCCCGCGACGATAGCAAAGCCCCCGACAGAATGAAATGCATCCGCTCAGACGTCACGCATATCAGTTTAATAATTAACCAGATGGTTGAATCCTTCAGCAACTGGCTGTTAATTTGGCTTTTATCTGCAAAAAGGGGTTGCATGAATTAGCGCGGAGAGTATAGTGCGCTTCCACGGACGCGGGGTGGAGCAGCCTGGTAGCTCGTCGGGCTCATAACCCGAAGGTCGTCGGTTCAAATCCGGCCCCCGC
>NZ_JAALFV010000015.1:0-88606 GCF_011800405.1 Pantoea sp. EKM21T
CAGAAGTCCACGCCGGGAAGCGTGGACAGTTCGGGGCCGGCCAGGGAGGGCCGATCCCCGAACGGTTCGTCGGCACGACGTCAAAGCCGAAGGAACCGCGTGAGCGGCGCGAGGACGGCCCGGCAGCAGCAGAGGTGCGCTGGCCCGCACTGCGGCTGGCTCGCCCGGAAAAAAAGCTGCCACGTTTGACCGTGGCAGCCTTTACAAATCTAATCTTAACTGACCAGCATTACCGCTAAGCGGCCATGTTTTTAATCTTTCAGGTAACGGCAGAGATAGGAACTCGGCTCGCCAACCTGCAGATGAAATTCGCTGTGACCCGGCACGTTGAACACCGAACCCGCTTCAAACCATTTCCACTCGGTTTCACCTGGCAGTAATACCTTAAGCGAGCCGCTGACCACGGTCATCTCCTCCGGCTGGCCGGTACCGAATGTGTATTCGCCTTCAGCCATTACGCCCACGCTGGCACGTCCGGTGCTCGCACTGTCAAAACCGATAGACTTAACTTTTCCGTCAAAATACTCACTTACGTTGAGCATAATAGTTCTCCAGAGCACATGTTGTGTGTCTGGCAGTGTAGAAGGGAACCCGCTGATCTGTCACGCGAAATGATGGCCGTTTGTGATCTCTTCACTCAGGGAAGCAACTCCGCCGCCAGGCGCGCCACCAGCTGATTAGAGAGCAGAACCGGTACGCCCAGCCGCTGCTGTAACCCTATCCGATGCTGCTGGTGATACCCCATACAGTCGAGCACCACCAGCGCTGCGCCCTGCGCTTTCAGACTGTTTGCGGCATCGGCGAAGGTTGCCTGATCGCCCTGATAGGGACTGGCGACCGCAAAGCAGGGCTGCGCAGGCAGTTGCTGCCATTTACCTGCCTGCTCAACAATCTGCTCCTCAACCGGCACGACAATGCCGACCCGCTGCTGCTGCTGCACCATGGCGCAGATGAGCGGTGGAATCAGGCGATCCGGCTCCAGCAGTAGCGCACGCTGGGTGCGGAGCCGGCTGAATTCACCGGTGCAGAGCAGCAGAATGGTCGCATAGCCCGCCTGCTCCAGCGCACTGATTTTGCGCTGCAATCCCTGCTCCACTTTCGAGGCCGCCAGCCGCACCTGTTCACCACTCTGCAGCCGCGACACCAGAACCCGGTCGCCCGCTGCTGGCGCGAAGCGTGCGGCAATCTCTGCCGCGCTGAGTCCATCCAGTAAACCGGCGTGATCGGTCAGCGCATCCGGCAGATGCTGCCGCAGCAGCGGCAGAATATCGCTGCGCGGAGACTGGCCGATAGTCAGCGTTACCAGTGGTTTCGTCATCTTAGTGATTCCGGTGACGCAGATGCGCCAGGCTGCCATAGAGTGAAATCAGCCGCGCATACTCTTCGGCGTCGTAGAAGTGACAGGTTCCACGACCAAACTCCTTGGCCACCTCAATGGCAAACTTCGCCGCTGCCGCAATGTCCACTTCATGGCTGGCGCCGGTTCCGCAGCCCGGCACCACCGACTCGGCAGTGATCGCCACCCCCACCACCGGCACATCCGTGGCGGTAGAAGGTTGCAGAATGCTGTTGAGGTGATAAACCCCATTGCCGTAAGGCGTAATATCCTGCGTGGTGATGGGAAAGGTCACCGCCGGACGGCCGCTGGTCATCTCCATGATGCGCAGCAGATCCTCCGAAACCCGCAGGATGTAGCCCTCTTTCACCGTCGGCGACAGGGCAAAGCCTTTGTGGTTGATAATGCGGTTACCTTTGGTGGTGTCGATTGACAGAATTGCATCCACACCCGCCACCACTTCATTATCATTCATGGTGACATCGTCAATCGGCGAGTCCATGAAATCGACCGGCAGATGCGGCCGCGTTGGCGCATCCGGGCAGATATGGGTGGTAATGATGACGTCGCCATCGAGCCTGTCGCCTTTGCTCTGCATCTGCGCCAGTTTAAGCGCGCTGGCAACGGCCGCGATCGCGCCATCCGCATCTGACACCATGCCGATACGACCAGGACGAGCGCCGATGCCACCAAGGCGACCAATAATCCCCAGCGTCGGTGCACTGCCGCCGCCTGATTTGCCCTGCGTCCCCGGAATATCAATGCGCACAAAATCGGTGCGGCCTTTGGGACCGGAGACACGGGTAAAGCGGGCATCAACATCAGGATACGCCGCGAAGAGATCCACCACCTGCTGTCCGTCAATGTGGGCGCTATCCAGTAACTCAAAAACCGCCAGGGTCTGCTGCAAACTCATGCTTTATCCTTTATTTCTTGCTGCTGCTGGCAAACAGCGAATGAAAGAAGCTGTAGAGGGCATCACCGGCAATAAAGCCTGCCGCCATCACCTCCATAGGCGACCGGCCCCGATCGCCCCAGATCCGGATGATTACGATGCGTAAGGCGATCCCCACCACTACTGCCCAGCCCGCCATGGCGTTATTAATTAATAAACCGGTGGCGAGCAGCACGCCCAGCTGGCGTTTCGGCCCGCCGATCAACTGAATAATCGCACCCGGAATCGCCCACATCAGCAGATTACCGGCGATACCTGGCTCAGCACCCGCCTGAATGGTTTTGGCATACACCCGCGCTACAGGCGGCAGCAGGTTGTCAGCAAAGAAGAAGGTATGGGCGTACCAGACCAGCGGAATCGACACAACAAAGGCGATCATAGCTGCGATGAGCTGAATACGACGTCCCCAGAGCTCCTGCTGCAGATCGGCACCGTTGCCGCGCAGGATAAAGCCTGCCTTCAGGTCATAACCCATATCGGCGAACGCCGGACCGGTGGCGGCGGTAAAGCCGCACAGCAGGCAGAGCGCCAGCGGTGGGAAGCCGATCAGAATGCCGATAATCAGCGTAATCAGCGCCACGGCAAAGGCCGGGAACCAGCCGGAGTGCATAGCGGCAATGCCGACAATCAGTTCATGGGCGAAAGCAGCAAACGCGGCATAAAGAACAAACAGCAGCAGCATCGCGATGCCCATCTCACTCCACAGGCCGCCCGCCAGCGCCAGCAGCGCCGAAATCACGATATAACCCACGCTGCCGAAACCCAGCGCCCGCTGCACCTCATTGCCATTGCGGCTCACCACCAGCGCATCATTTTTGCGGCTGCGGATCACCATCACGACCTGAATCAGCGCCACCAGACCGGCACCGACCATCACGCCATGCGGAATATAGAGCGCATTAATATCAATACCGGCCACCGGCTGCGCATAGGCACGCAGCAGAAAACCGATGCCAAGCATCGACAGCGCCCAGATATTGCCGATAAACGCGGTGCCGAAGGCAGACATCGGGATCTTCAGCATGGCACCGACGACGCCACCCACGATGCCCAGCACCAGCAGCCACGCCTGGCGTCCGCCTTTATCACCCGCTTTGATCGCTTCCGCTGCTGCAACGCCCGGTGGCCAGGCATTACTGGCCGGAAAGACGCGGGTATCAAACAGCCGATAGAGCAGCCAGGCATCCAGCAGCATCGCGGCGCTGACGCCACAGAACAGCGGCAGGACCAGTTGCGGTTCACCCAGCGCCCAGGGCACGGCAATCGGCATCAACAGACTGTTCGCCGCCCCAAAGGTGGCTGAAGAGATAGCGGTCTGCGCCAGGTTCTGGATTTCAATTGAACGATAACGGCGAAATGCCTGCAGCGGAATACGCGCCAGCAGCATAGCAAACAGCGCGCCGATAATAGAGGTGTTAGGCGTTACGCCAATGGTGGTAATCAGCTGAATGCCAATAATGGCACCCGCAATGGAGAGAAGAATTAAAACCAGTGCCACGCCAACGTGTTTAATCGGATTTACCCGTTCCATACGTCCCCGCCAGTCCTTGTCCAGAAGAAATGAAATAACGTCTACCCGCCCGCTGGCCGGTTTAAGCCGGTTATCAGTTTCACTGCTCTGATGCGCACAGAGATTGCAACAGCCACTGCAGATGGTCGTCCCTCCGCATGCTGAACCGATACAGGAGGCAATGAGAGACGGACACAGGCAACCGGGGTGCTGCGTAAAGCGTGGCGATCAGATTGAAAGAAAAAGGCCCGAAGGCCTTTGTTTTCCCTGGTGTGGCGAAAGTACTACGCCGATAAAAACGGTGTGAAGTTACGCGCCATATTTTTCGGTCATCTCTGTGGCCGTTGCGCGTAATGCTTCAAGGAGCTCTGAGGGGAAACCCGGTTCAGACTCCATAGACGGAAACGACAGGCAGAGTGCCACCGTTTCGCCATGATGTTTGTTATGAACAATAACTGACAGCGAGCTGATGCCTGGCAGCGATTCATTTCGGGCCAGTGACCAGCCCTGCTGGCGGATCTCAGCCAGTCTGGCACAGAGTGCCTCAGGACTTTGCGGCGAGTTCGCTGATGCGACCTGCCATTGATCATGGAAGCGCGCCAGCACCTCTTCATCACTTAACTGCGCTAACAGCGCCCGGCCGGTTGAGGTCGCGGCAGCCGGCATCCGACTGCCCGGCGGCGTGACCATCTGCGTAAAGTGACGCCCATGAAACATACGCATCACTAATACTTCCCGCCCGTCGAGCTTCGACACGTAACCCATGCAGCCGGTCTTCGCAGCCAGCCTGACCATCGCCGCTGAAACGCTGTCAACCAGCGGTGCCGAAAGATAATGTCCGGCGGCAGCCAGCAATACGCGACCAATGTGATAACCGCGCGTATCCGCATTCCGCTCCAGCAGCCCCTGACTTTCCATGGTGGCCAGCAGACGCGAAACGGTGCTTTTTGGCAGGTTTAACGCCTCAACCACCTCACTGAATGAGAGACCAACATGCCCCTGCGTCACACCTTTGTGCTGAAACAATCGAAGTACGGCGGCAGCATTTTCAAGTGTGGTCATGTTACGTGTTCCACTATATGGAACTAAGTTCCTCTGTTGGTTTGATGAAAATAAAGCGTGGCGCTGAATCGGTCAAGCGACAATTTGACTCACACAGAGATCGGCAGCAGAGAAAATAAGGGGATAAAAATGATTAGCGGGGCTTTATCTGGTGAGACAAGGAGAGTGCAGAACAGAAGCATACGCAGAGAGCATTCGACAGTAAATCTGCGTCAATTTCGCTTCTTAAATAACCCGATCGACTGCAGGTAGGAGTAAAAAGAGGCGTGGTTCAGGCACAGCGTCAGGCGGGTCAGTAATAAGCAGTTATCCGGTGTAACAGGCTGGCGTCCCTGCCAGCAGTGAAGCTTTACTCTTTTTCAACGTCTTCGTAGCGCGCTTTAGCGTCACGCGCTTCTTCTTCCGTTTCGTGCTCACTGATTAATGAATTCGGTTTGGGATGATCAGCACGCAATTCGTAAGAGGTTACTTTATTACCTTCAGTGCCCTTTTCAACAGGCACAACTTTCGCTTCACGTGGATACGGTGGTCTGGTCGGCATACTGTGTCCCTCTTGTCTGAATAACATTCCACAGGACAGGCCGCTGCCTGTCATAGGATAAGTATAGACAATGCCGTCTGAAGCGGGATCAAAGCGGGAAAAATCTGAGGGTTAGCTGGCGCGCGCCAGAGAGAGTGACAGCAGAATTTCCTCTACCACGCACTCGGGCGATTGCATCGCATTCACCTGATGATGGGCCGCAGCCTGATAGAGATGCGCACGTTCACGCAGCACATCACTCATCTCATCAGCAATCGGACGGCCGGTTAAGGTCGGACGCTGGGCCGCTTCAGGTTCACTTTCCAGCCGCTCTGCCAGCACCTCGGGGGACGCGCTAAGCCAGATCACCTGGCCCTGCTCCTGCATAAAACGACAGTTCTCTTCAGCCAGAATCATGCCGCCGCCGGTGGCAATGACGGTTCCGGGTGCCGTCACCGCTTTAAGCGATTCCGTTTCACGGGCGCGGAAACCTTCCCAGCCTTCCTCCGCCACAATCTCCGTCACGCTCCGCTGCGTGCTGAGTTGCAGATGGTGATCGGTATCCGTAAAGGCGTAGCCCAGCGCCCGCGACAACGCCTCGCCGACCGTGGTTTTGCCGCAACCGCGAGCGCCAATCAAAAAGATGGGTAGTGACATCAGGGCCGTTCCTCCGCCTGACCGCGCGATGCGGCTGCATGGTGAGCTTATTAATGCGACGCATAATAACTGGAAATTATTATGGCCTCTACCTGTCAGGCACGATTTACGCATTTTCGTCCCCTGAACAGCGACAATCTTTGTGTTTTCAAGGGGAAATGCATGCACGTTTTGTGCATCAGGGCCGTAACAGAGCGATAAAAACTCCGCAAAAGAGCGGCTAAAATGCGTCGGCAATATTTGCTTACTGCCCCGATTTTACTTTTCACGCTGGCGCCCACATATACTGGTAACAATCGCCACAGGAGAGTCATCATGCAACGCGAAGAACAACAACTGATCGAAGGGCTGTTCAGCCGTCTGAAACAGGCTGAAAGCCAGACCGTGGCACGCGATGCCGCTGCCGAACAACTGATTAACCAGCATCTGCAGGCGCAGCCGGGCGCGCCTTACTACATGGCACAGGCGATCCTGATTCAGGAAGCGGCGCTGAAAAAACTCAATGAGAAAGTATCGGCGCTGGAAAGCCAGCTGGCCCAGCAACAGCAGCAGCAACCTGCACAGAGCAGCGGCGGCTTTCTGTCCGGGCTGTTTGGCAGCGGTTCGCGTCAGCAGCCGCCTGTGCAGCAGCAACAGCAATCGTCACCGTGGAACAGTGCGCCACAGCAACCGGCTCAGCCGCAATATGCGCCTGCACAAGCGCCTGCACCACGCGGCACCGGTTTCCTCGGCGGCGCACTGCAGACAGCTGTGGGTGTGGCGGGCGGTGTGGTGATGGCCGATATGCTGACCAGCATGTTCCACCATTCACAGCCGGAAGAGATTGTGAACATCATCAATGAGCCACCCCTGCCCGATGTGAATGACAATCTCAACACCTTCAACGGTGGCGATGACAATGCCGATACCTTTAACGGCGGTAACGACAACGCCTTCCTCGACCAGAATACGGGCTGGGACAGTAATTATGCCGACAACAGCGATCTCAATGATTTTGGCGGCAACGATTACGACGACGACAGCTTCGTTTAACTTCAGCGTTTCTGCTGGGTGAGCCAGCTATCCAGCTCATTTGCAAACTGCTGGCGGTCACGCGGACTCATCGCCGCGGGGCCGCCGGTCTGCACCCCACTTGACCGCAGGGTATCCATAAAATCCCGCATCGTCAGGCGTTCACGTATCGTCGCCGGTGAGTAACGCTCGCCGCGCGGATTCAGCGCCGCCGCACCCTTCTCAATCACCTCTGCTGCCAGCGGGATATCGGCGGTGATCACCAGATCGCCTGGCTGACAACGTCTGACGATCTCATTGTCCGCCACATCAAATCCGGCAGGCACCTGCAGGGTGCGCAGATACGGTGAGGGCGGCACACGCAGAAACTGGTTCGCCACAAAAGTGATGGTAGTTGCGGTGCGGTCGGCTGCGCGGTAGAGCACCTCTTTGATTACATTCGGACAGGCATCGGCATCGACCCAGATAAACATCATGATTCCTTACAGTCAGAGAAGAGTAAGATCTTGCCGGGTTCCCCTTAAATGGCAAATTTTATTTGCGGCGTGCTTTCCAGCCTGCGCCCGGCTGACTTGTTATTCAGGCTGGCTGAAGTAAGCTAGCTCACTGAGAAAAACGAATAATGTCCTAAGGAGATGGCGATGCTGGCAAAGAAAATCGGGTTTATCGGCGGGGGAAATATGGCGAAAGCCATTATCGGCGGACTGGTCAACAGCGGCAAAATCGCCCCGTCTGATATCTTCGTTTACGATCGCAAAGCAGAGACCAACCAGGCGATGGCAGAGCAGTATGGCATCAACGCAGCAGAGAGCGCTGAAGCGCTGGCGCGTGAAGTGGACATCCTGTTCGGCGCGGTCAAACCCAATGTCATTCTGAAAGTCTTAAAAGAGCTGACAGGCAGCCTGAAAAAAGAGGCGCTGGTGGTGTCGATTGCGGCTGGGGTGACGCTCGATTCGCTCTCATCGGTGCTGGGTTACGATCGTAAAATTGTCCGTGCGATGCCGAATACTCCCTCGCTGGTCAGCGAAGGCATGACCTCGGTCACGCCCAACGTGCTGGTTGAGCAGGCGGAAATCGACGAGGTGATAGCGATTTTTGAGAGCTTCGGCAAAGCGGCCGTGGTGGATGAATATCTGATTCACTCCGTGGTCGGCGTCAGCGGTTCTGCGCCGGCCTACGTGTTTATGTTTATCGAAGCGATGGCCGATGCGGCCGTACTGGGCGGCATGCCACGCGCTCAGGCCTATCAGTTTGCTGCACAGGCGGTGAAAGGGGCGGCGCAGATGGTGCTGACCACCGGAAAACATCCGGCTGAACTCAAAGATATGGTCTGCTCTCCGGGCGGCACCACCATCGAAGCGGTGAAAGTGCTGGAAGAGAAAGGCATGCGCTCGGCGGTGATGGAAGCGATGCTGCAGTGCATGGCGAAGTCAGAGAAACTGAGCCGCAGCTAACCGCTCAACAAAGGATGTGCAAGGCGGCCCCGCACGCTGGCCCGCCTTGCCTCCAGCTTAACAGATATTAACGGATCTGTTCCTGACAGAGCGCCACCGCGTCGGCAAACGTCATCGGCTGCTGCATCCGCTCCACCAGCTCAGCGGTCAGCGTATACATGCCGCATGAGCAGATTGCCGCCAGCCTCCCCTGCTGGCCATAAAACGCCATAAACTTTTTATCCTCCAGCGAGCCGAGCAGCTGGAATGAATCCCATTCTTTGGCATGGCCCAGATACTCATAACGGGTGCCATACTGCGTAGTCCAGAAGAACGGCACACGATCAAACGCGACGGTCTGGTCCAGCATATTCCATGCGGCGGTTTGTCCCTGCTGATGCGCGACGCGATAGTGTTCAATGCGCAGCGGCCCCTGCGCCGACGGATACGTGGCGATATCTCCCGCCACCCAGATATTGTCAGCGACCCGCAACTGCTCATCCGCCTGCAGGCTGCCATCCTCTGCCAGCGGGAGATCGTGGATAAAGTCGGTAGCCGGTTTAACCCCGGTGGCAAACAGCACCACCGTCGCGTCCAGCAACCGTCCGCCCTTGAGCTGCACGCCACTCACCCGCTGGTCGCCCTGTAAGGCTTCGATCTCGCCCTGCACCCACTTCACGCCGTTCTGCTCATGCAGCTGATAGAAATAGCGGCCAATCTGATCGCCAAACTGTTTAGCAAAGGGCAACGCCTGTCGGGCGATTACCGTCACGTCAATGTCACGATTACGCAGCGCCGACGCCAGTTCGGTGCCGATAAAACTGTTGCCGATAATCACGATTTTATGGCTGGCATCCACCGCCTGAAGCAGCTCATCGGTCTGCGCTTTGCTGCGCAGCAGATGGACCCCATCGAGATCGCTGCCCGGCAAATCGGGGCGGACTGGCGTCGCGCCGCTGGCTATCAGCAGTTTGTCGAAGGCGAGCGTCTCGCCATCCTCAAAGATCAGCCGTTGCTGCTGGGCATCCAGGCGGCTCACGGTAGCCTGAAGTCGTTCAACGTGATCCATCACATCCGCTTTCAGCAGCTGCGGCACCTCGCTGATATCCATTTTGCCCGACGGCACAAATTTGGTCAGCGCGGTGCGGTCGTAAGGCGCATCCGCTTCCCGCTCAACCAGAATCACGCGGCCTTTGAAGCCTTCATGGCGCAGACGCCACAGCGCCGCGCTGCCCGCCGCCCCACCACCGAGCACCACATAGACCGGTGCTTCTGCCCCACTGCCAATCGGCGCCGCGGCGGACATCGCTTTCGGATTCACCAGCACCCGGCCCTCTTCAATGCGCAGCGGATACTGTTTGAGATCGGCTAACGCCAGCGGTTCACACATTTTTCCACTGGCCAGATTAAACGCGGCTTTGTGCCAAGGACAGACCAGCCGATCGCCGCAAATCGCGCCCTGCTCCAGCGGCGCGCCTGCGTGCGGGCATTTCGCCTGATAAGCACGTACATTGTCGCCTTCGCGGATCAGCAACACTTCCACCTCGCCGAGCGTTTTTTTAACCGGCTGGCGCTGGGGCAGATCGTTCAGGTCGACGGTAAATTGATAGTTCACGACATGGCTCCTTTAACGGTTCTTGTCTTGTGCTGCGCGGCAAAACAGAGTGCTGCGCAAATCCCCACAAACAGTAAGTGTGGCAAAAGAACCGGGAAGCCTGGCGATGAATGCTTATCAGAAGGTTAACATGCTGTTATAGAAGGGAATTTAATCAGCATTGCGCGGGAAGGAGAAGTGGCCACCTGCGTGGCCGTGGGGATAATCAGCTTTTTTTCAGGCACTGGCTCATAAAGGTTTTACGCGCATCGCCCGCCAGTTTTTTATCACCAGCTTCGCCGTTACAGCTTTTCATTTTCATCTGCTGCGGTGACATCTGCGACAGCTTGCTGTCCTTTTTCAGGCATTCACTCATAAAGGTTTTGCGCGCATCCCCTTTAAGATCCTGTGATTTAGCATGCTGGTTACACATCGTCATCTTCTCCTGCTGCGGGGTCTTTTCCGCCGCACCGGCCAGTCCACTGACCAGCAGGCCCGCCATCATCATCGCCATTAAACCGACTTTCATCTTGTTATCTCCACAGTGGATTGTCCTTTGTTATTCTGGCAGCGAATAAGCAAAGCGGAAAATGTTTCAGGTCAAAGTGATGTGAAGATCCCATTCCAGTCTGGCACTGGGATTGTTACTGACGAGGATGTCTGAGTAACTTTTCGATGTAATTGCGCAGCAGTTGCGCATTTTCATCTTCGGCATCGGCCACATTGTCTATTGCGGTTTCAATACTGGTGGTTATAGCCAGATGTTGTTGCGGCTCCAGCTTGCGAACCAGCGCGGTAACAACAATCTCCAGCGCTTCGATTTGCGCCATCTGCTCTTTGGCTGTCGCCTCTTTTTCAGCCAGCTTTACCAGCAACTCAGCAATCAGGTTTTTCATGCTGTTATCTCAGCGGTGGAGAAAAGCTGAAATTATCACCACGCTGGTTAAAAAAACAGAGGGTAACCGCTACTTTTTTCAGTGAGTTAGCCCGCATTCCTCACCGTCTGCTCAGACGATTTCGGCTAACCTTGCAAGCGAAACGTTTTCCCTGCAATCAACGCTATGGTTAAACGTTTCGCCCGCCCGAAATCGGTCTTTTGCTTAGCGAGGATCGACAAATCCGCGGCCTGGTCCGCCGCCGTGTCCGCCCCAGCCACCGCCACCGCCGCCTGGAGGCGGGAAAATACATCCGCTTAATGCAGTAACCAATGCCACAACGGCAGCCAGCTTAAAGATTCGTACCATATCTACCTCAGGGTGATGAAATCGGGCTGAGTGTATGGAGCCACCTGCATGGCGACAAGTGAGATTCTTCCGCATCCGGCGACTATTCATCTTTGCTGACCAGACTTAACGATTTACCACCATTAAGGCGGCACAATCTCAACATCCCGGCTGGATTACAGTGCAAATTATTTGTGCAAATCGGGAGGGTGAACACTTTACAGGCGGCGTAATTTTGCGCATTGTGAGCGCATTACATTTACAGGATATAAACATGACTCTCTCTCAGGCTGCTTTTAGTGACATCCTCTCCCGGCGCGACTGGGAAAATCCGGTCGTGACCTCGCTGCATCGGCTTGATGCGCACCCGCCATTCGCCAGCTGGCGAGATGAAGTAGCCGCGCGGGATGACAGCCCCTCGGCGTCACTGCAGAGCCTCAACGGAGAGTGGGGTTTCCGTTATTTTACGCAGCCTGAAGCGGTCCCGGCCAGCTGGTTACTGCAGGATCTGCCGGACACCACGACCCTTCCGGTTCCGGCCAACTGGCAGATGCACGGCTTCGATGCGCCCATTTATACCAACGTGCAGTATCCGATTCCGGTTACTCCTCCGCTGGTACCCACAGAGAATCCAACCGGATGTTACTCGCTCACATTCAGCGCTGACGCAGCCTGGCTGGATAATGGGCAGACACGCATCATTTTTGACGGCGTAAACTCGGCCTTTCACCTGTGGTGCAACGGACACTGGATTGGCTACTCTCAGGACAGTCGTCTGCCCGCTGAATTCGATCTGACGCCTTATCTGCGGCCGGGCAAAAACCGACTGGCAGTAATGGTGCTGCGCTGGAGCGACGGCAGTTATCTGGAAGATCAGGATATGTGGCGGATGAGCGGCATTTTCCGCGATGTCACGTTAATGCATAAACCGCAGGTGCATCTGGCCGACGTTCAGCTGGAAACCCGGCTCAGCCCGGAGTTTTACCGTGCCGAATTGCGTGCCCGGGTCCGTGTTGCTCTGCCAGCTGAGGTCAGTTCGCGCTATCAGCTGCGCCTGACGCTGTGGCAGGGTGAACAGCAGATTGCTCAGTGTCAGCAGCCGCTGGGCAGTGCCATTATTGACGAGCGGGGTCACTATCCCGAACGCGCCCTGCTCAGCCTGCCGGTGGAACAGCCTGCGCTGTGGAGTGCCGAAACACCCCACCTCTATCGCGCCACGCTGGCGCTGCTGGATGAGAATCAGCAGCTGATCGAGGTGGAAGCCTATGATGTCGGCTTCCGTCAGGTCACCATCGACAACGGACTGCTCTGTCTGAACGGCAAGCCGCTGCTGATCCGCGGCACCAACCGTCATGAACATCATCCGGAGCGCGGTCAGGTGGTGGATGAGGCGACGATGCGCCGCGACATCGAGCTGATGAAGCAGCACAATTTTAATGCGGTGCGCTGTTCACACTATCCTAATCATCCGCTCTGGTACCGGTTGTGCGATCAGTATGGGCTTTATGTGGTGGATGAGGCCAATATCGAAACCCACGGCATGCAGCCGATGAACCGGCTCTCCGATGATCCCCGCTGGTTTGCCGCCTATAGCGAACGCGTGACGCGCATGGTGCAGCGCGATCGTAATCACTGCAGCATTATTATCTGGTCGCTGGGCAATGAGTCAGGACATGGTGCCACACACGATGCGCTCTACCGCTGGGTAAAAAGCAGCGATCCAACCCGTCCGGTTCAGTATGAAGGCGGCGGTGCGGATACCGCTGCTACCGATATCATCTGCCCGATGTATGCCAGGGTTGATGAAGATCAGCCCTTCCCGGCGGTGCCGAAATGGTCGCTGAAAAAGTGGATCGGTCTGCCGGGTGAGACGCGTCCGCTGATTCTGTGTGAGTACGCGCATGCCATGGGCAACAGCTTTGGCGGTTTTGCTAAGTACTGGCAGGCCTTCCGCCAGTTCCCGCGTCTGCAGGGCGGCTTCGTCTGGGACTGGGTTGATCAGAGCCTGACCCGCTATGACGATCAGGGCGAACCCTGGCAGGCCTACGGCGGCGATTTTGGCGATAAACCCAACGATCGTCAGTTCTGTATGAACGGGCTGGTATTTGCCGATCGCACGCCGCATCCGGCGCTTTATGAGGCGCAGTGCGCCCAGCAGTTCTGGCAGTTTGCCGTCGATCCCGGCGATCCGCTGAGCTTTACGGTCAGCAGCGACTATCTGTTCCGCCACAGTGACAACGAAGTGCTGCGCTGGCGCATCGAACAGGCGGGTCGTGTGGTGGCGGAAGGAGAAGTGCCGCTGGATATCGCTCCACAGGGCCAGCAGCGGATCACGCTGCCGTCACCGCCAGCATTACAGGGCGAATGCTGGCTGAACGTCGCGGTTCATCAGATTCAACCGACCCAATGGAGCGCCGCTGGCTGGCGTGTCGCCTGGCACCAATGGGCGCTGCCCTCATCGCTGGCGCTGCCATCAAAGCCGGAGAGCGGCCACGCACCGGGCCTGCACGATGATACCCGTGAGATTGTCATCACCCATCAGCAGCAACGCTGGCATTTTTCACGCCACAGCGGCGAACTGACGCAGTGGTTTGTGGATGAACAGCCCACACTGCTTTCACCGCTTCAGGACTGCTTTATTCGCGCCCCACTGGACAATGACATCGGCACCAGCGAAGCGGAACGCGTTGATCCCAATGCCTGGGTCGAGCGCTGGAAAGCAGCGGGTTATGACCAGATGAGCAGCCAGCTGGTGTCGATGACGGCGAATGCGTTGCCACAGGCGGTGCAGATTGAGACGCTGCACAGCTGGCTCGCCCATGGCCAGATCGCCTTTATCAGCCGTAAACGTTATCTGATCAATGCGCAGGGTGAATTGCAGTTGCAGCTTTCCGTTGAGCAGTCGCGCGGATTGCCCCCGCCCGCGCGCATCGGATTACGCTGTGAGCTGACGCAGATACCACAACAGGTGAGCTGGCTCGGCCTGGGTCCGCATGAAAACTATCCCGATCGCCAGCTGGCCGCGCAGTTTTCCCGCTGGGAGCTGCCGCTGGATCAGCTCTCAACGCCTTATGTTTTCCCGGGTGAGAACGGTCTGCGCTGCGGCACCCGTCAGCTCGACAGCGGCAGCTGGCAGGTCAGCGGCGATTTCGCTTTCTCACTGAGCCGTTTTAGCCTGGAGCAGTTGCGGGAGGCATCACACCGCCACCATCTGCGTCCGGAAGCGGGCTGCTGGCTGCATCTGGATGCCTGCCACATGGGTGTCGGCGGCGATGACTCCTGGAGCCCCAGCGTCAGTCCTGAGTTTTTACTGACTCAGCAGCGCTGGCAGGCTGAACTGACAATTTGCCAGCCGACGCGGGCAGCGCTGTCTTCGGACGCCGGTAAAAGCGCTTCAGAAACAGCACGTTAATCAGCACGACCACGGCGGTGGCAAAAAAGACCCAGCGGAAACCGGCCACCGCCGACACCGCGGCGCCCAGCAGCGGACCCGCGACATTGCCGAGATACATAAAGGACTGGTTGTAGCCGAAGATCCGGCCGGTGATGTTGTCACGCGAGTGACGCACCAGCAGCGTCTGCACCGCGGGCATCATCGCGCCATCGGCAAAGCCCAGCAGAAAACGTAATACCCCCAGCTGTGTCGTGCTGGTGACAAACGACATGGCGATAAACAGCAGCAGCGAGATGACCATCGTTGCCAGCAGGATACGTTGCGTGCCGATGCGATCGCCGAGTCGTCCCAGACGAGGCGCGGCCAGCAGTGCAGAGACGCCAGGCAGCGCGGCAATGACCCCGCTAAGAAAAGCGATATTCTCAGCGGTGGGTGCCAGTTCCCGCACAAAGAGCGTCAGGATCGGGTTCACCGATCCGTTGCACATCTGAATCACCATGGTGGTGAAAAAGAGGCAGAGCATCAGTTTTGGATTATCCAGCGAGCGGAAAACCTCGCGTCCGCTGAGCTTCTCCTTTTTACTCACCGGGGTGTAACCGGTCTCCTTGATCAGGAACAGCGTCACCAGAAAGCTGACCATCAGCAGCGCTGCGGTGACAATAAACACCGTACGCAAACCGACCCAGTCTGCCAGCAGCCCGCCCAGCATCGGTCCCAGAATCACCCCGCCAATCTGGCCGGTTGAGACACAGCTCAGCGCCCAGCCGCTGCGTTCACGCGGCACCTGAGCGGCCACCAACGCCATGGCGTTGGGAATATATCCGGAGGTCAGCCCCATCAGGGCACGCAGCAGCAGCAACTGCCAGGCTTCGGTGACAAAAGCCTGTAGCAGAATTACCACGCCCATGCCAAAAGCGGCGCGCAGCAGCATCAGCTTACGGCCTTTGCGATCGGCAAGACTGCCCCACAGCGGGGCTACGACCGCCGAAACCACAAAGGTGATACTGAAGGTAAGACCCGACCAGAGGCTCAGTGATTCGCCACCGGTTACGCCAAGCTGCTCAAGGTAGAGCGGCAGAAACGGGATGATCTGACTGATGGCCAGGCCGGTAAAAAAGCAGCCAAACCAGACCGAGATCAGGTTTATCTTCCAGGGTTCTATAGTGCGTGGCATGAGCAGATATTTTAAAGAGAGGGAATGCTCAGTCTAACGCGGCTATTCTCAGCGTGACCGACAAAACATGGCACAAATGGCAAAAGACCGGATTCCTCTTTGATTCAGCGCAATCACCGGCGCAAATTTTCCAGCCCGCCGGGTTTTTAGCGCGAAGCACGCGGACGATGGTCTGGCCGGACGCAATCTTCCCTGACCCGCCCCGTCAATATAGAAAAATATGTCATTCTGTTACTGACAACTCATCCCCCCGCTTCTATGTTTAAAAAACCGCCAGCCGCGGCGGTGTGGCAATCTTTTTAATCGGCGCGACATCCTCCGCAAAAAACGGTGCAGACCGTCCGGCTACGCTGAGGCGAACCAGCATATTTCATGGTTAAACGCCCTTATGCTCAGGTGTAAGGGAGGGGGTCTTGTTTTAGCGGAGGTGGGTAATGAGAGTACAACCTGACAGCGCCAGCCGTGCTATCAGCGACTATTTTAACAGCCCGGACTGGCGGATACCGCCTGAGTCCGATCTGCTGGCGGTGATTCTGCGTGAAATAATGGAAGCGGGAGAACCCGCCACCAATAAAGCCCTTATTGCGCGGGTGATCGATAAACTGGAAGTGGAAGGCGACGAGACGCAGTTGCAGCGTTATCGCACCCTGCTGGCGCAGTTGATCGACACGCAGCCGGAGGCGTAAACCCACCACCTACTTCACCCAACGCAATTTATCCGCTTCGCTGATACTGGCCCGTCCGCTGCTGCGCTGAAACAGGCACAGCTCCCGTCCACGCTTATTTTTCATCTGCGGCTGGGGATAGCGTCCCTCCAGCAACAGTGCGCTGTAGCCCGTATTGTCGTCATACTCGATTGGCTCGCCCAGCACCTTTACTTTGCTCAGATGACTGGCGTTAATGCAGGCCTGCACCATCACCTGACGGCTCTTTTGCCAGGCCTCTTCACTGGAAGCCTGCGCCAGTGTGCTGCTGAGTAACAATGCGGGCAGAAGTGCCCCGATTATGCGTTTCATCTTCTCTGCTCCTGTTACGGCCCGAAGCCGCTAAAAAAATTCCCGCCGGGGCGGGAATAAACAAGACGAGCACTATCTATTGTGTGACGAGGAAGTTTCTTAAACGCGCTGCTATCCTCGCCTGCCGTTATGACAAACCTATGACATCTTTGCCGTTAACCACAATAAACTGAGCTGATATTGCCATTTTTGTCAGCCAGGAAGTTCAGCCGGTTAAGGTTGAAGTCCATGGTGACGGCAGAATTATAGGGAATGGCGCGGACCTTCTGTTCGAAGTGCTGACCCTGCAGCGCGGTTAACGGTTTACCGACATAATTCTGAAACTGAGAGGCACCACAGCGGTCAGCTTCGGGATCCTGTGCCACACTGGCGGTATCGGGCTTAGAGGCAGATTGACAGGCGGTTAATGCAAACAGCCCCACTACCAGCAGCCCTTTTCCATAAAATTTCACGTTTATTCTCCTGTTGGACGTGTAAAACCCTGCCCCAAGAGTAGCAAAGCGTACCTGCTGACCTGAACCCCTAAAAAGTAAAGTTGTTACAGCAGCATTAAACGGGTCGCGGCACAGGTCATTTTTTAAGATTAATCGCACTCATTGCCTAAAAAAAGCACACCAGGAAACTACAATATTAAGAATAGTCTTAGCCCTGTGGAGGTCATGATGGAACTGATTATTTTTGTCGTCTGCGCAATGCTGATGACCGCCGTGGCGGTTAAAGTCCGTTAAACGGGTTCAGCCTGGTTCTGCGCGGTTCTTTCCAGAAGCGTACTGAATGCAGCCAGCGGCATCGGTCGACCGAGGAAGTAGCCTTGCCCCTCTTCGCACGAGAGCTGTTTTAGCTGGTTCAGCTGCGCTTCTGTCTCAATCCCCTCAGCCGTAATTGTCAGGGCAAAGGCGCGTGCCAGCGCAATAATCCCCGCGACCACCGATTGTGCCTGCTGCGACTCCGGGAAATCTTTCATCCAGGAGCGATCGATCTTCAGCCCATTAAATGGGAAGGTCTTCAGGTAGCCCAGGGCCGCATAGCCGGTGCCGAAATCATCAACGGTTAACCTTACCCCGAGTGACCGTAAACCCTGCATCACCTCCAGCGCATGCTGCGGATGTTCAAAGGTCACGTTCTCCGTGATCTCCAGCTCCAGCCGGGTAGCCGGCAGGCCACTTTTCGCCAGCACATCCGCAACCCGCTGCACTAAATCGCTGGTGCGGAACTCCATGGGCGAAATATTAACCGAAACATAGCGATCGCCCCCCCATCCCAGCGCATCCTCACATGCGCGCATCAGCACCCAGTCGCTGATGGTGGCGATGAGACCGCTCTCTTCCGCCAGCGGAATAAAGTGATCGGGGGTAATCCACTCATCCGGCGCAATCTGCCAGCGAATCAGCGCCTCAGCACCTGCCAGCTGACCCGTCAGCAGTTGATAGCGGGGCTGGTAGTGCAGGCGAAATTCATTGTTCTTCAGCGCTTTCTCAATCCGCCGCGCCATTTCACGCTTATCCTCACGCTGACTGGCCATCTCATTGGCATACCAGACCCACTGATTGCGTCCCGCTTCGCGCGCTTCATTCAGCGCGATATCAGCCATTTGCAGCAGCGCTTCCGGATGGCTGGCATCCTGCGGTACACAGGCAATCCCCATGCTGACGGTGAGATAGTGGACATGCTGGCCGGTGCTGATGGGCTGCTGAACCTCGTGCACCAGCTGTGCGCAACGCTGATCGACCCGCTCACGGTTCGTTTCACGCAATACCAGCACAAACTCATCGCCACTCAGCCGCGCCACCAGCTCCTGCGGGCCGATACAGCGCTTCAGACGCTGCGCTATCTGGCTCAGCACTTCATCGCCCGCCGCATGGCCCCAGGTTTCATTAATCGGCCTGAACTGATCGAGATCGAGGGTAATCAGCGTCAGCGGCGCAGCGCCATCAGGCAGCTCAAGGTGTAGCGTCAGAAACTCCTGCAGCTGTACGCGGTTCGACAGGCCGGTTAAGACGTCATGACGCGACAAAAAATGAATGCGCGCCTCGGCTTCCATGCTCTGAGTGATGTCCGACACCGTGCCGCGAAACCCGATACGTCGCGCATCATGCCAGATTGTTTTCGCGACCAGCTGGCCGATACGGCGGTTGCCGTGCGCCGACATAAACTGACAGCGCAGTGGCATCCGTTGCCCCTCCTCCTCCTGACGCTGCAGCCAGGCGACCAGCGAATGGCTGGGATGCGTCAGCAGGTGATCGATGTGACGGCCCAGCCAGTGTGTAATATCGTGGCCGGTCACGGTTTGAAAGCGCGCTGACAGGTAGATCAGGCGGCCCTCTCCATCCGTTTCCCAGATCCAGTCTGACGCCGCCTCAGCGAGATCGCGAAACCGCGCTTCACTGTTGGCCAGCTCCTGCTGACTGATCGCCAGCAGGGCAAAGCGCCGGTCAGAAAGAATCGCATTAGAGAGCGCATGGCGGCTGACGCGATGGGTGATTATGCCAATGATGATCGCCATGAGCATCAGTAGTGGTAACAGAAACCAGACCAGGCCCATGCCAGGCATCTTTGGCGTCCAGCGCAGCACAATCAGATCGCCGCCGGGTAACGGTTGCACCATCCGCGGTTCACGCAGGGCATCCCCTGCACTGACGGGCAGGCGCAGTTCGCGCACATCCAGCGTGGCGCCCAGCGCCTGTAATTTGGCAGGGGTGAACAGATTCACAAACACCATGACTGACGCCGGCCCCGCTATCGGCGGCATATTCGTCAGTTTGCCGCTGCCGATGGGGGCGGCAACCACAATGGCGGGCAGATGATTAATCAGCGCATCACGGGTTATCGCCGTATCGTTGCGCTGACGTGCCGCCGCAATCAGCGCTGGAGCCTCTTTTCCCAGCCAGGCTTCCAGCGGCGTATCCACCAGCTGCCCATTAATGACGCTGTACGTGGTGTGACCGTTGCCGTCGACCACGAATACGCCCTCATAGTGATACTCTTCGTAGAGGCCCGGACCAAAGTTCTCTTCGTCATAAGCCCAGACTTTGTTGACCCTGACATGGAGATTGCGCCAGGCTTCGCCCCAGAACGCATAATCCCGGATATCCGTGACCATCGCCTCCTGACGATTTTTCCACGCCTGCTGCATCAGCAACTGGTCATGCTCAACCGATACGCTGTTTTGCCGCTGCGCAATCGTCAGCACCATCAGCATCGAGAGCACCAGCACGCCAAACAGCAGCAGCGAAAGCGTGCGCAGGCTGCGCCGCGTAAAGCGGACAGTGCGGTCTTCAGCGGCATGACTGAATGGAGGCGAGGGTGGCGCCGGAGGGTTAGAAGTCATTAAGAGTGCTCACTACACAGTCAGAGTTTGAGATGACGGGCCTGCAATACAACATGCAGTGCTGACCAGATTAGTTTCCTCAGTTATCGGCTCACGCGCGCGGGTGTTTAGTCTGCGGTTAACATTTTGCGCTTAAATATTGTGTTACAGGCTGACTCGACAGCGATCTGGTGCATTGCTACTATGCGCTAACCTTCGCTGGCAGAGTCGCCTATGAATACCAATTCCGACAGAGTGACACTGACGCTGTTCTACGTCGGCAGCTTTGTGGTCTATTACCTGGTTACCATGCTGATCACGCTGTTCCCTAATTACAGCGTGCTGCGTAATGACGGCCTGCTGGTGCCGGTGCTCTGCCTGTTTGAATTTGCTGTTATCTATCCGCTTTACCGCTTTTACTGCCAGCGCCGCACCGACCTGCCGCTGGGTGAACTCTGCACGCTGCAAACTCTGCTGTTTACTGGCGCGCTATTTGTTCTGATGGCCGCACAGATGCAGTTCATGCAGCCGGAAGGATGGCTGGTGATGCAGGCCCAACAGGGACGCAATTCGCTGCTAATTCTGCTGCTCACCGCCGTGCTGCTCGCACCGGTGTTTGAAGAGGTGCTGTTCCGCGGTTTTCTGTTGCAGGGCTTTCTGCTGTGGGCGCCACGGAGCCGCTTTGCCTGTATGCTGCTGACCTCACTGCTGTTTGCGGTGATGCATACGCAGTATGTGCACTGGCAGACCCTTATCGCCCTGACGCTGTTTTCGCTACTGCTCTGTTACGCCCGGCTGCGGAGTAACAGTCTGGCGCTGCCCATCTTCCTGCACACGCTGAATAACCTGATTGCGCTGCTGCCCGCCTGGTATTTCGCAGGCTAGCGCCAGGCCCGCCCCTTCTGACACACCTTACAGACCGCCGCATCACACCCTGACTGGCGGACCATAGCTCACACTGACAATGCCGCCCCGGCACGTTTGTCTATACTGGATGTTAAAAAGGGATAAAAAGCACCACAGTCCGGACCACCAGACCGTGTAAAGGAGAGGATCTATGTTGATAGGATTTGTGTTGTTAGTGAGCGCATGCGGCTACGATGCCTGCGAGGCGCTGCCAGTATCAGAGCGCATCTATCCGACGAAGGTCGACTGTGAAACGATGGCGAACCGCATTCATAAAGTCAGACCGAATGTGGTACTGCTGTGCGGCGAAGTACATCGCTAATTCAGGGCCAGATTCAATAAAGCAGGGCTGTAACGTTGCAAGCTGACGCTTTAGCGTACAAAATATAAGCTGTTGTTAACCATTATCGTTGTGAATCCCATGAAAACATCACGCCCCCGTCGTCCTGGTGGACGCTGGGTTTACTATCTTTTGTATGATGGCATTCTGTGGCCCTGCCCCGTCCGTTGGGAGTGGGAGAGCAGCTATGGCGGCTGGCTGCCATTTTACTACACGCCAACCTTTGAGTTTGTGGTGGGCGATCCGCGCAAGGCTTATCGCATTGCGCGCAGCGATGTGCGGGCTAAAAGGCGCGAGGATGCCTTTGTCTGAGCGCGTTTATCGCCACGGCAGCCATGAGGCAGTAAGCAGATAGTGAACCGCTTCCAGCACAATAATCACCATCAATAATATGCCCAGCGTGTGGCGGCCAATCCCCTTCATCTGTTCAGGCCCAGATCATGGCAGCCCAGCGAATCAGCAGCAGCGCGCCACAGATGCACAACAGAACCAGCACCATCTTCCAGTACTTTTTGGCTGCCCGGTATCTCGTCACCTCAGTTTCCTCTGGTCAGAAAGCGAAGATGCGCCAGAAGGCGCATCTGTTCCGGTCAGCAACAGGACCGGTGAGGCATAGCATAACGCCCGGGCCGCCAAAAGGCGACCCGTTACCGGCATCAGTTGTTCAGGGTGTAATCCAGCGTAATTTCCGCGTTCAGTACCTGAGAAACCGGGCAGCCCGCTTTGGCTTTATTGATGATCTCATCGAAGGTCGACTCATCAATGCCTGGCAGAGAGATGGTGCTGGTCAGTGCCACTTTGGTAATAGCAAAGCCATCGCCTTTTTTGTCCAGCGACACGTCGGCCGTGGTATCAATGCTTTCCGGCGGATGACCTGCGTTGCCCAGCATCAGCGACAGCGCCATAGAGAAACAGGCTGCATGCGCTGCACCAATCAGTTCTTCCGGGTTGGTGCCTTTGGCGCCTTCAAAACGGGTGTTAAAGCCATAAGGCTGCTGGCTCAGCACGCCGCTCTCGGTGCTGACGGTGCCTTTGCCTTTGATATCGCCTTCCCAATGCGCCGAACCTTTCTTATGAATTGTCATGTCGTTCCTCCTGTTGGTAAAGAAGCTAAGTATAGACAATACATTCATTTTCGCAGGCTCAACTCACCGCGCGGGGACGTGGCGATGTGCTCTGCGGTGCCAGTAACGCTTCCGCCTGCACCAGCGAATCGCGGGTAATTTCACCGATTGACTTCGCGCCGGTCAGGGTCATGGCAACGCGCATCTCTTTTTCAATCAGCGTCAGCAGGTTTTCTACGCCGCGCTGACCGTGGGTTGCCAGCGCATAGATAAATGCCCGTCCCAGCAGCACGCTGTCTGCGCCCAGCGCAATCATCCGCACCACATCCAGCCCGTTGCGAATGCCACTGTCCGCCAGAATGGCGATGTCACCTTTTACCGCATCGGCAATGGCCGGTAGCGCACGCGCCGAGGAGAGCACGCCATCCAGCTGGCGTCCGCCGTGATTAGAGACCACGATGCCGTCGGCGCCGAAGCGCACCGCATCACGCGCATCTTCCGGATCGAGAATGCCCTTGATCACCATCGGTCCATCCCAGAACTCGCGGATCCACTCCAGATCGCGCCACGAGATAGAGGGATCGAAGTTATTCGCCAGCCAGCCGATGTAATCTTCCAGCCCGGTAGGCTTGCCCAGATACGTGGAGATATTCCCCAGATCGTGAGGGCGCCCCTGCAGACCCACATCCAGCGCCCACTGTGGATGGGTGACCGCCTGCCAGTAACGACGCAGCGCCGCGTGATTGCCGCTCATCCCGGAGTGCGCATCGCGATAGCGCGCGCCCGGCGTGGGCATATCCACGGTAAACACCAGCGTAGAGCAACCGGCGGCTTTGGCGCGCTCCAGCGCATTGCGCATAAAGCCGCGGTCACGCAGCACATAGAGCTGGAACCACATGGGACGCTTAATCTGCGGGGCCACCTCTTCAATCGGGCAGACCGAGACGGTCGACAGGGTAAACGGAATGCCTTTCAGGTCTGCCGCGCGCGCCGCCTGCACTTCACCCCGGCGGGCATACATGCCGCACAGGCCGACCGGTGCCAGCGCAACCGGCATCGACAGGGTTTCATTGAACAGTTTGGTTTCAAGACTCAGTTCCGACATATTTTTCAGAATGCGCTGGCGCAGCGCCACATCCGAGAGATCCTCTACGTTGCGACGCAGGGTGTGCTCGGCATAGGCACCGCCATCAAGATAGTGAAACAGGAACGGCGGCAGGATACGTTGCGCGGCCGCGCGATAGTCACTGGCAGCGGAGATAATCATCAGTCAGATTCCTTTGGGTTGCGTGTGTCGTTATCCGGTAAGCGGGTGATGCGCGCCTGACGCGCTTCATCTTCATGCAGGCTTTTCATGGTGGTGTGCACGAATCCCAGATGCTGCATCGCCGCCTGGCGCGCAGCGTCGGCATCGCCAGTGAGGATCGCATCGAGCAGCGCCTGATGCTGTTCAGTCAGGCGGGCAAAAATCGCGGGCTGGGTATACATGCGCTGACGGCTCTGCATCACCGACGATTGCAGCAGCTCAAAAAAACCACGCATGGTCTGCAGCAGCACCACGTTGTGCGACGCCTCGGCAATCGCCAGATGGAAGCGCACATCAGCCTGGGCGGCGAGATCGGGATCGTCACTCTCTTTCAGCTTCAGGGTGGCGTCGAAAGCGTACTGCAGCTTCTCTTTGTCGGCGTCGGTGGCGCGCAGTGCGGCGTGCCAGGCGGTGCTGGCCTCGATGGCATGGCGCGCTTCCAGAATGTCGTAGCGGTAGTCGGGATCGTCGCGCAGTAGCTGGCGAATCGGCTCGACGATGCGCTGTTCCGACCAGGGCGCCAGCTGCTGACGGATCCAGGTGCCGCCGCCGCGTCGGCTAATCAGCATGCCGTTGCTGATCAACTGTTGTATGGCTTCACGCAGCGAGGAGCGCGAGACGCCAAGCTCCGCAGAGAGCTGCCGCTCGGCGGGCAGGCGCATGCCCGGCTCGAGCTGATGTTCGGTGATATAGGCCCGCAGGCGCGTCACCAGCGGATCGGCATTGCTGCTCATGGGATCATCCAGGGGAAGACGTAGGCCTGAAGTGTGGTTATCACACCGACCATACAGGTGAAAATCAGGCTGTGTTTAACGGTAAACCGGAACAGGTCGGACTCTTTACCCACCAGCCCGACCGCCGCACAGGCGATAGCGATCGACTGCGGCGAGATCATCTTACCGGTCACGCCACCGGTGGTGTTGGCCGCCACCAGCAGAATATCGGAGACGCCAATCTGCTGCGCGGTCGTGGCCTGTAAAGCAGCAAACAGCGCATTCGATGAGGTGTCTGATCCGGTCAGGAAGACGCCCAGCCAGCCCAGGAACGGTGAGAAGAAGGTAAAAGCGTGGCCGGTGTGAGCCAGCGCCAGTGCCAGCGTCGCAGACAGCCCGGAGTAATTCGAGATAAAGGCAAAGGCCAGTACCATCCCGATAGAGTAGATCGGCAGCGCCAGCTCTTTCAGCGTTTCACCAAAAGTCTGCAATGCCGCCTTTGGCTTCATGCGCAGGAAAATCATCGCCATGATCGCCGCAATTAAAATGGCGGTGCCGGTGGCGGACACCAGATCCAGCTTAAAGATGGCCGGATAAGGGGTTGCAGTACCGACCACGGGCGGCATCCGCGCCACCAGCTCATTCAGCATCGGCACCGGCATAGCCAGCACCCACTCATAGAGCGCACCGCCTTTGGCGAACAGCGCTTTAAACGGCGGGATACTCCAGAGCGTGACGGTGGCGGTGAGAAACAGGAACGGCATCCAGGCGCGGATCACCTGCCCCAGCCGATACTTCTGCGGTGGCAGCAACGGATCGCCCTGTTTCGCCTCTGCATCCGCAAAGCGGAAGATGCGAACCGGCTTCCAGACCCGCAGGAACAGCGTCAGCGAAATCAGCGAGGCGAGCGACGAGATAATATCGGGCAGCTCCGGCCCCAGGAAGTTGGAGCTGAGGAACTGGGCAATGGCAAACGATCCCCCTGCCACGACCACCGCCGGCCAGGTCTCTTTCACCCCGCGCCAGCCATCCATGATCGCCATAATCCAGAACAGCACAATCAGGGTCAGCAGCGGCAGCTGGCGTCCGGCCATCTGGCCGATGGCAAAACTATCCAGCCCGGTCACCTGCCCCGCCACAATAATCGGGATGCCCATCGCACCAAAGGCCACCGGCGCGGTGTTTACAATCAGGCAGAGCCCGGCAGCGTAGAGCGGATTAAAGCCGAGTCCCACCAGCAGCGCGGCGGTAATCGCCACCGGCGCACCAAAGCCCGCAGCCCCTTCCAGAAACGCTCCGAACGAAAAGCCGACAATCAGCATCTGCAGACGCTGATCGGGAGTAATCGACAGGATAGAGGCGCGGATAATGTCGAACTGGCCGGTTTTGACTGAGATCTTGTAGACGAACACCGCGGCGACAATAATCCAGGCAATCGGCCACAAGCCATAGAGAAAGCCATACACCACGGCGGCCAGCGCCTGTGCAACCGGCATCTGATAGAGAAACAGCGCCACCAGCAGCGCCAGCACCACGGTGGTGGTGGCCGCCAGGTAGCCTTTCATCTTCAGCTTAATCAGCGCAAAGAAGAAAAAGAGAATCGGGATCAGTGCGATCAGGCTTGAAAGCCAGATATTACCCAGCGGATCGTAGTTTTGTTGCCAGATCTGCATGCCAGTATCTCCAGAGGAAAAGGTGACGTGGCACGCAGCCGCAGCGCTGGTGCCATCTGCCCCGGATTGGTCAGACCAAACCGCTCTGTCGGGGCTTATGGCAACAGATAGTTAACGCATTGTTAACCTGTGGCAACAGAAGATGCGCGAATTTTCCCGGAGTGTGAACCAGAGAAAAATATTGCCGGGATTGGTCGGACCAAAATCAGCGATTCACCTCAGGAAAGGCGTGCTGATAGCTGCGCGGATGGAAACGCAGATTAAGCACGATTAACAGCAGCGTGACCGCCGCCTGCAATAACCAGACGCTGGTGAAGTGACCGGTGAGCGCATGCAACTGCCCCGCGATAAACGGCATGCTGCCTGCGATAATAAAGCCGACGCCCTGCATAAAAGCCACCAGCCGCGCGCCAGCCTGCGGCTGCTCCAGATGATCCAGCGCCAGCACCAGCGCCAGCGGAAATGCCCCGCCCAGCCCGAAGCCCGCAATCCCCGCCCAGAGCCACGGTGCCAGTTGTGGCGCAAACAGGAAACCGAGCATGCCGCTGAACTGCATCGCCAGTGTCAGCAGCAGCAGCGGACGGCGATCGCGGCCCCGCGCCAGCAAGGGCAGCAGCAGCGCACCTGTGACCTGACAGCCGATCATCATGCCAAGCAGTGACCCGCCCGCCTGCGCGCTCCAGCCGAGTTGATGATAAAAATCGGGCAGCCAGGCGACACAGATGGCATATCCGCCGTTCACCAGACCGAAGCTCAACGCCAGCGTCCAGGCGCGGGTTTTCCGCCACAGCGAAGGCAGAGCGGCGGCCTCTGTCCGGGTTGCACGTGGGGTGGTGATAAACAGCCAGAGCAGGATGGCCAGCACCACCGGCAGCGCCCAGCTGCTCAGCGCGCCCTGCCAGCCAAGCTGCCCATTCAGCCACGGCGAGATCGCCGCGCCAATCCCACCGCCGCCCATCAGCGCCGCTGCCCACAGTCCGGTCACGCCGGCACTGCGGCTGCCAAATCGCTGACGGATCAATCCCGGCATCGCCATCTGCACAATGCCAATGCCCGCCCCTCCCGGCACAGTACTCAGCACCAGCCAGCCTCCGTCAGCCACAAACAGCCGACTCACCAGCGCCAGCAACAGCAGCACCAGGCCACCCAGCAGCAGTTTACGCACCGCAAAGCGCTGCATCAGCGGGGCGCTGACTAACGCAATGGCACCCATCATCATCATCGGCACCGCAGGCAACAGCGATGCCGCCAGCGGCGACAGACCGATGCTCTGACGCAGCTCGCCGAGTAACGGACTGACCGAGGTCATCAGCGGTCGCATATTGAGCCCGGCTAACACCAGCGCCGCCAGCAGCAGGTTGTTCTCTCTCTTCATCTGAGATCCACACAGTTAAAAGTTGCCAGCCTGGCAGCAGTCGTTACTATCTGGAAATGAAATATTACTCTGCCAGGTAGTGGAAATATGAATCGTCAGCCGATGTTTACTCCGCAACAACTGCTCAGCTTTGTCGCGGTGTGCGAAACCGCCAGCTTTACCCGCGCCGCCGACCGGGTGCACCTGTCGCAGTCCACCGTCAGCCAGCAGGTGCGACGGCTGGAGGAGATGGTCGGCAAAGAGCTGCTGAACCGTTCTTCGCATCAGGTGCAGATCACCGAAGAGGGCGAGAAACTTTTAGGCTACGCCCGGCGGATTATCGCCCTGAATGGGGAAGCGCACGATGTGCTGAGTGACCAGTGGCGCGACGGTGTGCTGCGTCTTGGCGTGCCGGAAGATTTCGCCGCGCCCACGGCCGGTTTGCTGGCGCACTTCAGTCGCGACCATCCGCAACTTCGGCTGGACGTGATGAGCGGCATGCAGGTGGAGCTGCGTCGCGCCTGGCAGCGTGAAGAGCTCGACATCATGCTGATTAAACAGCCCGCTGGCGAGCGTCCGCTGGCGTCGCGTCCTGAACCCCTGCTGTGGCTCGATAGCGCAGAGTGGCCCTGCTTTGAGCAGACGCCGGTACCGCTGGTGCTGTTTCCCCAGCAGGGGCTCTATCGCGATGAGGTGTGTCAGACGCTCGACGCACTGGGCCGTAGCTGGCGCATTAGTTACAGCAGCGCCAGCCTGGTCGCGCTGGCCGCCGCCAGTGCGCAGGGTCTGGGGCTGACATTACTGCCCGCCAGCTGCCGCCTGCCGCAACATCGGGTACTGGGCCCGGAACAGGGTCTGCCGGTGATTGATACCTTCGAACTGGCGCTGTTCTGTCGTCATCCGCAGGACCCGCTGCAGCGCGAGCTGGCGGAATCCCTGGCAACCTTCAGCCAGCTGCGCTGGCAGTGAGATATCGAATAGTCGTCAGTGGAAAATAACGCAGCAGGGTGGAGCGTCGTTTGTCAGATTAAGACCTTGTTCACTTTGCAGGAGCCTCTGATGCCTATTTCCTCTTCGCCGAGCCGTCGTGATTTCCTTGGGCAGAGCGTCCGCTGGACCGCCGCAGGCGGCTTGCTGGCCGCCGGTCTCGGCCAGGCCAGTGCCGCCACGCCATCACCTTTGTCCTCCATCAATCCCGACCAGCCCGCCGCCCTGCCCCGGCAGGATCACTATCTGCTGCGCAATGTGCGGCTGGAGGAGGGCTTTATCCGTGAGGATGATGAGATCGTTGCGACCCGCACCGGGCGTTACGACATCAGCGTGCGCGACGGTAAAATTGACCAGCTGACACCCGCGGGTCAGGGTGACAGCACCCTGCCGTCGTGGGATGCACAGGATGCCCTGCTGCTGCCCGCCACCCAGGATATGCATATCCACCTTGATAAAACCTTCTACGGCGGCCCGTGGCAGGCTCCGCGTCCCCGTCAGGGCAAAACTATCATGGACATGATTGCGCGTGAACAGGTGCTGATTCCGCAACTGCTGCCGCACTCTCAGGCGCGCGCCGAAGGGTTGATCGCTCTGCTGCACGCCAAAGGCACCACCCGCGCCCGCAGCCATTGCAATATCGATCCGGTCAGCGGCCTGCAAAGTCTGGAGCATCTGCAGGCGGCATTAGCCCGTCACCCCGCCTTTCCCTGCGAGATTGTAGCCTTTCCCCAACATGGCCTGCTGCACTCGCAGGTCGATGGGCTGATGCGCGAGGCGATGCAGCACGGCGTTGAGTATGTCGGCGGCCTGGACCCCACCAATGTCGATGGTGCCATGGAGAAGTCACTGGATGCGATGTTCCAGATTGCGCTCGACTATCAGCGCGGCGTGGATATACATCTGCATGAAACCTCACCCGCTGGCGTGGCGGCGATTCAGTACATGATTGGCACCGTGGCAAAGAATCCGGCGCTGAAGGGCAAAGTGACGCTGAGCCACGGTTTTGCGCTGGCGACCCTGACCGGCAGTACGCTGGATAAGATGATCGAAGGGCTGGCGGAGCAGCAGTTCAGCGTCGCCTCTACGCTGCCGATCGGCAAGCTGACCATGCCGATTCCGCAATTACAGGCAGCGGGCGTGAAGGTGATGACCGGCACCGACAGCGTTATCGATCACTGGTCACCGTTTGGCACCGGCAGCATGATGGAAAAAGCGAATCTCTATGCGCAGCTCTATCGGGGATCGGATGAGTTCTCGCTGTCGCGGGCGCTGGCGATCGCCACAGACGATCGGCTGCCGCTGACAGCCCAGGGTGACCGCCAGTGGCCAGTACCGGGCGATGAAGCGAGCATGATGCTGGTAGCGGCGAGCTGTTCCGCCGAAGCCGTGGCACGAATTTCGCCAGTCGTCGCGACCTTCTCGCGCGGTAAACCGGTGTTTGCGCTGGCCCCGGCCTGAAACAGCAGGGCTGCGGACAAAAACGCCGGGAGCGTTTTTGAACAACGCAACGCGTTGGCCCGGCTACGGGCGCACCTCAGGGATGAGGTGCGTACTAAAAACGCCGGGAGCGTTTTTGAACAACGCAAAGCGTTGGCCCGGCTACGGGCGCACCTCAGGGATGAGGTGCGTAATCGACCGCGCTGAGCCTTCTCAGCAAATGCGGAGAGATCGAGCTGGCTCAGGCCCGGTTACAGACGACCACCTTACCTAAAGCGCCGGGAGCCAGTACCCGCCCCACAACGCAAACCCACTCCTCCAAAAACAACAGAGCCTCCACAAGGGAGGCTCTGCATTTACCTGAGCGGAGTGCGGGTTACGCGCTTTTGGCCCATTTATCATTCGACATTAGTTCCATTGCCAGCGCGTATAAGCGACGATCTTCCTGATCACAGGGCTCATCTTCCGCATAACACGCAATCATCGAAGCGATCTTATCAGCCGATAAGCTCTCTCCATGAACATGCAGTGTCAGTACGGCGCGGCCTACTATTTTAAGCACATTTTCATGTGGTCCCTGGATGCGATTACTCAATGCAAATACCCTCTACCGGTCGTTGTACCAGGAATATGGCGCGCTAAATATAAAGCAATTAGCTCAGGATTTTTATCGGCACTAGTGGTGATATTTTTTAATGATTAATTCTATTACTGGAGTAGTAGTTAAGGATTTATCTGATTAACAATGAAATAAATATTTAAAAACGGCTACTTATCAAATAATCTCTGGCCTCAAAAGATCGTCATTCTGGAACAATCACATTGAGTAGGGGTTAATCTATAAAAATAAACCACCTTTTTCCCGTAAACTTCAGTCTATTCCTAAGCCCTCTGACAGATATAGTTTCATACTGCTAACCATCGAGGTTCCCGTTGCTGTCAGGCGTGCTTTCTGCCAGACTTGCCCCGCAATAATGCCCTACACTTTCAGCCTCAGAGGCCGCGCCCGTGACCGCTTTTTCTACCCTCAATTCGCTTCCCGACAGCCAGCTCGAAAACCTGCGCGAGATGGGCTACACCAGCATGACGCCCGTGCAGGCCGCCACGCTGCCCGCCATTCTGCAGGGACGCGACGTGCGCGCGCAGGCGAAAACCGGCAGCGGTAAAACGGCTGCCTTTGGTATTGGTTTACTGCACCATATCGACAGCGCCCGCTTTCAGACCCAGGCACTCATTCTCTGTCCGACCCGTGAACTGGCGGATCAGGTAGGCAATGTGCTGCGCCAGCTGGCGCGCTTCACCCGCAACATCAAAGTTCTCACTCTGTGTGGCGGACAGCCGATGAGCGCACAGCGTGATTCGCTGGTGCATCCGCCCCATATCGTGGTCGGCACGCCGGGTCGTATCCTCGACCACATTAACCGCGAAAACCTCAAGCTGGACCAGCTCAGCACGCTGGTACTGGATGAAGCCGATCGGATGCTGGAGATGGGTTTCCTGAATGATATGGAAACGATCATTGAAGCGACGCCCACCTCGCGCCAGACGCTGCTCTTTTCCGCCACCTGGCCAGACGGCATTACGGCTATCAGCACCCGCTTTCAGCGTGATGCACTGAGCGTGGTGACAGAAGATGTCAGCGAACTGCCTTCAATCGATCAGCAGTTTTTCGAAGCCAGCCACAATGAAAAACTGGGTCTGCTGATAGCACTGCTCAGCGATCGCCAGCCCTCATCCTGTGTGGTCTTCTGCAACACCAAACGTGAATGTGATGATGTCGCCGCGGCGCTTAACGCGCGTGATATCAGCGCCCTGCCTTTGCATGGCGATCTGGAGCAGCGCGATCGCGAACGCGTGTTGATCCGCTTCGCTAACGGTAGTGGTCGCGTGCTGGTCGCCACCGACGTCGCTGCACGCGGACTCGACATCAAATCGCTGGCGATGGTGGTTAACTATCAGCTCGCCTGGGATCCTGAAATTCACCTGCACCGTATTGGTCGTACGGCGCGTGCGGGCGAACATGGCGTCGCGGTCAGCCTGGTTGCTGCCGATGAGATGGCTCGCGCGCATGCGCTGGAAGATTTCCTGCAGCAGAAGCTGCCGTGGGTCTCTGCCAGCACGCTGAAAAAGGGCAGCAGCAAGCCGCTGCCTGCAGCTATGATGACCTTATGCATTGATGGTGGCCGTAAAGCCAAGATACGTCCGGGAGATATTCTGGGCGCGCTGACGGGTGAAGCGGGTTATCGTGCCGAGCAGATCGGCAAAATTGTCCTTACGCCGACCCACGCCTACGTGGCGATTGAGGCGAATCAGGCCAAAAATGCGCTGGTGAAACTCAAGCAGGGCAAAATCAAAGGCAAAACCTGCCGGGCGATTCTGCTGAAGGACTAAATAAAACGGGCGAGAAGATTATCTCGCCCGGTTTGTTACGGCTCTTCGATTTGGGTCACATGCAGCGTGGTTTTATCCCCTTTGCCCTGTACCTTGCCACTGACGCGTACTTTGTCTTCTGCGGTGTAGGTTTTACCATCAAAGGTCTTCTTCGGCGCGATAATCGGTAAGGTGCCGGTGTTGTCACGGAACTGATACCGTTCGCCCTGCTCTTTCTTCACGATGTAACCTTCCAGCGTCACATATCCGCCCTGACGGAAATCGCGGATCTGATCAATATGCGTCTGACCGGTATCTTCTGAACCTTTATAGCCGGCATCCTGCTTGTGTTGCGGTGGTGGCGTATCGCCCGCTTTGTATCCGCCCTCTTCGGCCGAAACACCCGCACTCATCATCACCAGCAACGACGCCAGAATCACTTTTTTCATTTCACACTCCTTTATTGGAAAGGTGTCCATGTTGAACCTTCAGGGTTAATCCTGGCACATTAATTGGCGTCCGTTTTATTTCACCCTTCTCTTCTCACCTTTTTCCGTTTGCTGCCGATAACCTGTTCACACCCTATTTCACCAGCTGCGTTAATGCAGAGGCAACCATGGATAATTTTCAGAAAGAGATCGATGAGAGAGCGAACCTCGCGTTATCGAACAAGTTTGAGCTGCTGCTGTTTCGCTTAGGTTCCGATCAGCTGAAAGGCAAGTCTGAACTGTTTGGCATTAACGTCTTCAAGCTGCGTGAAATTGTGCCGATGCCCACTATCACCAAAGCCGCAGGCATGCGTTCGCCGCTGCTGGGTATGGCAAGTATTCGTGGCCAGTTCATTCCGGTCATCGACCTGCCTGCCGTGGCGGGTTGTGTGCCGGAAACCGGTCTTAACCTGCTGCTGGTTACCGAGTATGCCCGTAACACCCAGGCGTTTGCCGTGGAGTCAGTTGAGAACATTGTGCGTCTCGACTGGAGCCAGGTGCATACCGCCGAAGCCGGTATCGGCGGCCGCAACATTACCAGCATCGCCTGCCTGGACAGTGACAAGCAGAGCAACGAGCTGGCGATGGTGCTGGACGTTGAGCAAATCCTGTATGACATCATCCCATCGGTGCGCGGCGTCGAACCGGAAGCAGCCAGACCGCGTGCCTTCAACTACCGCCCAGGTGCAGTGGCGATTGTGGCAGAAGATTCCAAAGTCGCGCGTCAGCTGCTGGAGCAGGGTCTGAAGAGTATGGGCATTCCGGCGCTGATGTTTAACACCGGTCTGGATGCCTGGGAAAAAATTAAATTGATGAGCCAGGAAGCGCAGGCTGCCGGCGAATCGATTCACGACAAAATCGCCCTGGTGCTGACCGATCTGGAAATGCCAGAGATGGATGGTTTTACGCTGACCCGCAACATCAAGCGTGACCCGATCCTCAAGGCTCTGCCGGTCGTCATTCACTCCTCACTCTCTGGCAGCGCCAACGAAGATCACGTGCGCAAAGTGGGTGCCGATGGCTATGTAGCAAAGTTTGAGTTGAATGAGCTGTCAGACGTGATTTTCAACGTTCTCGACACTGCCCGCTAAGCGAATGCGGGCCGCTAAGAATGCCCGGCACGCTTTTACGTTTTAGCCAGCAGAATGGCTGACCTGATCAGGAACCGACTATGCACATTGAAACCTTACCCGTTACGCCTGCACCTGCTACGCCTTCCCGTCAAAAGGTGCTGCGTGGCCGTTTACGCCAGCTGGCCTGGATTAGCGCCGTCACATTAAGCGTCGCGTTCTGGACAGGCCTCTACTTCTTAGTTTTCTGAATCCATTCATCCTTGTCTGGATCGGGCTGTCAGCATCACTGCTGACAGCCCTTTTTTTGTCTGAATTTCCTCTGGTTATTACTTAACCATTTCTGATGATTTTTACTGACTATTTATTCACCCGGCGTTATTACTTAAAAATTATTAAAGGTACAACTTCGTGCTCCGATAACAGTATGCGCGAGATCACCTTTTTGCCTGAGGCTGTGACCACAGACATCAGCAAGGCACTGCGCACAACAGCAGGAAACCTGAGTGTTGCTAACAAATTGATTAATAATAAAACGGGGAAGAGAACATGTTCAGTATCAAGAATATGAAGGTGGGAATGCGGCTCGCAGCAGCCTTCGGTATTATTGTGACGTTACTGATAGTGATTGGCGTGACATCCATAACCAGGATTAACAGCATTAATACGGCGATCGCCTCGATCGTTGACGATCGTTATGTGAAAGTACGACTGGCATTTGATGTGCGCGATGGCGTCAACGATCAGATCAAATACCTGCGCGGCATGGTGATCGACACGACACGTCCGGAAATGAATGTGAAGCGTTATGGTCAGCTGGATGAAGCCACGCAACGCACCAACAGCGCAATGAAAAGGATCGAAGATATTCAGGTCACGCCGGTCGGCAAGAAAAAGATCGCCGGTCTGCTGGCCTCTTCCCAGGCTTTTGAGAAAGTTAAAGCAGAGCTGATCACCCTGGTGAAGGCGGGCGATTTTGAGGCTGCCAGCACCTATGTCCTGAAATCGATGACCGCCACCCAGAACAAATTCCTTCAGGATGCCGTGGATTTTGCCAACTCTCAGGACGCACAGTTGCGCAGTGAAGGTCAGGGTATTGTGGAAAATGGTCAGTCGGCTATCTCCATTACGCTGATTTTCTCCGCGCTGGCGATTCTGGCGTCTATTCTGCTGGGCTACTTCCTGACCCGTTCTATTGTGCGTCCGCTGGTTGCAGCGGTTGACGTTGCTGAACGCGTTGCCGCAGGCGATCTGAGTTCACAGATGCAGGTGACCTCACGCGATGAAACCGGCGTCCTGATGCAGGCGCTGCAACGAATGAACGATAATCTGCTGTCGATTGTGACCGAAGTGCGTACCGGCTCCGACACTATTGCGGTGGCCTCTAATCAGATCTCCAGCGGGAACCTTGATCTTTCGACCCGAACCGAACAGCAGGCCAGTTCGCTGGAAGAGACCGCCTCTGCCATGGAGCAGATGACGTCGACCGTGAAACACAACGCCGACAACGCGCGTGAAGCCAATCACCTGGTTTCAACCACTTCCAGCGTGGCGCGTGAAGGTGGCGTGGTGATGGAGCAGGTCATTGAGAAGATGGAAGCGATCGCCCTCTCCTCACGAAAAATTGTCGATATCATCAGCGTTATCGACTCCATCGCCTTCCAGACCAATATTCTCTCCCTGAACGCCGCGGTTGAAGCGGCACGCGCGGGTGAACAGGGTCGTGGCTTTGCGGTCGTGGCGAGTGAAGTGCGTAATCTGGCGCAGCGCTCAGCCTCAGCGGCCAAAGAGATTAAGGTACTGATTGAAGATTCCGTCGCTAAAGTCGATGAAGGCAGCAAGCTGGTAACACACGCCGGTTCAACTATCGGCGAAGTAGTGAACAGCGTGCAGAGCGTGGCAAACATCATGAGCGAAATCACCATTGCCAGCAGCGAGCAGAGCAGCGGCATTAATGAAATCAATCAGGCGATTACCCAGATGGAAGCGGTGACGCAGCAGAACGCCGCGCTGGTACAGGAAGCGTCAGCCGCCTCACAAGCGCTGCAGGATCAGGCAGAGCGTATGGCACAGGCGATGAGCGTGTTTAATACCGGCAAGCTCTCACTGCAACCCGTACTGCGTTAATCCCTCTCAACGGCCTGCTTCGGCGGGCCAGTTTAAGAATGGTGACGATAAGGGCGGATAGGTTACAGGCAACAGAGCGGGAAGCGGTTAGCGGTTAGTGGTAAGTGGTAAGTGGTAAGTGGTAAGTGGTAAGTGGTAAGTGGTAAGCGTTATACAAGGGAGTTGCAACTAAACAGCGAAAATGAAGGTAAACAGGCAGGTTACAAGGATAAAGCGTGAGGTTTGAGAAGGAGGAAACGCAGAAACAAAAAAGGCTGCCAGAGGCAGCCTTTTATTACTGTAAATGCAACAACGCTATAAAGCTCACTAGCCTTAATCAGAGAGCGCGAAGCTGGCTCTGAATTGCAATCCTTGCCAGGTTCACCTGAACCACGACAGATTTGCAGAAAATGCATTTCGCTCCATGCGGGTTGGCTCTTGTAACATCAAAATGTGATGTACGAAACTGTGAGCCACTACAGTGAGGACATTTAAAAGTAATTTTCAGTCCTTAGAGACCAACAACGTTCGCAGCAGCTGGGCCTTTGGCGCCATTTTCTACTGTGAATTCAACTTGCTGACCTTCATCTAATGAACGGAAATCGGTGCCCTGGATTGCAGAGAAATGTACGAATACATCTTTGCTGCCGTCTGCAGGAGAAATGAAACCGAAGCCTTTCTCTGCGTTAAACCATTTAACGGTACCGCGAATTTTGTTAGACATGCTTAAATCCTTAATATATCGAGCCTTCCGGCATACATAATGGCCTGAGAACAGATTTTAATCAGAACGTAAGAGAAGACTCAAAAAGAAGGGATGTCTCGCGACAAACTTAGAGATGAGAACTGCTTTGGTTACTTACTTTGATAGTGTCTGTTAATCAAACCGACGATTCATTAGGCCACACTTCTTAAAGTGACGCAAGCCGTAATTCAAATTAAACGCAATCAGCCCGCTGAAGAGGATGAAGGCGAAAGGCTGTGTCAGGAAGACTGTCTGGCTTCACAGTGCAGCTGTGACTTTCCCGGCGACGTAAAAAGAAGCGGAGATAATGTCAGATCAAAAAAGGGCGAGGCCGGAGCCTCGCCCAAAACATGCCGATCATTAATCGTAGTAAGGAACCTTACGGTCAACGCCGTTGATATTGATCAGCACAAATCCGGTCGGAGCGGTCTTATTAGTCGGCGTACCCGCAGCGGTAGCCAGCGTAACCACCCCTTTTTCGTTGGCCCCGATGCCCGCCAGCCCATTGTGCATACCAAAACGTGCAGCGGGTTTCAGGTTGCTGATTTTGGTGATATCCGTAACCACCGACATATCAGCCTGGAACAGCGAGCAGGAGCCGGTATCGAAGCGGGTCGGACCGGTCGTCTTCAGGTTGAACATGGTTTCGCCGCTGTTCGCTCTCAGCTTGACCCAGATTACGGCATAGGTGGTCCCTACCCGGCCATAACGAATGTCCAGTACGGAAGGCTGACCCATATGGTAAGCATCGGCCCAGACCGTCTCCAGTCGCTGGAGGTTGATCAGGGTTTTACCGGTGCCCACCACATTAACCGGCGAACCGGCGGTGCCGGAGGGCGTGGTCGCATCCGCTTTCCCGATCAGCTCCATTACCCATTGCTGGTTAGGCGCAGGGAAATAGAGCTGCCCCAGCCGATACCAGTTGTCGGTATCGGTGTTGTTCACCACTTTATAGCCGCTGTAGTAGCCGGCACGCAGCGAACCGGTCATGAACGTGCCGTAGTTCTCATCCCGACGATAGCCATATTCGAAGGTCGATAACCACTTACTTCCGGCCAGATCATTGGTGATTTTCGCGCCTGCCTGCAGATTGATATGACGCATCACCACGCGGGCATTATTGAGATTGAGCGGCGTGGCGCAATCTTCAATGTTGAGCGTTTCGATGTTCCAGCCGCCATCCGACAGATCCCCTGGGTTAGTCGTGTGCTCAATCCAGACGTTACGCATGAGCCCCTGAGTGACGCGCGGCATATAGAGCGTGGCGTCGCCATAGCCCGACTGGAAGTTGGCATTACACAGCTCAATGGCGGTTGAGTGGTCCCAGTTCCCCTTCGGCGTGTTTGACCAGCCGACATCAAACACCCGTGAAAAGGTATTGGAGCTGTAAATCTGATCGAACTTACTGTCGAGCGTATCCTGCAGCTTAAAGACGGTTCCCCCGGTACTTTGCGCCTTGAAGCAGAAGATATTGACGATCTGGCCTCCGACAATGGTATTTTCAAAGAACGGCTGCGTGTTACTGCACTGTTCAGGCGTGACGGTGACTTTGGCCGTGGTGTCGACAGTCCCGGCGTTAGCCTGTCCATGCCAGCAGATGCCTTTAATGACGATTCGACGCGCATTAACCTTAAACACGGTTTTCGCGCTTTTATCAGAAACAATGGTGGTACGCGGTGCCGAGCCGAGCTCGATATCATCGCCTGCCAGACCAAAAAACGACAACTCCGTATCGCTGATATCGATGGGTGAAATCAGGAAGCGGCCCCCCGGAAAACGCACCGGAATCGCTTTCGCGTAGGCGTTGTAGGATTGTGTCCATGCCAGCATCCGCTTAAAGGCTTCAGTGTCATCGGTCACGCCATCCCCTTTCGCGCCAAAGTGCAGAATGTTCACTTCGGCGGGATCGTTGATGGTGCGCTTCCAGTAGAAACCGTTACCCACCGCCACCGTACCGCCATCATCTTTCAGCGGAGTGGTGCTGAGAAAACCGACAAAGTCTGCGCCGCCACGGAAGCTGGAGTCCTTATCGTAATAGCGTTTAAGGCTCGCGACTTCACCTGATTTTGGTGGAACAGTGGTACGCAGTTCAGCAAAAGAGTTAACTTCGATCATAGAATCCTCCTCAGGATCATAGAGATATCGCGCTGAAATCAGCGCACTACTTAGCCACAGCCGGATGGCCGCAAAGGGAGTCCCACATGTCGTTGTGGGTGTTGATGGCGCGCACCGTACGAACGTCCATTTTTTGCGCGTCATCGCCGTAGGTATAAAGAGGGGAAAAAAGTACGCAGGCAGAGTCGGTGATCGCCACCGGCTCAGGGTTTGTGGTATTTCGACTGCTGCAGCTTGTCGCGAGCAGCAGCGTCATCAAGGCTATGGTTGTCAGTCGCCACACGGTTAGCCTCCTCGCGGTTATGTTGTTGCTGTTGCGCTACCGCGGTGACGCGGGACGCCTCCTGTTGCGCGTTATCGACGTCAGAACGCGCTTTTTGCTGCACTTTGCCGATTTTCTTGCCGCCGAAATAACTGGCGCCCAGCGCCGCGATGACCGCAGCCAGCGCGGCGATCCAGTGCCAGCTGCCGCCCAGTAAGGTGGTAATCAGAGTCATGGCTTCGCTCCTTCAGACTGCTCCTTCGCATTGAGCAGGTTTTTCTGACGAACAAATTGTGCAATCACCCCCATCGCCACCATGAAGGCGCCCACCAGCCCGAGGTAGTTGTGCGGCAGAATCGCTTTAACGTCTTCGGGCAGTGCGCTCCAGGCATCAACGGCGGCCGAAGGAAACGACTGCGCCCAGGCGCTGAGCATGGAACCCAGCGACGCAAGCCAGACAGACCAGGTTTTGAAAAGCAGACGGGCATGAGAGACAAACTGGAGGGTGGTAAAGCGCTGCAGCAGCAGCAGAATGATGATTGCCGTCAGCACGGCGGTGAGAAACATGAGCCATCTCATAGCAACCCCCTGTAAACCGCATAGGTTCCGCTGCGCATCATCTCCGCGTGACGTCTGGCGCGGCCCGGCGTCTGACGGGCCCAGAGGCTGTTCATCATCGCGTCAGCCGCATCATTAAACTGTTCAGCCACGATCGCGCTGAGCATGTTTTTGAACTGCAGGACGCCCTCGACGCCCAGCTGATAAGCCATGCTCAGCAGCACGTCGGTGCGGGCGTCGTTGCACTTCGCCAGCGCATTACGCAGCAGCTCCCTGCCCTGCATCTCCTGAATTTTGTTTTCAAGAATGCACTGCTTCCAGACATCACCGACGCGCCGTGGCACGCGGAAAGCGTAATTACTCAGAGACGCCCCCTTGGGTCCAATTCGAATGCCGCCGGCCACCGTGGGAAAGCCCAGCGTGTCGAGATAAGGCGTGTCGACATACCCCTCTTCAAAATTCAGTACTGCGATTATCTGGCTCATAACGACTCCTCAATGACGGGTTAAAGCAACTCAGCCTTGTGAAAAGAAATACATAACGCTCGCTGATCATTTCTCAGCACGGCGCAGCAGAAGGCCTTACTGACCCTGCAGCAAAACTGAACAGTAATTCAGCAAATTGCGCCCAGTGAGAACTGGAGAAAGCGAAGAGTTAGCCGGAACGGAAAAATGCGTTTTCTGCGCGTTTCAGCTCACGGCGTAGAGATGAACGTGCGGAAGACAGCAATTGTCGAAACTGGGTGTTTCCTGACTGGTGACGCGGGGTGCAGTAATTGCGCGGTCAACGCGCGGGGCGACCTGACGCTGGCAGATTTGCTCTGCACGTCTCAGGGTGGGTGTTTCAGTTGGGAAGTTCAGGGCCTCGTCGATGCTCTGTGTCAGGCTGCTGAGAGGTTGGCGCCGCCGGTGGCGACGAGTACGTGCGTTGCCTATAAAAACGCTTTTGCCATAGTGAATTATCGCCATAACTCCTCCTGTGAATGAGTCTTTGGCGATGGGGTGGCAGGCGCGAGCTTTCGGCGAACCGAACGGGCCCGAATGTCGCGTATCACGGTCGCACGCTTGCCGCCCGGCTGCATCAGCAGTCAGGTGGAAAGTAAGCGAGGGGAAATAAACGGCATCTGACGACGCTGCATTTTGCGCATCCACCCCATCCCAAAGTTCACTAACTTTGTGGTGGTATGATTCGCGCTTGTGCAGCGCCTCAATTGTTTAAGAGCGGCTCGTCCCTGAAAGAACTGCTTCGTTCATCCATATCCAAATTATTAACAGGTTCTTATGCTTTATCAAACACTGTTGGTTAATTTTTTATTTACCGCTGGTTAAATTTATGAATTTATGCCGATTATTTTTTTTTCAGCCTTCCTGAAAAAACCGGCAGAAGTGGCCTTAACCGAGGATTTGATAATGTCGCGCCTGGCTCATGATCACTTTGGCCAGTACCTTCAGGCTGGTGACGTCATCATGATTGAGATACCAGGTTTCATAACGCTTATTATCTGATATTACAGCGATTTTCTTATGCTGCAGCTGCAGGCGCTTGAGATAGAGCTGCTCATCGAGGGTGAAAATATAGATGCCGTCGCCGTCGAACATCCGCACGCTGATATCCACAAACAGCTGATCGCGCGGCGCAAAGGTGTCAGCCATGGAGTCACTGTTGATAGCGATTAACCGGATGTTTTCCGCCGGGCGCCCGTTGAACAGCACCCGCGCCTCATCCAGACCATATTCGATCGCCTGGATAGTCTCGACAAACTCATCACGCGCGGGCAGGCCTGCAGCACTTCGCTGACCAATGTCGAGGCTATCAATCCGAAACACATTCTTCTGACCGGTGAGCGCACTTAGCGTCACCGGTTCAGCAGGTTGTTCCATACCGTATTGCAGCCACTCAACCCTGACGCCCAGCAGCTGGCTGAGAGCCAGTAAATTGCCGCCATCCGGCACTGACTGCGCGTTAAACCACTTCCACACTCCCGGCGTTGAAATCTTACAGCCTTGCTGCTGCAGAGCCCTGGCAACCTGTTTGTTTCGTCCATGTCCGGCAATGCCGGCACTCTCACAGGCCGCTATCAGCCTGGCGGTGAAAGCTTGTCTTGTACTTTCTTTTTTAACCATTAGTTAATAATCAGCCATAGAAGAGATACTGGATGTTATTTTCATTATTGCTACCAGTTCATTTTATATTACCGCTCGTTTACTACCTAACCGCTTTATCAAGCATTCCTGATAATCATTATCCGCTTCAGCCTGCGGCTGGACAAAAAATATTGCCTCAGGCCGCGTACAGCCCCGGCTTTCAGGAATGTTCCGTAAAAAAATGCGTGAATATCAGCCAGAATAATGGCCAGTAGTGACGAGACCGGAACGGAAATTAAGCTGATGCGCAGAAAACTCTATCTTTCACTGGACCGGAAAATGGAGCTAAAAAAAACGGGAGTCTCTGAAAGACTCCCGCTTTGTTAAAAATTATGGCAGTTATGGCCGGAGCGTATCGTCGCCCCATGCTATCCATTTATAGGTCGTCAGCGCCTCTAATCCCATCGGACCACGGGCATGCAGTTTCTGTGTACTGACCGCCACTTCGGCACCCAGGCCAAACTGTCCGCCATCGGTGAAGCGGGTGCTTGCGTTGACATAGACCGCTGAGGAGTCGACCTGACGGACAAAACGCGCGGCGTTGCGGGTATTACGGGTCAGGATGGCATCCGAGTGCTGCGTGCCGTGCGTGCGGATGTGATCGATCGCCTCATCCATATCCGCCACTAATTTGACGTTAAGATCCAGCGACAGCCACTCATCATTGTACTGCTGCGGATTCACCTGCGTGACCGATGCCGGGCCTTGCTGCAGCTGCGCCAGCACGTTGCTGTCAGCATGCAACGCGATCGCTTCCTGTGCCATACGCGCGCTGAAGGCGGGCAGGAAACGATCGGCAATCGCCTGATCCACCAGCAGCGTCTCCAGTGAGTTACAGGCGCTGGGACGCTGTTTCTTGGCGTTGACGATCAGATCAAGTGCAGGTTCGATCTCCATCGTCTCATCAATATAGATATGACAAACGCCGATGCCGCCGGTGATCACCGGAATAGTAGAGTTTTCCCGGCACAGCTTGTGCAGCCCGGCTCCGCCACGCGGGATCAGCATATCGACGTAGCGATCCAGCTTCAGTAGCTGATTCACCAGCTCGCGATCCGGATTTTCGATCGCCTGAACGATCGCCGCAGGCAGACCGTGCTGTTTCAGCGCGTTCTGGATCACCCGGACGGTGGCCGCATTGGTGCGCCAGGTCTCTTTACCGCCGCGCAGAATGGCGGCGTTGCCGGTTTTCAGGCACAGAGTGGCGACGTCCACCGTGACATTGGGACGCGCCTCGTAGATTACGGCCACCACGCCCAGCGGCACGCGACGACGCTCAATGCGCAGCCCGCTGTCGAGCTGACCGCCGTCAATTAGCTGTCCAACCGGATCGGCCAACTGGCAGACCTGGCGCACATCGCTGGCGATGCTGCCGAGGCGTTGCGGATTGAGTGTCAGCCGGTCCAACAGCGCGGCGCTCATACCGTTCTGACGCGCATCGACTAAATCCAGCTCATTGGCCGCCAGAATGTCTGCGCTTTCCGCCTCCAGACGGTCGGCAATAGTCATCAGAACCTGATTTTTCTCTGCAGTCGACAGATCGGCCACGGTGTAAGCTGCGGCGCGCGCCGCTTTTCCCATCTCTTCTAGCATTGTCCGCTCCTTAACTGACGATCATGTCGTCGCGGTGAACCGCCACCGGGCCATATTCATAGCCCAGGATTTCGCTGATCTGCTGGCTGTGATGACCGGCAATCATCCGCATCGCGTCGCTGTTGTAGCGTGAAACACCATGCGCGATATCCCTGCCCTGCAAACTGCGGATACGGATCACTTCCCCACGTGAGAAATTCCCCTGGATAGCACGGATCCCTTTCGGTAGCAGCGAACTGCCGCGTTCAATAATTGCTGCTAGCGCACCATCATCGACGGTGAGTTCACCTGCCGGAGGCGCACCGAAAATCCAGCGTTTACGATTTTCCAGCGGCGATTGCTGCGCATGAAAGCGCGTACCGACCGGCTTGCCGTCAATAACATCGCTGATTACGCCGCTGCGGCTGCCTGAGGCGATGATCACATCGATACCGGCGCGGCAGGCGACATCCGCCGCCTGAAGCTTGGTCGACATGCCGCCAGTGCCAAGACCCGATACGCTGTCGCCCGCCAGGGCACGCAACGCATCATCAATCACATGGACATCACTAATCAGCTCAGCCTCAGGATTGTTACGCGGATCGGCGGTGAACAGTCCCTGCTGGTCGGTCAGAAGCAGCAGCTTGTCGGCACCGCCGAGCATCGCCGCCAGCGCTGAGAGATTGTCATTATCGCCCACTTTGATTTCAGCGGTGGCAACGGCATCGTTCTCATTGATCACCGGCACTATGTGGTTATCCAGCAGCGCGCGCAGCGTGTCGCGGGCATTCAGGAAGCGCTCGCGATCTTCCATGTCGGCACGGGTCAGCAACATCTGACCAATATGGATACCATAGATTGAGAACAACTGTTCCCACAGCTGAATCAGACGGCTCTGCCCCACCGCAGCCAGCAGCTGCTTTGAGGCGATGGTGGGTGGCAGTTCGGGGTAACCCAGATGTTCGCGTCCGGCGGCCATCGCGCCAGAGGTCACAATCACAATGCGGTGGCCCGCCGCGTGCTGCTGCGCACACTGACGAACCAGTTCCACCATGTGCGCCCGATTCAGCCGACGGGAGCCGCCGGTGAGAACGCTGGTACCCAACTTGACCACTAAGGTCTGACTGCCACTCATATTTCCTGCCGTAGTGAAAAATTTTTACGAAAGGACGTTTTAACAGGAGTCGATAAGGAAGCCAACAGCCAGCAGGGGAAAAGCACGAATTTACGCGGACAAGGACGTAGACCAAAAGTTCAGGGTTAACAAGAAATCATGAAAAGTGTCATAAAAAGTTCATCGCCGACGGGTAAAAAGTCCGTGCTTTACAAAAACTTTCATTTTTTTACGGCGTTCACATTGGGATTGATAGCAAATGAAGAAAAGCACACTGGCCATGATCCTCTCCACGCTGACGCTGGCATCCGCCGCGCAGGCTGCCGAAATCTATAACAAAGATGGCAACAAACTGGACTTATACGGCAAAGTTAAAGCTGAGCACTACATCAGCGATAATGCCAGCCAGGATGGAGACAAGTCCTATACCCGTATCGGTTTTAAGGGTCAGACACAGATTAACGACCTGATGACCGGTTATGGTCAGTGGGAATATCAGTACAACGTCAATAACTCCGAAGGCAGCGACGCCAACAACGGCAACAAAACCCGCCTTGGGTTTGCTGGTCTGAAATTCTCGCAGTATGGTTCGGTCGATTACGGTCGTAACTACGGTGTGCTGTATGACGTTGAGGCCTGGACCGACGTGTTCCCGGAATTCGGCGGTGACGGTACAGCCCGTTCCGATAACTTTATGACTCAGCGCGCTACCGGTGTGGCGACTTACCGTAACAACAACTTCTTTGGTCTGGTCGATGGGCTGAAGTTTGCGTTGCAGTATCAGGGTAAAAACGACGCCACCAGCGCCAACACCCGCACCGACATTAACCGTCAGAATGGCGACGGCTACGGTGCCTCACTGGGCTATGCCCTGGGTGATTCCGGTGTGAGCCTGATGAGTGCCATCACCTCTTCTGACCGTACCAACCAGCAGCAGGCACGTGCCTATGGCGGCGGTGACCGTGCGGATTCCTGGGGCGCAGGCGTGAAGTATGATGCCAACAGCGTCTACCTGGCGGCGATCTATACCGATACCCGCAACATGACACCAATCAGCGGCACCAACCGTAACACCGGTGCTACCGTCGCGGGCGCAGCCAACAAAGCGCAGAACATCGAACTGGTGGCGCAGTATCAGTTTGATTTCGGCCTGCGTCCTTCTATTGGCTATGTACAGACCAAAGGCAAAGATATCGAAAACGGTATCGGCGATGCGGATCTGGTGAAATATATCGACGTGGGCGCGACCTACTACTTCAACAAAAATATGTCCGCCTTCGTTGATTACAAAATCAACCAGCTGGATGATGACAACGCGCTGTCGATTAACAACGATGACGTGGTCGCGATGGGTGTGACTTACCAGTTCTGATTTCAGGCTAATGCCGCACAGCATAAGCTACAGAATGTGTGAGCATGAAAAAGGGCGCGTTTTTCAACGCGCCCTTTGCTTGTTGTATAAGCGAACCGCCCAATCAGGCGCTCAGCTTCACCGGTTTCTCATCGAAATCGCTGGCCGGAATCAGATCCAGCTCGAACTCTTTCAGCATCGCTTTCAGACGGGTATGGAAATTCCGTAAGGTCTCTTCCACGCGCGCCGTATTCTCTTTGCCTTTGATGGTTGCCACCGACCAGTCACCCTCTTTATCGAACAGACCGATATGGTAGACATAGGTAAAGTGGTCAGCCTGCGCTTCCAGCTCCATCCACCAGCCCCAGAACTCACGCAGTTCCGGTGCCGGTTTCACATTAACGCAGGCAGCCAGGCAGTCGAAAAAGAACCGGGTTTCGCCACATTTCCCATCGCGAATATAAGGCCCAAGCTCCGTAAAGCGCTTAAGCAGGCGACTGCGGGGATGACCACTTGGTAACGTCATGCTGAATCTCCATAGATTTTGACCGCTATACAGCCTTGATTTTCCGGACGGCCAGGGGATGTCATGTTTCGCTTAACGGCAGCCCGGAAGAATTCCGCTACTAGTTGTAGCAAATACTGTAAATTTTGCCAGTTACCTTTTTAAACGCTTCTCCAGCCAGTCGCAAATTTCATTCAGCGCCTTGTCGAAACTGGCCATCATCGGCTTCACCGGAATCAGCAACGCTTTGCCATCTGACGAAGAGTTAGCGATCAGCTTGCTCTCCTCTTCCGGGCTGAAAAGATCGTTTTGCCAGTAGCCCGACAGCATGGGTGTCGGCGTCCGGCGGCCCAGCAATCCCTGAGTTTTCAGCGAATATCGATTGAGTTCGGTACGCAGCGCACTGTCAGAGGCAGTTGCCATGCCCAGCCGGCTCGCCAGCATATCCATATACATATCCGGGATCTCATCCTGCAACGCCGTCTGCGTCAGCAGCGCATGCACAATCGGGCCAAGACAGGCGACCCCACGCAGCCGCTGCGATTCCAGATAGGCCAGTCGTACGGCCACGTTAGCGCCAAAGCGATAACCAAACGCCGCCACGCGGGTATGGTCGATCCAGGGCACGTTTTTCAGATCGCGCAGCACCTGCTGATGCAGAAAGCTGGTGTCCTGATTCAGCGTCCATTTCACCGAGTTGCCTACCGACGGCACATCAATGGTCAGCATGGCGATGCCGCGCGGTGCAAGGTAATCATGGAACAGGCGATAGTGATCGCTCTGTAATGAGTCGAGCGCGCCACAGAACAGCACGGTGGGATAAGGCGCTTCAACGTCAGGCGGCATGTGCAGAAAGCCGTTAACCGGGCTGCCACCCTGAATGGCGAACGTCAGCGGTTTCAGCTCGCCCGGCAGGCGTTGAGTCGCCTCTTCATAGGCGCGGTTCGCCAGCGTCTGCGCCTGGTCGGCCAGCTCATCCCCTTTTATATAGGGATAGGCCGCAACGCTGTAGAGATGCGCCGCGTGTAACCAGTAGTCGCCCGCCTCGCTGTCGTCGGTGGCCTCCAGCGCTTTCTGCTGCCAGATACCCGCCTGTTTGCACCATTCGAAATGCCAGTTGCCGCCGCGAAAACCGATTACAGTGTCGAGCAGCGTCTCATCCGTATGTTCAACATTGCTGATGGCAATCCGAGCCAGCACTTCGCTGATCTCCTGCGGCGTCAGGCCACGCCATGTCCACATCAGCTTATTCAGCATACGATACCAGCCACGCTGGCTGTCACCATCCAGGGCTGAGTGGACATCCGAAGTAGCATGATGGTGGCGGCGAACCAGGGTTGAGGTTTCAGGATGTTTAAAGCGCGGTTTGAACAACTCCTCGCTGAGATTTTTGCTCGACATACTCACTTCTCCTGCAACAGAAACGGCGATGGCTAAGTGTACTGTACGGCAATTCGGGGTGCGAGGCACAGAAAGCACAACGCCCGGAAAACCGGGCGTTGTCTGATGTGTATCAATCAGTTTTTAACAATCGGCGGGATGTAGACCACACCCATATCCCACGGCTGCTCGATCCAGGTATCCTGCGGAATATCGACAATATAATCATCAACCAGTGAGCGACCGGCCGGTTTAGCGAAAATGGTGCAGAAACGCGCTTTCGGATACATCTCGCGAATCGCCTGGGCAGTGCCGCCGGTATCCACCAGGTCATCGATCACGATAAAGCCTTCACCGTCGCCTTCTGCGCGCTTCAGGACTTTCATTTCGCGCTGATGATCGTGGTCATAGCTGGAGATGCAGACGGTATCGACGTAGCGGATACCCAGTTCACGTGCCAGCAGCGAAGCCGGTACCAGACCGCCGCGGCTCACCGCGATAATGCCTTTCCACTGTTCAACAGGAAGCAGCCGCTGGGCCAGTTTACGGGCATGAATCTGAAGCATGTCCCAGGTAACGACGTATTTTTCGCTCATAGAATAGAAATCCCAGCCAACCGAGGTGGCGTAAAAATGTGCAACGGGGAAAAGGTTGCGCGAGATTATAAGGAGTTGACGCACTAAAAACCAGCACCCGCGCACTGGTTGCGGCTTTTTAGCGCGTCTGAGAGCGCACCCGGTAGAAAACAGTGATATTCTCGGGCCTGGCTCGTCAGATTCTCTGACGGCGATTTTTCATTGGAAACTCGCGATGTCCGGCCTCGCCGGTACACTGACACAGGAGACCTGTCGTGTCTGAATTGTCTCAACTCTCTCCACAGCCGCTGTGGGATATTTTCGCTAAGATCTGCTCTATTCCCCATCCCTCTTTTCACGAAGAAGCGCTGGCGAGTTACATCGTCGGCTGGGCCAAAGAGCAAGGCTTCTGGTGTGAGCGCGATCAGGTCGGCAACATCCTGATTCGTAAGCCCGCCACCGCAGGCATGGAAAACCGTACCCCGGTTGCGCTGCAGGCGCATCTGGATATGGTGCCGCAGAAAAATAATGACACCGTGCATGACTTCACCAAAGATCCGATTCAGCCCTGGGTTGACGGCGAGTGGGTGAAAGCGCGCGGCACCACGCTGGGCGCGGACAACGGCATCGGTATGGCTTCTGCGCTGGCAGTACTGGCTGACAACAGCCTGACGCATGGCCCGCTGGAAGTGCTGCTGACCATGACTGAAGAGACCGGTATGGATGGCGCATTCGGTCTGCAACCCAACTGGCTGCAGGCAGAAATCCTGATCAACACCGACTCCGAAGAAGAAGGTGAGATCTACATGGGCTGCGCGGGCGGTATCGACTTCGTCACCACCCTGCCGCTGACCCGTGAAGCGGTGCCTGCTGAATTCCAGACCCTGAAGCTGACGCTGAAAGGCCTGCGAGGCGGTCACTCCGGTGCCGATATTCATATGGGCCTCGGCAACGCCAACAAACTGCTGGCGCGCTTCCTGGCGGCACATGCTGCTGAACTGGATCTGCGTCTGCTGGCCTTCAGCGGCGGTACGCTGCGCAACGCGATCCCGCGTGAAGCCTTCGCTACCGTGGCGGTCGAGAGCCACAAAGCGGATGCGCTGAAATCAGCGGCGGCGCACTTCCTGAGCGCCATCAAAAATGAGCACGGCATCAAAGAGCCGAACATCGCACTGGTCACTGAGCCGCTGGCGCATCAGGGTGATGCGCTGAACGCTGACAGCCGCGATCGCTTCCTGAACCTGCTCAACAGTATGCCAAACGGCGTGATCCGCAACTCCGACGTGGCGAAAGGCGTAGTTGAAACCTCACTGAATATCGGTGTGGTGACCATGGAAGCCGATCATGCAGAGATCAACTGCCTGATCCGTTCGCTGATCGACACCGGCCGCGATTATGTGGTGCAGATGCTGACCTCACTGGGCCAGCTGGCCGGTGCACAGACCAAAGCGAAAGGCGGCTACCCCGGCTGGCAGCCTGATGCGGACTCCGCCATTATGGCGCTGACCCGTCAGACCTATATCGCGCTGTTTGATAAGACCCCGAACATTCAGGTGATCCACGCCGGTCTGGAGTGTGGTCTGTTCAAAAAACCGTATCCGGAGATGGATATGGTATCGATTGGGCCGACCATCACCGGGCCGCACTCGCCGGATGAGCAGGTTCACATCGAAAGCGTTGGCCTTTACTGGAAACTGCTGACCACCCTGCTGAATGTGGTGCCAGAAAAGTAATTCTGTCACAAAAAAAGTAAACCAGGCTCCGGCCTGGTTTTTTTATGCCTGTGACTTTCCCCCAGCATAATTCGCTGCCTTTTCCGCCCTTTCCCCCGTTATTCCGCCGCTTTCCCGCGCTTCGCTGGTCACAGCCGCCATTATGTCCAGATGTCTGGATGGCTAATAAGATTTCGTGCTAGCTTATGCGCTTTCGGCTGTTGCCGCGCCTGAAGGTTCAGGAAAAAATGCGGCCAGTGTTTCTTCAGGAGAGTAATGACATGCCAGGGTTAAACTGCCTTGAGATGCGTAACATCTCCATCGCTTTTGGCGGGTTTGCCGCGCTATCGTCGGTGGATTTCCGCAGTGACGGCCATTCAGTACATGCACTGACCGGCGCTAACGGCGCGGGCAAGTCAACACTGATGGCGATCCTTTCCGGTGCGCACAGCCACTACAGCGGCGAGATCCTGCTGGATGGTGAGCCGGTCTCCATCCGTACGCCGCGTGATGCGAAACGGCTGGGTATCCATCTGGTTCAGCAGGAAGTGGACGTGGCGCTGGTGCCGCAGCTCAGCGTCGCGGAAAACATTCTGCTGGATCGGCTGGCAGAGCCTGGCCACCGCTATCGCTGGGGCGAGGTTCGGCGTCAGGCGCGGGCGCTGCTGGCTCAGCTCGACGTGGCGCTGGACGTCAACCGGCTGGTGGAGCGCTGCACCCTGGCTGAAAAGCAGCAAATTCTGCTGGCGCGCGCGCTGTCGCACCACTGCCGCTTTCTGATTCTGGATGAACCCACTGCCCCGCTGGATCAGCATGAAAGTGAGCGGCTGTTTGCTGTGGTGCGTCGCCTGCAGGCCAGCGGCATCGGCGTGGTGTTTATCTCTCACCGCATCCATGAACTGAAAGCAATCTGTGACCAGCTGACGGTGCTGCGTGATGGCCGGTTGATCGAAACCGGCCCGATGGCGGCACTGAGCGGTGAGCAGATCGTGGAGAAGATGCTGGGGCATCAGCTCACCGATATCTTCCCGGCCCGTCGTGCGCAGCAGACTCAGCCGCTGCTGCTGGCGATTGACGGTCTTCATGATGAGCAACTGCTGCAGGATATCTCGCTACGATTGCACAAAGGGGAAATTCTGGGCATTGCAGGCCTGGCCGGTGCCGGTAAAACCGAACTCTGTAAGGCGCTGTTTGGTGCCAGCAAAAGCCGCGTCAGTCGCGGTGAACTGCATGGCCAGCCGTGGCAGCCCCGTTCGCCGCATGACTCCGTCAGTCGCCGCATGGCGCTGGTGCCGGAGGAGCGGCGCAAAGAGGGGATCTTTATTGATGAGTCGGTGGCAATGAACCTCAGCGTCAGCGCAGACGACAGCTTTTCGCGCTGGAGCCTGTTTGGCCATCGCCAGGCGTGGCGCTGGGCGGAGCAGGTTATCCAGCAGTTGCAGGTGCGCACCACCGGTCCGGCACAGACGCTGCGCCGTCTCTCCGGCGGCAATCAGCAGAAAGTGGCGATAGGCAAATGGCTGCGCAACAACGCCGACGTGCTGATTTTCGATGAGCCGACGAAAGGCGTCGATATCAAAGCCAAAACCGAACTCTTCACCCTGATCGATAACCTGGCGCGCGAGGGGAAAGGCATCATTTACGCGTCGGGAGAGTTTTCTGAACTGGTCGGTTTATGCGACCGGATTTGCGTGCTCTGGGATGGACGCATTGTGGCCGAGCTGGCTGCGCGCGACGTCACCGAAGAGACGCTTTTGCTCTATTCTACCGGAGGAACCCCTGCGTGAGCAGCAAAGAAACCAGCCTGAATCTGACAGCCTCGCCGTGGCGTCACCAGTTGTTCGACTTTCTCTATAAATGGGGCATGTTGCTCACGGTGGTGATCCTGATCGCCGCTTTTGGTCTCGCCTCCGACAGCTTCCTTGAACCCAACAACATCATCAATATTCTGCGCTCAATTGCCATTGTCACGGTGATTGCTATCGGCGTCTCGATCTCGCTGACCGTTGGCGGCTTTGATCTGTCGGTCGGATCGACCGCCTCGCTGGCCAATGCGCTGGTGATTTCACTGTTTGTCTGGTACGGCTTCGGCACTACCACCGCCATCCTGCTCACCCTGGCGCTCTGCACCCTGGTCGGGCTGTTTAACGCCTTTCTGATTGTGATCCTGCGCATTCCCGACATGCTGGCAACGCTGGCGACACTGTTCGTGATTCAGGGGGTGGCGATGACCTACAGCTTTGGCGGATCGATCACCGAGAACATGGTGCTGCCGAGCGGTGATATGGCGGAAGGCACCATTCCGGCGGCGTTTGGCCTGCTCGGCCAGGTGCCCACCATCGTCATCATCATGCTGGTCGTCACCGTCGCCGCGCAGCTGGCGCTCTCCCTGACTAAACATGGTCGCCGGATGTATGCGCTGGGCGGCAATCCGGAAGCGGCGCGCCTCTCCGGCATCCGCACCACCCGCTATCGGGTGCTGGCTTATGTGATCGCCTCACTGCTGGCCGGTCTGGGCGGCATTCTGCTCGCCTCGCGTATCGGCTCCTCGCAGGTGAACGCCGGTAGCGGCTACCTGATGGACGCGGTCGCGGCGGCGTGGATTGGCTTCTCACTGGCGGGCTCCGGCAAGCCGAATGCGCTGGGCACGCTGGTCGGTGCGGTGATCCTCGGCGTGCTGCAGAACGGTCTGGTGATGCTCTCTGTTCCCTACTACGCCATGGACATTATTAAAGGGCTGGTGCTGGCTTTAGCACTGGCGATCACCTATATCCAGCGCCGCTGAGGCGCGTTTACCGGAGTTGATAACAATGCAAAAAATAACACTCTCGCTGCTGGCCCTGAGCCTGCTGAACGCCAGCGCCGCCTTCGCGGATACCGTCACGCCGGTGCCTGCGGCTATCGCCAGTCATGATGGCCCGATCCGTATTGCGGTGATCCGCAATCTCGGCTCCGATGACAACACCACCCAGTTTGTTGCCGGTGCCATTCAGCAGGGTCGCCAGCTTGGCTTCAAGGTCAGCACCTTTCTCAGCAACGGCGACGATGCGCGCTTCCAGGATTTCGTGAATCAGGCGATCAGCCAGAAATATGACGGCATCGTGCTGTCGCACGGTAAAGCGCCCTACGCCAGCGGACTGGTGAAGCGCATTGCCGATGCAGGCATTAAGCTGTCGGTGTTTGATACGCCGGTGGATAGCCCGATCCCGGGCGTCACCGTCACCGCGCAGGATGACGCTTCACTGGCGCAGTTGTCGCTGGGCCAGCTCATCCATGATTTCAACGGCAAGGCGAACATCGTCAAGCTATGGGTTGCCGGTTTCCCGCCGATGGAACGCCGTCAGGTGGTGTATGAAAAACTGCTGAAAGAGAATCCGGGCATTCATCAGCTTGAGTCGATTGGTGCGGTTTCAACTGACGTTCAGGGCGACACCGCCAATAAAATTGGCGCGATTCTGGCGAAATACCCGAAAGGCAAAATCGACGCCATCTGGGGTGCCTGGGACGCCTTCAGCCAGGGCGCTTACAAAGCGCTGCAGGAGAATGGCCGTACCGAGATCAAACTCTATAGCATTGATGTCTCGAACCAGGATTTGCAGCTGATGCGCGAGAAAAACAGCCCGTGGGTGCAGACGGTAGCGGTGGATCCTAAAACTATTGGCGCGGTGAATATGCGTCTGGTGGCGAAGAAAATTGCCGGTGAAGAGACGCCAGCGACTTATCAGTTTAAAGCGGCATCGATCTCTCAGCAGCAGCTTAACAGCCAGCCTGGCGCGGTGAACGTCGCGTCACTGAACAAGATCATTCCGGGCTGGGGCAGCAATGAGGATTTCGTTGCCCCGTGGTTTGCGACCCTGGCGGCGAAATATAAGAAGTAATCGGATGTCAGCCTTGCCGGTCGGTGAGGCTGACGGTTACAGACCCAGCAGCAGCTGACGCTCCAGCTGGGGATCCACCATAGTCACATGTAATCCCACCAGCCGCACGCCGCGCCCGGCACGACGCTCATCCCAGGTTTTACGGGCGATGGCAATCATGTCCTCTTTATTCAGCACCGGCCAGATATGCTCCTGGGTCGTCTGCTGAAAATCACTGAACTTCAGTTTGACGCCCTGACGCGCCACCTGCTTGTCAGGTCGGATCTGCGTCAGCCGGCGATCCAGTTCGGCGTAGAGAAAATCGATAATTTCCAGGCAGGCATCCCAGTCGCTGATATCTTCCGCCAGCGTCCGTTCAACCCCCAGCGATTTACGCTCGCGCTCAACGATCACGCTGCGGTCATCAATGCCATTACTGCGCTCCCACAGCACCCGGCCAAACTTGCCAAAGCGCTTTAACAGCAGCGCTAAGTCCGCCTTCTGCACGTCGCCACAGGTTACCAGCCCCATCTCTTCCAGCTTTTTGGCCGAGACCTTGCCGACGCCAGGGATCTTCGCCAGCGGCAGAGTCAGCAGAAAACCGGACATCTCCGGCGGGGTAATCACGAACTGGCCGTCCGGCTTATTCAGGTCAGAGGCGATCTTCGCCAGAAATTTAATCGGGGCGATGCCCGCTGAGGCGGTAAGCCCGGTTTCACGGTAGATGGTGGCACGGATCGCCTGCGCCATCAGTGTGGCAGAGCCGTGACAGTGGGGGCTGTCGGTGACATCCAGGTAAGCTTCATCGAGGGAGAGCGGTTCAATCAGCGGCGTATAGCGGGTAAAGATGTCGCGGATCTGCGCGGAGGCTTCTTTATAGGCGTCAAAGCGTCCTGGCAGCAGACGCAGATGCGGGCATAACTTGAGGGCCATGCCGGTTGGCATCGCGCTGCGCACGCCAAATTTGCGCGCCGGATAGTTGGCGGTGCTGATCACGCCGCGACGCTCGCGGCTGCCACCAATGGCGATCGGGATGTCGCGCAGCTGGGGATTATCACGCATCTCCACCGCGGCATAGAAGCAGTCCATATCGACATGAATGATTTTACGCATACCCCCTCCGGCACTGGATAAGTATACAGTTGGCAGGGGTAACTGCAATATTTGTCGCGCTGACGATTAAAGTTTACAAATTTCTGGCCGAATATCTTTCAGTAAATCGCGAATTTGGCTGACGCCGTCTTGCTAAAAAAACAGACAATGTTTAATGTTGCGCTGCGGTAGCGGACAGTTCCGATAATGCAAACAGAGACGCACATTTTGCGTCATGTTCTCTTCACCTCAAGGTACACACAGCATGGGCAAAATCGCACTCCTGTTTGCGATGATTTTACTGCCAGCCCTCAGCATGGCAATGACACCCGAACCCGTCTCAACGGCACCGGTCAGCAAAGAATTAAAGAAGCAGTTACTCGGCACCCCGGTCTATATCCAGATCTTCAAGGAAGAACGCACGCTCGAACTCTACGGCAAAATCGGTAACGAATACCGCCTGCTGGACACCTACCGCATCTGTAACTTTTCTGGCGGCCTCGGCCCGAAACGCCGTGAAGGCGATTTCAAAAGCCCGGAAGGTTTTTACAACGTGAAGCTGAATCAGCTGAAGCCGGATAGCCGGTTTTATCGCGCGATCAACATCGGCTTTCCGAATCAGTACGATCGTAATCAGGGCTACAGCGGCAATTACCTGATGATTCATGGCGACTGTAAGTCGATTGGCTGCTATGCCATGACTAACGCCTATATGGATGAGATTTTTACCTATGTGAATGCCGCACTGCGTAACGGCCAGCAGGATATCAGCATCAGCATCTATCCATTCCGCATGACCGACAGCAATATGCAGCGTCACCGCTACTCCACCTATGCCAGTTTCTGGCAGCAGCTGCAGCCGGGATACGCTTACTTTGCTAAATATCATCAGCCGCCGATGGTTAATGTCGCCAGCGGTAAATATGTGATGAACAGCAGCCCGGCACCGGTTTTAGCCAGTCCCGAAGCCGCTTCCCGTTCATTCCTGGCGCTCTCCAAGGCAGAATAACGCCCATTCACCTGGCACGATCCGCTGCCAGGTTTCATTGGCCGTCAGTGGCTGCGTAGCAATCACCGTCACCACGTCATGCGGCGTGGTGTGCTGCTGAAAATCGACCTCCACATCCTGATCCAGTAACTGCGCCCGGCCAAAGGGTGCGCGGCGGGTGATCCAGTAAAGATTGGTGGAGCAAAAGGCCATCAGATAACGGCCGTCTGACAGCAGCATGTTAAACACGCCCTTCTGCCGCAACGTGCCGGCAAGCTCCCCGATAAAACGGAATACCGCAGGCCAGTTGCCTGGCGTGCGCGGATAGCGCGTCGCCAGCTGATGCAGGATCCAGCAGAACGCCTTCTCACTGTCCGTTTCGCCCACCGGCCGGAATGTGCCGGTCTCCAGCTGCCGATAGCCCCTGAGCTGCCCGTTGTGCGCATAGGTCCAGTTACGGCCCCACAACTCACGGGTAAACGGGTGGGTATTTTCCAGCGACACCTGCCCGCGATTCGCCTGGCGGATGTGCGCCACCACCGAATGCGATTTGATCGGATACTCCTGCACCAGACGCGCAATCGGCGAGTTAAAGCTCGGCAGCGGATCTTTAAACGTACGACAACCTTTATCTTCGTAGAAGGTAATGCCCCAGCCATCTTTGTGAGGCCCGGTTCCACCGCCACGCTGAACCAGACCGGTAAAGCTGAAACAGATATCCGTGGGAACATTGGCGCTCATCCCGAGCAATTCGCACATAGCCACCGCCTTAGAGTAAGCGGCCTCCCGTCAGGCGGGAGGCCAGCGCAGTTACTTCACCATCTCTTTTTCGATCAGCAGCATCAGGATGTGGATCACTTTAATGTGGATCTCCTGGATGCGATCGGCATAACCAAAGTGTGGCACCCGGATTTCAATGTCGGCACTGCCTGCCATCTTACCGCCATCTTTACCGGTCAGGGTGATCACTTTCATCCCCTGCGCACGGGCAGCTTCAATCGCTTTAATGATATTGGCAGAGTTACCGGAAGTTGAGAGGCCCAGCAGCACATCGCCCGGACGCCCTACTGCTTCCACATAGCGTGAAAAGACATAGTCATAACCAAAATCATTACTGACGCAGGAGAGATGGCTGACATCAGAGATGGCAATCGCCGGATAGCCAGGACGATTTTCGCGGTAGCGACCGGTCAGCTCTTCAGCGAAATGCATCGCATCGCAATGTGAACCGCCGTTACCGCAGGAAAGCACCTTGCCGCCCGCCTTAAAGCTGTCAGCCAGCAGTACCGCAGCACGCTGGATCGCATGGATATTGGCCTCGTCGCTGAGGAATTTATTCAGCGTATCAGCAGCTTCATTAAGCTCAGAGCGGATAATGTCCTGGTACATAGGGATGTCCTTTTTTAGGAGAGGTTAATCGCAGCAAGTTTAACGGAATGGCCGGTCAGCGCAAAGCGTCATGCCATGGCTGGCCAGGCAGTGGCGGCGATAATCGCTACAGCGGGTGATGCAAAAATGGACAGAAATCGGTTTTTGTGAGGCAGGTTGTAATTGCGATGTAAACAAATTGATAAATCAACCCAACTGCTCTAAACCTCTCTACATAACAGGTCAGACCTCTTACTACTTGGAGCGGTTCATTATGATGGTTGTCTCGATACTTGCCACAGTGGCGCTGATTGGCGCCCTGTTCTATCACCGCCTGTCGTTGCGGCTCAGCAGCGCGATTCTGCTGCTGTGGACTGCTGCGATGGCTTTTGCTCACCTCTGGACGCCATGGTTACTGTTGCCGCTGGCGATCATCCTGCTGCCGTTCAACCTGCCGTCATTGCGCCGCAGCCTGTTTTCAAAGCCGATGTTTCAGCGCTTCCAGCAGGTGATGCCGCCGATGTCACGCACCGAAAAAGAAGCGATCGATGCGGGCACCACCTGGTGGGAAGGCGATCTGTTTCAGGGCAAACCAGACTGGCAGAAGCTGCACAACTATCCGCAGCCGCGCCTGACCGCCGATGAGCAGGCTTTTCTCAATGGTCCGGTTGAAGAAGCATGCCGCATGGCCAACGATTTCCAGATCACCCATGAGCTGGCCGATATGCCGCCGGAACTCTGGGCTTATCTGAAAGAGCATCGTTTCTTCGCGATGATTATCAAAAAAGAGTATGGCGGACTCGATTTCTCAGCCTATGCGCAGGCCTGCGTGCTGCAAAAACTGTCGGGTGTCTCAGGGATTCTGGCGATTACCGTGGGCGTGCCTAACTCATTAGGTCCGGGCGAACTGCTGCAACACTACGGCACTGAAGAGCAGAAAAATCACTATTTACCCCGGCTGGCACGCGGCGATGAGATCCCCTGCTTTGCGCTGACCAGTCCGGAAGCGGGCTCAGATGCCGGAGCAATCCCCGATACCGGCGTGGTCTGCATGGGCGAGTGGCAGGGTCAGCAGGTGCTGGGCATGCGGCTGACCTGGAACAAGCGCTATATTACGCTGGCGCCGATCGCCACCGTGCTGGGGCTGGCATTTAAACTCTCCGACCCGGATCATCTGCTCAGCGATAACGAAAATCCTGGCATTACCTGTGCGCTGATCCCGACCAATACGCCCGGCGTGGAGATTGGTCATCGCCACTTCCCGCTTAACGTGCCGTTCCAGAACGGGCCGACACGCGGCAATAATATCTTTGTGCCGATTGACTATATTATCGGCGGCCCACAAATGGCCGGTCAGGGCTGGCGGATGCTGGTGGAGTGTCTGTCTGTGGGTCGCGGCATTACGCTGCCATCGAACTCAACCGGCAGCCTGAAAAGTGTGGCGCTGGCGACAGGCGCCTATGCCCATATCCGTCGTCAGTTCCGCGTCTCAATCGGTAAGATGGAAGGAATTGAAGAGCCGCTGGCGCGCATTGCCGGTAACGCCTACGTGATGGATGCGGCGGCCACGCTGATTACGGCCGGTATTATGCAGGGTGAAAAACCGGCAGTGCTGTCGGCGATTGTGAAATATCACTGCACCCATCGCGGTCAGCGCGCCATTATCGACGCCATGGATATTGCCGGCGGTAAAGGCATTATGCTGGGTAACAGCAACTTCCTGGCCCGCGCCTATCAGGGTGCGCCTATCGCCATCACGGTAGAAGGCGCTAATATTCTGACCCGCAGCATGATTATCTTCGGACAGGGTGCGATTCGCTGCCATCCTTACGTACTGCAGGAGATGGCGGCGGCAGCCAGCAACGATGTTAACGCGTTTGATCAGGCGCTGTTCAGCCACATCGGTCATGTCGGCAGCAGCACCATGCGCAGCCTGTGGCTGGGCTTAACCGCCGGACGCACCAGCGCCACCCCGACCCGCGATGGCACCCGTCGTTACTATCAGCATCTGAACCGCATCAGTGCCAACCTGGCGTTGCTCTCTGATGTGTCGATGGCGGTGCTGGGCGGCAGCCTGAAACGTCGTGAGCGTATCTCGGCGCGTCTGGGCGATGTGCTGAGCCAGCTCTATCTCGCTTCGGCGACGCTGAAACGCTATGACGATGAAGGCCGCAACGAAGCCGATCTGCCGCTGGTGCACTGGGGCGTGCAGGATGCGTTACATCAGGCGGAAGTCGCGATGGACGATCTGCTGCGTAACTTCCCGAACCGTCTGGTCGCGGGCGCATTGCGGATGACTATTTTTGCAGGCGGTCATCACTGCCCTGCTCCGTCTGACCGTCTGGACCATCAGCTGGCAAAACTGCTGCAACAGCCGTCAGCTACCCGCAGCCGTCTGGGCCGTGGCATGTACCTGACGCCCAGCGAGCACAACCCTGCCGGTCAGCTGGAACAGGCGTTGCAGGATGTGATGGCGGCAGAAGTGATCCATGACAGACTGTGCAAACAGACGAAGCAGCACCTCTCCTTTACCCGGCTGGATGCGCTGGCGAAGCGCGCGCTGGAGCAGGGCTGGATTGATGCTAAAGAGGCTGAAGTGTTGCAGCGTGCTGAGGCCAGCCGCCTGCGTTCGATTAACGTCGATGAGTTTGAGGCGGATGCGCTGGCAGTGCCGGTGCCAGAGAAAGCCCCTCAGGCTGCGTCGCGGGCGAGTGAGGCAGCATAGGGTTAGCGTTAGCCTGCATCACCGGCGCAGGAACAGGGTCAGAAGAGGAAAGCGTCCCGCGTCAGGACAACGCGGGCCGAGCGAGCCAGGGATGGCTTTAGCGACTTTCCGATCTGCCCCTGTTTCCGGCGCGGGCACACTCTTACAGCCAGCCTTTGATTTACCTGAAAGCCGACATCACGTCGGCTTTTTTTATCCCGCCTGACGGATGCGGGCAATCAGCGCATCCACATCTTCTACATGATCGGCCGCCAGAATCAGCGTGCGTCCCAGATTAATTGCATTACGGATGCAGTCGGTACGCATCGCCGGATCGGCAATCAGCTTCATATCCGCCACGTGTGACATCCCCACAGTGCGGCGAATTAGTTCGGTGCCGCAGTAACCAATGGTATCAGCCCATACTTTACGCAGAAACGCCTCCGCATAGCCTGGATAAGCCAGCGCCTCATCACGGGTTTTCTCAGCCGCCAGTGCCAGAAAGCCCGAGGCAAAGGTGGTCCAGAGGGTGTGCACATCGCTGAGGCGCTGCTCGCGTGCATCGACGGCCTCACGCGGTGGCAGCAGACCCGGCAGGCCGCAGTAGTTAATCAGCAGGTTACCAATGGCGGTGCCGACATCAAAACCGATAGGGCCAAAATAACCAAATTCCGCATCAATCGCTTTCAGGCTGCCATCAGCAACGAAAATCGATCCGCTGTGAATATCACCATGCAGCAGCGCTTCAGCGTGGGCAAAGAAACGATGCTTGAGACCGCCCACCGCAATGCGCAGTGCATCGTCATTACGCAGGCTGGCGACCAGCGGTTCAAGCGCTTCGGGATAGCTATTGCGCTCATGGTCGGTATAGGGATCGTTAAAGAAAAGATCTTCGGTGATTTCACACATTTCCGGATTAATAAAACGCGCCACTTCCGCTTTTTTCTGGTGCGGATGCAGGATGAAATCGGAGGTATGAAACAGGGTTTGTGCCAGATAGTCGCCTAACTGCTGAGCCGCTTCCGGGTAGTAAGCGCCCTTCACCAGCTCGCCGCGCCAGATGCGATGACTGGAGAGATCTTCCATTACCATCACCGCCAGCTCCGCATCGTAATGGGTGATCTTCACCGTGTGCTGAGGACAATATTTGTAGTGTTCGACCAGGGTCTGCGCTTCCAGCCGCGCCCGATCCAGCGTCAGCGGCCACGACTCACCCACACAGCGCACATAGGGCAGCGCCTGCTTGACCACCACCCGGCTGTTGCCCTGATCGTCATAAATTTTAAACACCAGGTTGAGGTTGCCATCACCAATCTCTTCTGCGCTGCTCAGCGCGGCAGGATTGTCCACGCCGCCAAATTGTCGGGCATATTCCACAGCATCAGCAGCAGTAAAGGTACGGTATTGCGACATTGCCTGTTCCTCATCAATCGAAGGGGGATAACCTGGGTGTAATAAGCCGTTCAGACGTCTATACATCCGTTCAGCATGTTGGCACAATAGGTATCATTAACGCAACATGGATTTCACCCACAATGCAGACACTTCAAACCACCAGCTTACAGGTTCGTGACAATCAGCTCTGGATTCTGGATCAGCAGGCACTGCCGCAGCAAAAGAACTGGCTGTCCGCGCACAGCGTGCCCCAGCTGATTGAACATATTCATGCGCTGCGGGTGCGCGGTGCGCCGCTGATCGGCCTTTCCGCCTCGCTGCTGCTGGCGTTGCTGGCAGAACAGGGGCAGACGCGCGCTGAACTGGCGCAGGCACTGGAGACCCTGCGCGCCGCCCGCCCTACCGCGGTCAATCTGATGAACAATCTGGACCGGATGAAACTGGCGCTGGCGCAGCCGGACTTTGCCCCCGCGCTGGCAGAAGAAGCCTGGCGACTGGTGCAGGAAGATAAGCAGCTGTGTGACGCCATTGCTGACGCGGGTTGTACGCGGGTGAAACCCGGTAGCCAGCTGCTGACCCACTGTAATACCGGCGGACTGGCCACCGCCGGTGTGGGCACCGCCCTTGGCGTGATTGCCCGCGCCCATCAGCAGGGGCTGATTAAGAATGTCTGGGTTGATGAAACCCGTCCGCTGTTACAGGGCGGCCGGTTAACCGCCTGGGAGCTGGGTGAGCTGGCGATTCCTTACACCCTGATTACCGATTCCATGGCCGCCAGCCTGATGGCCCGTGGAGAGGTCGATGCCGTATGGGTAGGCGCTGACCGCATTGCCGCCAACGGCGATGTGGCGAATAAAATCGGCACCTACAGCCTGGCGGTGCTGGCCCATTATCATCAGATTCCGTTTTACGTGGCGGCCCCGCATACCACGCTGGATCGCAGCTGTCCGGACGGCGCAGCGATTCCTATTGAGCAGCGCGCCGCCAGTGAAGTGACGGGCGTTGCCGGCAGTTTTGGCAGCGTGCAGTGGGCGCCGGAAGCGGCGAAGGTCTATAACCCGGCGTTTGATGTTACGCCCGCCACCCTGATCAGCGGCTGGGTACTGGACACCGGGGTAGTCACGCCTGACCAGGTTCAGGGTGGCATTTTCCAGCCACAATAACGGTCTGCAAGGCGTTTACCGTGCGCGGCAAACGCCTTGCAAAAACGACGGGCGGTTTACGCCAGACGCGGATAGGCATCCGCAATCTTATCGCCGGTAAAGTTCGCTACCCAGCCTTCCTGATTATCGAAAATACGGATAGCCGTGAAGTGCGGTGACGATCCCATATCAAACCAGTGTGGTGTTCCCGCTGGTACCGAGATCAGATCGTTTTTTTCGCAGAGGATCTGCAGGATCTCGCCATCCAGGTGCAGACAGAAAAGTCCGGCCCCCTCAACAAAGAAACGCACCTCATCTTCGCCGTGTGTATGTTCAGAGAGGAACTTCTCGCGCAGCACGGTTTTCTGCGGATTATCGGCGCGCATGCTGATCACGTCCCAGCTCTGATAGCCCTTTTCCGCCACCAGCCGATCGATTGCATGCTGATAGGCGTTGATCACCGTTTCGGGATCCGGATTTTCACCCAGATCGCGATCGGCTTCCCAGCGCTCAAAGCGGACGCCTTTGGTGCTCAGGCGTTCACGAATTTCTTCCGCGTCGGTGCTGTGCCACACCGGCTGGCTGGCTTCGCGGTCGGTAAAAATAGTCAGTGCGCTCATCCTAAATCGACTCCGGGTTAATCTGGGAAAAATCCGTCACCTGACGATGGCGGCTCTCGCCGTCCTCATCGCCACGCAGTAGTTGCAGCGTCTGCCAGCCCGCCTCAGCGGCGGCATCCAGCTCCTGATGAATATCGGAGAGAAACAGCAGCTGCTCCGCTGGCTGACCAATTTCAGCGGCGATAGTGCGATAGGCTGCGACTTCGCGTTTGGCACCCACGTGCGTATCAAAATAGCCGCTGAAGAGGTCAGTAATATCACCTTCGTCGCTGTAGCCAAATAACAATTTCTGCGCCGCAACCGAGCCGGAGGAATATACATAAAGTTCAATGCCCTGCGCCTTCCAGCGGCTGAGCGCAGGCACGACGTCAGGATAGAGATGGCCGGTAAAACTGCCGTTAACATAGCCATCGCGCCAGATCATGCCCTGCAGCGCTTTCAGGCCCGTTGATTTGCGATCCTGGTCCATAAACCCCAGCAGAATCTCTGTCACCGCATCCAGGTCGGCCTGCGGCTGACCAGCCTCCTCACGTACCGACTGCAGCGCTGCGGCGACCTCGGGCTGATGCGCATTTTCACGCAAAAAACTCGCCAGATGCTGGCGGGCGTAGGGAAACAGGATGTTATGTACAAAACGGATATCGCTGGTGGTGCCTTCGATATCCGTAACAATGGCGCGAATCATGCTCTCTCCAGCAGGCGACGTTGACGTTCACATTCAAATAAAAATTCCAGACCTTCCAGATGACGGCGTGCTTCGCTGACATCCCGGCCCCAGCAGGTTAAGCCGTGACCGCGCAGCAGAAAGCCGTAACGCAGCGGAAAGCGGGCGGCGTAATCTTCAATTTCTGACGCCAGCGCCGCAATGTCCTGGCTGTTGTCGAACACAGGAATGGCGAGCGTATCCAGATGGGTGTGCTGGCCGCTCAATGATTTTTGCATCTCATATCCGTGCAGCAGCAGCGCCGCGCCCTGCTCCACCCGCGACAGCACCGTCGCATTCACGGTGTGGGTATGCAGCACCGCGCCCGCCTCGGGAAAGAGTCGATAGATCATCGTGTGCAGACCGGTTTCTGCCGACGGCTTACGGCCAGAGAGCGACTGGCTGGTAGCAATATCGACCTCGATAAAGTCATCCCGCGTCAGCGTGCCTTTATCTTTGCCCGATTCACTCAGCAGGCAGACATGTTCATCGCGGCGCACCGACATATTCCCGCCGGTGGCCGGTGCCCAGCCTTTCGCGCCAATCCAGTGACAGGCGGCGACCAGCTGATCTAATGGAAGACTCTGCGACATAAAAGTTCCTTGCGGTGAAATGTGATCTCGGGTGGCTCAGCCCAGATAACGATAATGGCTATAAAATTACAACAGGTTGAAAATCTTAAACAGTTAGCAAACGTGCCCGACTGCTGAACCATACTCTCCGGGTCCTGCCAGATGATCCGCATCTCAGCAAGGCGGCAAGCGCTTATCGCCGGGAGTATGACGCATTTAGCCATCTAAGCGTCTTGATTGCCAAATACTACCATCCTGTTTATAGTGGCACAAACACCGGGTGACACCGCATCAATCTTCGCGCTTAAGGCCTGACATCATGACGCAGCACAACCTGATCCCCGAGAGTAAACTCCCTTTGCTCGGCACCACCATTTTCAGCCAGATGAGTGCGCTGGCGCAGCAGCATAACGCTATCAATCTCTCTCAGGGCTTTCCTGATTTTAGCGGCCCGGACTATCTGCAGCAGCGGCTGGCGTATCACGTCAGCCAGGGCGCGAACCAATATGCGCCGATGACCGGTGCGCTGCCGTTACGTGAGGCGATAGCAGAGAAAACCGCGCGGCTTTATGACTATCGGCCTGATGTCGAAACGGAGATTACGGTGACGGCGGGCGCAACCGAAGCGCTCTATGCGGCGATTACCGCGCTGGTGCGGCCAGGCGATGAAGTGATCTGCTTTGATCCCAGCTACGACAGCTATGCGCCTGCGGTAGAGTTGTCGGGCGGCGTGATGAAACGTATTACGCTACAGCCGCCCGCTTTCCGGGTGGACTGGCAGGCGTTTGCTGCCCTGCTGAGTGATAAAACCCGGCTGGTGATCCTGAATACGCCGCACAATCCTTCCGCCACCGTCTGGCAGCAGCAGGATTTCACCGCGCTATGGCAGGCGATTGCTGCGCGGCCGGTCTATGTGCTGAGCGACGAAGTCTATGAGCACATCTGCTTCGATGAAGCAGGCCACGCCAGCGTGCTGGCACATCCCGAACTGCGCCAGCGTGCTATCGCGGTGTCGTCGTTTGGAAAGACCTTCCATATGACCGGCTGGAAAGTGGGCTACTGCATTGCCCCTGCCGCGATCAGCGCTGAACTGCGCAAGGTGCATCAGTATCTGACCTTCTCTGTGAATACGCCGGCGCAGCTGGCGATTGCCGATATGCTGCGTGAGCATCCGGAGCACTATCTTGAGCTGCCAGCGTTTTATCGCGACCGCCGCGATCGGCTGGCAACGGCACTAAACAGCAGCCGCTTTAAGGTACTCCCCTGCGAAGGCACCTACTTTTTGCTGGTCGATTACAGCGCCATCTCCGATCTGGATGATGTCAGTTTCTGCCAGTGGCTGACCCGCGAAGTGGGCGTTGCCGCGATTCCTCTGTCGGTGTTCTGCGCCGATCCCTTTCCTCATAAACTGATCCGCCTCTGTTTTGCCAAACAGCCGGCGACATTAGATGCCGCCGCGGAGCGCTTATGTCAGCTTTGAAAATCACGTTACTGCAGGAGACGCTGAGCTGGATGGATGGCGAGGCCAACCTGCGCCATTTTGACGAGCAACTGGATGGACTCACTGGGCGCGATCTGATTTTACTGCCAGAGATGTTTACCACCGGCTTTGCAATGGAAGCGGCGAAAAGCTCGCTGCCACAGGCGCAGGTGGTGGAGTGGCTGCATCAGCATGCCCGTCGCAACGATGCCCTGGTCGGCGGCAGTGCGGCGATTCAGACCGAACACGGCGCGGTAAACCGCTTCCTGCTGGTGGAGCCGGACGGCACGCTGCATCAGTATGACAAGCGCCATCTGTTCCGCATGGCGGACGAGCATCACCACTATCTGCCTGGCGAACAGCGTCAGGTGTTTGAGTGGCGCGGCTGGCGCATCCTGCCGCAAATCTGTTACGACCTGCGTTTCCCGGTCTTCTCGCGCAACCGCAACGATTACGATCTGGCGCTCTATGTCGCCAACTGGCCTGCACCGCGTGCACTGCACTGGCAGGCACTGCTGCTGGCGCGGGCAATTGAAAATCAGGCTTATGTGGCAGGCTGTAACCGCGTCGGCAGCGACGGCAATCAGCATGAATACAGCGGCGACAGCCAGATTATTTCACCGCAGGGTGAGATCCTCAGTGGGGCTGAGCCGCACCAGCGCGCCAGGCTGGACGCAGAGCTGTCGCTGGACGCACTGAATGCTTATCGCGAGCGCTTCCCGGCCTGGCAGGATGCGGATCGCTTTTCGCTGTGAATGGCGGGCGGGAAGTCAGACCGCCCATTAACTGCCGCGATAGGTTGACCAGGACCAGGGCGAAATCAGAAACGGCAGGTGAAAATGGCTGCCCGCTTCGGCAATCATAAAATCGATCTGCGCGCTGACGTAGAGTGCATCCCGACCGGCGGCAGCAAAATAGTCGCCGATTTCTGCCGTTAAACGGTAGTGGCCCGGCGTCAGCGGCTCGGGCGTCAGATCTTTCAGACGCCCGTCGCTGTCGGTTTCACCCTGTGAAATCGGAAACCACCCTTCCGGGCTGTTCTGCTCAAGTGAAATCGCTACACCGCTGGCCGGTTTGCCCAGCGCCGTGTCCAGAATATGGGTGGTAACAGTACTCATTGAATCGTCTCCTTCAGGCGTAACAGGGTAATCTCACGCAGCTGATCCAGCACCTCCTGCTGCTCGGCAGGATCGCTATTCTGCAACCGACGCTGCAACTCTGCCAGCATCTGCTCGCCGCTGCGCCCTTTAGCGCGAATCAGAAACACCCGGCCAAAACGGGCTTCATACGCCTGATTCCCCTGCTGCATTGCCTGCTGCAAAGCGCTGTCGGCCTGCTGCATCGCAGACTGCTCTCCGCGTGAAAGTGCCGCTTCTTTATCCGCGCCGTTCGCGCGTTCGCCAATGCGGGGATGCGCCGACAGTGCGGCCTCCAGCTCAGGCTGCTGCCACTGGCGGGCCAGCGCATCGGCGGTTGCCCGTAGCGCATCCAGGGTGTCAAAAGGCCGCGCCGCCACCAGCGACTGCTGCCAGTGCGGAATGGCAACACAATGCCGGATGGCCGCCTGCGCCTCATCAGCCGACAGCTGATTAAATGCGGCTAATTCCATGTTCAGCTCCGTTCAGCAATCAGCGAGACCGCCTGTAAATAAGCCTGCAGCGCGGGCGCCACATCAGCCACCGCCACGGACTCCGCCGGATGGTGGCTGATACCACGATGGTTACGCACAAATAGCATGCCGACCGGCCAGCGTTCAGCGATAGCGATGGCGTCGTGCCCCGCACCGCTCGGCAGTGACAGACTGCGACCCTGCACCGTTTCCACCGCATGACTCAGCGCCTGTTGCAGCGCGGAGTCACAGGCGGTGGCACCGATGCGATAATATTCGTTCGACTCAAAGCGGAGTCCACGCCGCAGCGCAATCGCCTCCGCCTGGGTTAACAGGCTGGAGAGCAGTGTCTCCAGCGGGTTATCCAGCGGACCGCGCACGTCCAGCGACAGCGATACCTCGCCAGGGATTACATTGACCGCTCCCGGCGCGCAGTTAATCGTACCGACGGTAGCCACCAGTTGCGGATCCTGCTCACGGGTGGTCTGCTCAATAAACATCATCCACTCGGCAGCGGCAGCCAGCGCATCTTTGCGGTGGGTCATCGGCACCGTGCCCGCATGGCCCGCTTCACCGGTGAAACGGCAGTTGAGGCGGCGCGCACCGTTGATGGCCGTGACCACACCGAGCGCCAGATCCTCCTGCTCCAGGCAGGGGCCCTGCTCGATGTGCAGCTCAAGATAACCGACGATATCCTCAACCCGCCGCGCCGCAGATGCGATCCTGTCGCTGTCGAGACCGACATCCGCCATCGCCTGCGCCACGGTGATGCCGTTGCCGTCAGGATGCGTCACCCAGCTTTGCGGCCAGCTGCCGGTAATGCCACGACTGCCGAGCAGCGTAATGCCAAAACGTGTGCCCTCTTCGTCACCAAAGCCAATGACTTCAATCGCCAGCGGTAAGCGGCGCTGATGTTCGTTAAGCCACTGTACGGTTTCAATGGCGCTGAGCACGCCCAGCATGCCGTCGTAGCGACCGGCGTTGCGCACCGTGTCGAGATGCGAGCCAAGCAGTAACGCGGGTGCACCCGCTTCTGCCGCCTCGTAGCGCCCACAGATATTGCCGACTTCATCCTGCCACACCTGCATCCCCGCCGCCTGCATCCATTCACCGACACAGGCGTTGGCGCGCAGATGTTCGGGTGAGAGGTAGACGCGGGTCAGCCCCTCGGCCGTTTCGCTGATCGCCGCCAGCGCATCGCAGCGCGCCATAACGCGCTGTGCAGCGGCCTGGGCTTCGCTGGCGCTCATCATCATGCGTGGCTCCCGTAGTGATCCCAGGCGGCCTGCGCCGCGGCACCCTGCGGCGTGCGATAGCCGACATAGGTCAGCACCGTTTCCAGCGCGGAGAGAGTCTGCATCACGCAATCTTTACGCGCGTTGTAGCCCATGGTGCCGATGCGCCACACCTTGCCATGCAGCGGGCCAAACGAGGTGCCAATCTCAATGCCGAAATCTTCCAGCATCAGCTTGCGCACCTGATCGCCGTTTACGCCAGACGGGATCATCACGCCCAGCACGTTGTTCATTTTGTGTTTCAGGTCGCCGAAGGTCTCCAGCCCCATCCCCTGAATGCCTTTCAGCAATGCTTCACCGTGCAGCTTGTGGCGGGCGATGCCGTTGTCCAGCCCCTCCTGCAGGATCAGCCGGGCGCACTCGCGCGCGCCAAACAGCGCACTGGTCGCTTCGGTATGGTGGTTGAGCCGCTCCGGCCCCCAGTAATCCATGATCATGCCGAGATCAAAATAGTTGGAGTAGATCACCTCCTCTTCGCCATCCTGATGCGCCTCGGTGCGGATCCCCTGCTCTACGCATTTGCGTTTGCGGATCACCGCCTCCATCTCTGCGCTCAGCGTGATCGGCGAGGTACCCGATGGACCGCCCAGGCATTTCTGCATCCCCGCGGATACGGCATCAAGTCCCCAGGCGTCCGTTTCCAGCGCGTTACCCGCCAGCGACGCGGTGGCATCGGTGTAGAACAGTACGCCATACTGTTTGCAGATCGCACCCAGCTGCTCAAGCGGCTGCAGCATGGTGGTTGAGGTGTCGCCCTGCACGGTCAGCAGCAGGCGCGGCCGCACTTTTTTGATCGCATCTTCGATCTGGTCGGGAGTAAAGACTTCGCCCCACGGCACTTCAATGGTGTGCACTTCCGCACGACAGCGGCGGGCAATTTCGCACAGCAGATGACCAAAGCGGCCAAACACCGGTACCAGCACTTTGTCGCCAGGCCGGATCGATGACAGCAGAATCGATTCGATACCGGCGCGGGAGGTGCCGTCAATCAGCAGTGTCCAGCGGTTCTCTGTGCGAAACACGCCGCGATAGAGCGCCATCACTTCATTCATGTAGTGGGTCATCGCGGGATCGTACTGCCCCAGCAGCTGACTCGACATGGCGCGCAGCACACGTGGATCGGCATTGATCGGTCCTGGCCCCATTAGCAGACGCTGTGGCGGGTTAAGTTGCGGGTATTGATTGATATCCATCGTAATTTCCTTTTTCAGAATCAGAGGCGAACCGAAGAGATAAACTGCTTCAGCTCCGGTGACTGCGGCTGAGCGAACAGCGTCTTACTGTCGCCCTGCTCCCAGACGCGCCCCTGATGCATAAAGACCACACGATCGCCCACGTCGCGGGCGAAGCTCATTTCATGCGTGACGAGGATCAGCGTCATCCCTTCTGACGCCAGCTGCTCCAGAACTTTGAGCACTTCGCCCACCAGCTCGGGATCGAGCGCGGAGGTGATCTCATCACAGAGTAAAACTTTCGGCGTCATCGCCAGTGCACGGGCGATCGCCACGCGCTGCTGCTGACCGCCGGAGAGGCTGGCAGGATAGTAGTTGAGACGCTCGCCCAGCCCGACTTTCTCCAGCATCTGCGCCGCCAGCGCCCGGCACTCGGCCTCGCTTTTTTTCAGCACCCGGCGCGGCGCCAGCATCACGTTCTCCAGTGCCGTCATGTGCGGGAACAGATTGAAGCTCTGAAACACCATCCCGACCGAGCGGCTGATTTCACGCGCCTGCGAGTCGCGATCGGTAATCGTCATACCGCCGAGCTTGATGCTGCCCTCCTGATAGCCTTCCAGCCCGTTCATGCAGCGCAGCAGCGTGCTTTTGCCCGATCCGCTGCGACCGATGATTGAGATCACCTCGCCCATGTCGATATCCAGATCCACGCCTTTCAACACATGGTTGTCGCCGTAATATTTTTGCACCTGATTAATGGTGATGAGCGGCATTGAATTTTTTCTCCAGATACTGGCTGTAGCGAGACAGCGGATAACACATCAGGAAGTAGCCCAGCGCCACCAGCCCAAAGACTTTAAACGGCTGATAGGTCACGTTGTTCAGAATGGTGCCCGCTTTGGTCAGCTCGATAAAACCGATAATTGACGCCAGCGCGGTGCCCTTGATCACCTGGACAGCAAACCCCACCGTCGGGGCGATACCGATGCGGATCGCCTGCGGCGCAATGACCCGCCACAGCGTCTGACCAAAGGTCAGGCCGAGACAGCGCGACGCTTCCCACTGGCCTTTTGGCAGGGCGCGGATGCTGCCGTACCAGATATCGACCAGAAAGGCGCTGGTGTAGAAGGTCAGCGCCAGCGAGGCCGCCGTCCAGGGTGCAACATCAATGCCGAACAGGCCGACGCCGAAAAACGCCAGGAACAGCTGCATTAGCAGCGGCGTGCCCTGAAACAGCGCGGTGTAACCGCGTACCAGCCGCGTTAACCATTTGCGTTGCAGCAGGCGCATAAACAGCAGCGGCAGCGTCACCAGCGTGCCGCCGACAAAGGCCACCAGCGACAGCAACAGGGTCCAGCGTGCCGCCAGCAGCAGGTTGCGCAGGATGTCCCAGTCGGTAAAGGTCGTCATCATGATGGCTGCACTCCAAACCATTTACGGCCAATCGCCAGCAGCAGATGGCGCATTGCAATCGACAACGCCAGGTAGATCAGCGTGGTCACCAGATAGACCTCAAAACTTAAGAAGGTGCGCGACTGGATCAGGTTGGCGGCGAAGGTCAGCTCCTCGTAGGAGACCTGAGACACCACCGATGAACCCAGCATCACGATGATGCACTGACTCACCAGCGCCGGATAAATGCGCTGCAGCGCGGGCGGCAAGACCACCCGCAGAAACGTCTGGCTGCGGGTTAATCCCAGCACCCGTCCCGCTTCCCACTGCCCTTTGGGTGTCACCTGTATTCCGGCACGAATAATCTCGGTGCTATACGCCCCGAGGTTAATCAGCATCGCCAGCAGCGCCGCCTCGCCAGCAGTGAGTTTCAGCCCCAGCGCAGGCAGACCGAAAACGATAAAGAACAGTTGCACCACAAACGGCGTGTTGCGGATCAGCTCGACATAGATGCCCCACAGGCGGCTCATCCAGCTGGGTCTGCCACTGCGCAGCGCCGCGCCCGCAATGCCGAACGCCACACCACCGGTAGTCGCCAGCACCGTCAGCTGAATGGTGACCCAAAGACCGGAGAGCAGCTCCGGCCAGTAGGGCCACAGGGCGGGAAAGTTAAGTTGCCCGGTCATGAATCTTTCCTCAGGCGCCGAGGTTGGCGGGCAGCGGCGCTTTCAGCCACTCTTCTGACAGTTTATTCAGGGTGCCATCTTTGATGCCCTGCTCAATCAGCGCATTCACTTTCGCTTTCAGTGCCGGCTGATCTTTCTTCAGGCCGATATAGCAGGGAGAATCTTTCAGCATAAACTGCGCCACCGGCGCTTTAGCCGGATTCTGACGGGCAATGGCGGCGACCACCAGGTTGCCGGTCGCCACATACTGCACCTGACCGGAGAGATACGCAGACAAGGTAGTGTTGTTATCTTCGTAGCGTTTCACCTGTGCATCTTTCGGCGCAACGTCACTGAGCACCATGTCCTCTACTGCACCACGTGTTACGCCAATCGATTTGCCGCTCAGGGCAGACGCCGCTTTGATTTCATCGCCTTTAGGCCCGAATACGCCCAGGAAGAACGGCGCATAGGCGCGGGTGAAGTCGATCACTTTTTCCCGCTCGGCATTTTTACCCATGCTGGAGATGACCAGGTCGACCTTATCGGTTTGCAGATAAGGCACGCGGTTGGCACTGCTGACCGGCACCAGCTGCAACTTAAGTTTCATCTGCTTTGCCAGGTATCTGGCCGTGTCGATGTCATACCCCTGCGGCTGCAGATCGGTGCCAACCGAGCCAAACGGCGGGAAATCCTGCGGCACGGCGATGCGAATGACGCCGCGTTTCTGGATGTCCTGCAGTTGATCGGCCAGCGCGCTTCCCGCTTGTGCCATCAGTAATGCCGCTGTCGCAACCGCCATCAAAACTTTTTTCATTATGCACCCCGGTGAGATTAACGTGAAACAAAAGATTCTTTGAGATGCAATCTGCAACTAATGTGCCAACCCGGACGGTCACAGAAAAAGGGTTAAACGGCAAAGCATTCAGCTGAAATCTGGCGTAATCGGGACGACTACGCCGGGGGAAGGTCTGTTCTGAAATGGGGCAAAGCACCAAAATGGTGCCTGTTAGCGGTGCTCCAGCTCGTCAAACTGCTGGTAAAGGTCGGCGATCTGATGAATGCGCTGGCGTCCCTGTGCCAGCATTTCATGCAGCAGTGCATTGGTAATCAGGTTAACCAGACTCATGGCGGAGCCATAACTGTCGAAGGCGGAAACGCTGTCCAGCGGCGTACAGAGCTGCCAGCGCGCCAGCGCAATCACCGTCTGCGCCTGCGGCTCACACAGCGCCAGCAGCGGGATACCGGCCGCCTGCAACTGCTGCATCAGCGGGCGAATGATGCGGGGACGACGACGGAAGGCCATCACGACCACCATATCCTCCGGCGTAATATCCACCAGCTCCTCAGCCAGCGTCTGGCCCGGCTGAGGCAGGATATGTACCTGCGAACGCGCCTGCACCAGCTGCTGTCGCAGATGCAGTGCCACCGGATAGGCGTTGCGCATGCCGATGATAAAGACGCGTTTTGCCTGCGCCAGCTGCTGGATAACCTCATTAAAGTGCCGGGCATCCAGACTGTTCACCCACTGCGTCAGGTTAGCCATCTCCTGCTTGTAGTGTCGCGCCAGCAGTGTATTGCCCTGCACCGCATCCCGGTTGTCGGTCAGCGGCATGCCGCTCTGGCGCAGGATGCGTAACTCATCACGCATATCCTTGTATTTTTCATAGCCCAGACGCTTAAACAGCCGGCTGACCGTGGCTTTCGACACGCCACTGAGCCGCGCCAGCTCGGCACTGTTGTAGCTGATCAGGTCATCGAAGTGGTCAAACACGAAGTCGGCAATGCGCTGCTCCTGCGGAGAGAGCTGGGAATAGTGACTCCTGAGTCGTTCATCAAGCTGTTTCATAACCCGTCCTGTAACTTTTGTTTCAGCAGAAGCTAGCACAATTTGCGCCAGGTTAACCGGCGCATCGTCAGCTCAGGGTGAAAACTGGAACAGCTCTTGCTTTGTTATCGGTTCTGTCACCCGGATAACGAGAAAAAGATGATTCAAAGCAATATGGCCCCGCAGGGGATGGCGGTGACGCCACACCATCTGGCGAGTGAGAGCGCGCTCGCGGTACTGCGTGATGGCGGTAATGCCATTGAAGCGATGGTAGCCGCTGCCGCGACCATCGCCGTGGTCTACCCGCATATGAATGGACTGGGCGGTGATGGTTTCTGGCTGATTCTGCCGCCCGGCGGCGATCCTGTCGCTATCGACGCCAGCGGCGCAGCCGGTTCGCTGGCTCATCACGATTTCTACGCCGATCACCCTAAGATTCCGCATCGCGGGCCGAAAGCGGCGCTGACCGTGGCCGGTACGGTCAGCGGCTGGCAGGAGGCACTAAATCTCTCGGCTGAGATGGGCACCCCGCCGCTGCCGCTGGCACGTCTGCTGCGCGATGCGATTCGCTACGCCGCCGACGGTATTCCGGTGACCACCTCACAGAGCGCCGCCACCGCGACGTTCCGCAGTGAATTGCAGCATCAGCCCGGCTTCAGCGCCACCTTTATGCCTGACGGCAACGTGCCGCAGCCAGGCAGCCGTTTTACCCAGCCCGCCCTGGCAAAGACCCTCAGCCAGCTTACTGAAGAGGGGCTCGACAGCTTTTATCGCGGCACGCTGGCTCACCATATGGCCGATGAGATGGCCACGCTGGGCATGCCGGTGACGCTGGCCGATCTGCAGCAGCATCGCGCCCGCCGCACGACGCCGCTGCATCTCTCCCACAGCGAAGGTGACATCTGGAATATCACCCCGCCAACGCAGGGCATGGTGTCGCTGGCGATCCTGGGCATCACCGATCGGCTGGAGATGGCGGAGGCTGACGATGCGCAGACGGTGCACCGTATCGTGGAAGCCACCAAAAAAGCGTTTGCACTGCGCGACAAACACATCACCGATCCGCGTCACGTCACGGAAGATTTGCAGGCGCTGCTGGACAGCGATCACCTTGCCACGCTCGCCAGCCAGATCACCGATGGAGAGGCGGCGGCATGGGGAAACGGACGCGGGCCGGGCGATACGGTCTGGATGGGCGTGATGGACAGCAGCGGCCTGGCCGTCTCCTTTATTCAGAGCATTTATCACGAATTTGGCAGTGGTGTGGTGCTGCCCGGCACGGGTATCACCTGGCAGAACCGCGGCGCCGCTTTCAGCCTCGATCCTGACCATCTGCTGGCTCTGGCACCCGGTAAGCAGCCGTTTCATACCCTGAATCCCGCCGCCGCACGGCTGAAAGATGGCCGGACGCTGGTGTATGGCGCGATGGGTGGGGATGGTCAGCCACAGACTCAGGCGGCGATTTTTACCCGCCATGTGATTCAGGGCTTGCCGTTACAACAGGCAGTCAGTGCGCCGCGCTGGCTGCTGGGCCGGACCTGGGGGCAATCATCAGACTCGCTGAAACTGGAAGGCCGTTTTGACGACGAAACGGTATTGATGCTGCGTCTGTGGGGACATGAGGTGGAGCTGCTGCCGGACTTCAGCGAATCCGTGGGCCATGCGGGCGCCATTGTGCGCCACAGCAACGGCATGTTTGAGGGCGCAAGCGATCCACGCAGTAACGGCAGCGCCGCCGGTTTTTAACAGGAGCGAATCATGAATCAACACGACTGGGCCAGCTACATCGGCCATATGGAGCAGATACTGCAACTGGAACTGGATGACGCCCGCCGCGCTGAACTGCTGATCCAGCTGTCGCGTATCGCGGAGATGGCCGCGCCGCTGATGGCGTTTCCGCTGGATGACCGGCTTGAAGTGGCAGGAGTATACCAGGCATGAGATTAGGTGACGTTTCGATTCAGACCCTGCAGCGGGCGATTCAGCAGGGTGAAATCAGTGCGCTGGAAGTGGCAAAGCGCACGCTGCAGGCGGTTGAGCAGCATAATCCGGCGCTGAATGCCTGGACGGAAGTGACCGGGCCCCGCATGTTAAAAGAAGCGGCGGATGTTGATGCGCAGCGGCAGCGCGGCGAAACCCTGCCACCGCTGGCGGGCATCCCGTATGCGGTAAAAAACCTGTTTGATGTGGCGGGTCACACTACCCTGGCCGGTGCCAGCCTGTTCAGCGACCGGCCGGCGGCACGTGCAGATGCGTTTGCCGTCGATAAACTGCGTCGCTCTGGTGCGCTGCTGTCTGGCATGCTGAACATGGATGCCTACGCGTATGGTTTTACCACCGAAAACAGCCACTACGGCGCGACGCACAATCCGCGCGATCTCAGCCGCGTGGCTGGCGGCTCGTCAGGCGGTTCGGCGGCTGCCGTGGCCGCCGGTCTGGTCCACTTTTCACTGGGCACCGACACCAACGGCTCGATTCGGGTGCCCGCGTCGCTGTGCGGTATTTTTGGTCTTAAGCCGACCTTTGGCCGGTTGTCACGCAGCGGCAGCCATCCGTTTGTCGCCAGCCTCGATCACATCGGTCCTCTGGCGCGGCGGGTTGAAGACCTGGCGCTGGTATATGATCTGTTGCAGGGAGCAGACCACACCGATGCGTTTCAGGCCGATCGCCCGCTGGCCGCGACGCTACCGGGGCTGTCACAGGGCAGCGAAGCCTTGCGCTGCGGCGTACTGGGTGGCTTTTTTGCCCGCTGGTGCGATGAGGATGCCCGCGCTGCCGTCGCGGTGGTCGCGGCAGCACTTGATGCACAGGAAGAGGTGCTGATGCCGGACGCTGAGCTGGCACGCTCGGCGGCGTTTATCATGACCGCGGCAGAAGGCGGCAATCACTATCTGCCCGCCCTGCGCCAGACGCCTGAGCAGTTTGAACCTAATTCACGCGAGCGTCTGCTGGCCGGTGCCATGATGCCAGGTGCCTGGTACGTGCAGGCGCAGCGTTTCCGCCGCCATTTCCAGCAGCAGGTGTTGCCGCTTTTTGATCGGTTTGATGTGCTGATAGCGCCGGCGACACCCTGCAGCGCGATCACCATCGGTCAGCAGACCCTGTCGATTCAGGGGGAATCGCTGCCCGCTAAGGCGAGCATGGGTATGCTGACGCAGCCGATCTCCTTCCTGGGATTGCCGGTCTGTACCGTGCCGCTGGCGACCCGAAGCGGTCTGCCGATTGGATTACAGCTTATCGCCCGTCCATTTAATGAAGAGGCGGTGTTACGTGCCGCCTGGGCACTGGAACAACGCGGCATTACGATACCGCAAATCAATATGGCTGGAGCCTGATGAACAGAGAGATTAATTTACCGCAGGTAGTCACCGAGGTGACGGCGCAGTTTTACCGCTACGAGCAGGCGCTGGTCAGCAATGACGTGGCCGAACTGGATGCGTTGTTCTGGCACGACCCGCGAACCGTGCGCCTCGGCGCTGGTGAGAATCTGTATGGCATTGATGAGATTCGTGCCTTCCGCGCCGCGCGTCCTTCCGCCGGGCTGAACCGGACGCTGCGAAACACCGTGATCACCACCTTTGGCGAGGATTATGCGGTTTGCAGCACCGAATTTACCCGCACCGGCAGCGATAAAATTGGCCGTCAGCAGCAGACCTGGGTACGTATGCCCCACGGCTGGTGCATCGTGGCGGCGCAGGTCAGCCTGATGAGCTGACATCGTCCGGCGCTTCGCCCGATCAACGCGGGGCGAGCGCCGGAACCGGCTTAAGGTGCCGGGTGCGTGTTGATCCAGTGGTCAGCGATCTGCTGACGGGTGCAGATCCAGACATCCTCATGCTGCTGGATGTGATCGAGAAAATTCTGCAGCGCGCGGAATTTGCCAGGACGACCCAGCAGGCGGCAATGCATACCGATCGACATCATCTTCGGTGCGGTTTCGCCCTCTTCATACAGTACATCGAAGCTGTCGCGCAGATAGGTAAAGAACTGTTCCGCGGTATTAAATCCCTGCGGCGAGGCAAAGCGCATGTCATTGCACTCCAGGGTATAGGGGATAATCAGGTGCGGTTTAACCGTTCCATCCTGACAGGTGACCTGGGTCCAGAAAGGCAGATCGTCGCCGTAGTAGTCACTGTCATAGCTAAAACCGCCCTGCTCCACCACCAGCCGACGGGTATTCGGGCTGTCGCGGCCGGTGTACCAGCCGGTCGGCGCTTTACCAAACAGATCAACCAGCACATCGACCGCCTGCTGCATATGCTGGCGTTCGGTTTTTGCATCCATGCCCTGATAGTGGATCCAGCGCCAGCCGTGACTGACCACATCGTAGTCAGCCTGTTTAATCGCCTCGACAACTTCCGGATGACGCGCCAGCGCCATCGCCACGCCGAAAACCGTTAACGGCAGACCGCGTTTCTGGAATTCGTTGTGGATACGCCAGAAACCGGCGCGTGAGCCGTACTCATACAGCGACTCCATCGACATGTGGCGATCGGGATAGCTCGCTGCCCCGATAATGTCGGAGAGGAACTGCTCTGAGCCGGTGTCGCCGTGCAGCACGCTGTTTTCTGCGCCCTCTTCGTAGTTAAGAACAAACTGCACCGCCACACGGGCGTTGTTGGGCCAGGCGGCGTGCGGCGGATGAGCGCCATAACCGATTAAATCGCGCGGATAGTTTTTGTTAAAGCTGTACTCTTTCTTCTCTGCAGCGTCAGTCATCACTCCACCTGTTTTGATTCGGGAAAGTTCCGTTAGTTTAGATGCTGAAACGCACCTGAGAGAGGTTTCTGCAAAGGCCAGGCCAGATCACCATGTTTGCTGGTGCCAAAACCAAGCGCCACCAGCGACTCCACCATCTTCACCGCCGCGCTGACGCCATCGATCACCGGCAGGCCGAGCTCCCGGGTCAGCTCCCCGGCCAGCGTCGCCATTCCGCCACAGCCCAGCACAATCGCCCCGCTGCCATCTTGCCGTTTAGCCTGAATGCAGCGCTGCCGCACTTTTTCCTGCGCCAGGCCGCTGCCATCTTCCAGCGCCAGTACCGGCAGATCGATGGCATGCAGCGCGGCACAGTGATGGGTAAAGCCATACTGCTGCAGCAGATGACGCGCAATCACCAGGGTGCGCGGCAGCGTGGTGACAATAGAGAAACGCGTCGCCAGCAGCGTGGCGGTATGCATCGCCGCTTCCGCGATGCCGATCACCGGTCCGCTGGCCAGCTCGCGTGCCGCCAGCAAACCCGGATCGCCAAAGCAGGCAATGACGTGGCCGCTGACGCCCTGCGCTCTGCCCAGTTTAATCTGCTCCAGAACGCCGATGGCGGCGATCGCCTCATCGAAGTGCCCTTCAATGGAAGGCACGCCCTGCGACGGCGAAACAGCCAGAATTTCGGTGCCCGGTGCGGCGACCGCACGCGCGGCCTGACCGATAGTTTCGGTCATCGCCAGGCTGGTGTTGGGGTTGATAACCTGAATCAGGCTCATGAGGCAGCTCCAGAGCCTGCGGCAAACAGTCGGGAAAAGTCGGGCAGCGTTTCCCCGCTGCGCTCGAAGTGCAGGCTGGAGACGATGTGTTCGAAGTGATGCTGTAGCGCCTGCGTCAGCGGCTGCAGCGCACGCGCGCGCAGTAACTGAAGCAGATTCGCATGATCGTCACAGCGGCAGCCACGCTGCCAGGGTGCGCCATAGGCGGCGATCACCAGCGATGATCGCTGCGTCAGACTGGTCACCATGCCGGTGAGCACCTGATTCCCGGAGATCGCCTGCAACTGAATATGAAAGGCCGCTGACAGCCGGATGGCTGCCGGGCCATCATGATCGGCGTGCGCCTGATTCTCCTGCGCGATGAGCTGCTCCAGCGCCACCAGATGCGGGGGCTGCAGATGGGCCAGGACCGCTGGCAGATTAGCGCACTCCATTAAACTGCGGGTTGAGAAGATATCCCGCGCCTCTTCAACGCCGGGTGTGGAGACCTGCGCACCACGTTTGGGCGTCAGAGTGACCATTTGCACCGCCGCGAGGCGTTGCAGCACTTTGCGGATGCCGGTGCGGCTCACGCCAAAGACCCCGGAAAGGGCCTCTTCCGGCAGTTTACTGCCCGGCGGCAGCTGATGCTCAACAATGGCGTTCATCAACGCCTGGTAAATCCCTTCATCTTTATCCTGCAGCCTGGTGGCGTCTCGCTGTCCTGTTTTACTCGTCATTACCCGCTCCGGTCGCTTGCTGTACGCCACATATCGTATACGTGAAAAATAAATATTGTATACAAGAAAAGAGATCTGGCCTGGATCCTGCAATACCGCTTTACCAGATTATTCATTCCACTCTCGGGTAGAGGAGCAGGTTTCATGCCAAATCAATCAACGGTGGCCAGCACGGCCTCTGAAGCCAACGCCCGTTACAGCCCACGACTCTGTAACGACGACCTGGCACCGACTCGCGATCAGAACTGGTCGTGGTACAACATTTTTTCTTTCTGGATGTCGGATGTGCACAGCATGGGCGGCTATGTGGTGGCCGCCAGCTTCTTCACGCTGGGATTAGCCAGCTGGCAGGTGCTGCTCTGCCTGCTGGCGGGGATCTGCATCGTGCAGATCTGTGCGAATCTGGTGGCGAAACCGAGCCAGATGGCGGGCGTCCCCTATGCGGTGATCTGCCGTCAGGCGTTTGGGGTGTTTGGTGCCAATATCCCGGCAGTGATACGCGGTCTGATCGCGTTCGCCTGGTATGGCATCCAGACCTATCTGGCGGCGAATGCGCTGATGCTGGTGCTGCTGAAGTTCGCGCCGTCGCTGACGTCGATGACCGTGCCGCACTGGCTTGGTCTGTCGCTGCTGGGCTGGTGCTGCTTCGGCATTATGTGGTTACTGCAGGCGATGGTGTTCTGGCATGGCATGAACGCCATCAAACGGTTTATTGATGTCGCCGGACCGGCGGTCTATGTGGTGATGGTGGCGCTGGCGGGCTGGATTGTATACAAGACCGGCTTCGATGGGATCTCGTTTACTCTCGCCAGCAAATCGCTGACCGCAGGCGAGCAGACGTGGCAGATGATTACGGCGACGGCGCTGGTGGTCTCTTACTTCTCCGGGCCGCTGCTGAACTTCGGTGACTTCTCACGCTACGGCAAAAGCATGTCAGAGATCCGTCGCGGCAACCGCTGGGGACTGCCGTTTAACTTTCTGCTGTTCTCGGTGGTGACCGTAGTGATTGTGTCGGGCACCCAGTCGCTGTTTGGCAAAATGATTACCGATCCCATCGAAACCGTAAGCATGGTCGGCAACGATCTGGCGGTCGCAATTGGATTGCTGACCATGATTACCGCCACCATCGGTATCAATATCGTGGCGAACTTCGTCTCACCCGCTTTTGACTTCTCTAACTGCTCACCGCAGAAAATCAGTTTCCGTACCGGCGGGATGATCGCTGCGGTGGGGTCGGTGCTGTTAACGCCGTGGAATCTGTTCCAGTCTCCAGAGCTGATTCACTATACGCTGGATGTGCTGGGATCGTTTATCGGGCCGCTGTTCGGGATTCTGCTGACCGATTTCTATCTGATTAAACGTGGACGCATCTCGGTCGACGATCTGTTTAACGATACGCCGGCAGGCCGTTACTGGTATCGCGGTGGCTTTAACCCTAAAGCGATTGGCGCACTGCTGCCATCGGTGGCGATTTGCCTGGTGATTAGCTTTATCCCTTCCCTGCATCAGGTGGCGAACTTCAGCTGGTTTATTGGCGCCGGTCTGGCGGCAGGCTGCTATCGCTTTATCGCCCGTGAAGATCGTGAGGCGGAGGATGGTGCCCGCTGGCAAGGCGAGGTGATGCCGCAGAAGAACCAGGCCACCGCTGAATAGCAGACAGCAAAAAGCCGATTCATTTCTGAATCGGCTTTTTTAAAGAGATTGGCGGAACGGACGGGGCTCGAACCCGCGACCCCCTGCGTGACAGGCAGGTATTCTAACCAACTGAACTACCGCTCCGCGCTTTGTTCCCCGTCGGGAACGAGGCGCATAGTAATGGCAGCCTGTTGCGACGTCAACGCTTTTTCCAGGCGAACAAATCGTTTGCTGTTTTTTTCAGCTTGCCGTTGATTTTATCCACAAAAATGCGTAATTCAGCCGCGCCACAGGCAGCTGCCACCCTTTTTCATCACCAGATCCAGACGTGACTCATGGGCAACCACTTCTTCATCGCTGGCCGTGACCACGCGCAGTGCAGAGGTGGGACGCACGATGCGCTGGATGCTCTCTCCCTGCGCCTGTCGGGCGCTTTCACTTTCCGATAAAAAGGAGAGTGACGTTTGTCCGCCGGTCATCGTCAGGAAGACTTCAGCCAGAATCTCGGCATCGAGCAGTGCGCCGTGCAGGGTTCGTTTGCTGTTGTCTATTTCGTAACGCGAGCAAAGCGCATCAAGGCTGTTGCGCTTGCCGGGAAACATACGGCGCGCCAGCGCCAGACTGTCGGTGATTTTGCAGAAGGTTTCGGTTTTCTCAATGCCACGGTTCAGCTTTGCAAACTCGTAGTCCATAAAGCCGATATCAAACGGGGCGTTATGGATCACTAATTCAGCACCGCGAATGTAGTCGAGAAACTCATCGGCAATCTCGCTGAAGGCAGGCTTGTCGGCCAGGAACTCATCGGCAATGCCGTGTACGCCAAAGGCTTCGGGATCGACCAGCCGATCGGGCTTGAGATACATATGGAAATTGTTACCGGTCAGGCGACGGTTAATCACCTCTACCGCACCAATCTCAATGATGCGGTGCCCCTCATAATGTACCCCGATCATGTTCATGCCGGTGGTTTCAGTATCGAGAACGATCTGGCGGTTATTTGCAGTGCTCATAAGACCCGTTTTATGTCAGACTTAGCGTTTTTGAGAGGAAGTCTACCAGAGATGCGCAAACAGGTAGAAATATTCACCGATGGATCCTGTCTTGGAAATCCCGGCCCCGGCGGTTATGGGGCGATTTTACGCTACGGTCAGCATGAGAAAACCTTCAGCGCGGGCTATCACCTTACCACCAATAACCGGATGGAGTTGATGGCGGCGATTGTCTCACTGGAAGCGCTGACTCAGCCGTGCGATGTGGTGCTCAGTACCGACAGTCAGTATGTGCGTCAGGGAATTACCAGCTGGATCCATAACTGGAAAAAGCGTGGCTGGAAAACCGCCGACAAAAAGCCGGTGAAGAATGTCGATCTCTGGCAGCGTCTCGACTTAGCACTCAGCACCCATAAGATTCAGTGGGAGTGGGTTAAAGGCCATGCCGGACATCCGGAAAATGAGCGCTGCGACGTGCTGGCCCGCAGCGCGGCTGAAAATCCCGCTTTTGAGGATATCGGTTATAAAACCGAATCCTGATCCTCTGCCTGCCGGAACTGGCGTGTGGCATTGACCGTCTGGCGGATCTTGCTGGTGCTCATACTCTTCTTAGCCCGGGTCGGCAGCAGCGGGAAGGTGCGTTTACGCGCCACCACAATATTCAGACAGCCCAGCGCCGGTAAGTGGGCGCTGATCAGTTTTCCGCCCTGCCGATGCCACGGCAGCACCTGAAAGCGGGTGCGATAGACTACCTCATAATTCAACAGTCCCAGCCAGTCGACTAACCGCACCTGGCTGAACATCCGTCCGCTCCAGGGGGCTTTGCGGTTCAGGCCCGGCACCATCTTACTCACGCCGAGCAGGCTGAATGGATTGAAGCCGCTGATAATCATCCAGCCATCATCAATTAACACCCTATCTACTTCACGTAACACCCGGTGAGGATCCTGGCTCCAGGCGAGCGTATGGGCCAGCAAACAGGCATCGATCGACTTCGACTCAAACGGCAGTTGCATCGGGTCAGCCAGCACCTGTAACAGATCACCTTCCCTGCCAACATTGACCTGATGTGAAATAGCACAGTTTTCGGTGTTGATTTCTGCGCTGAGGTTGCCAAGCTTAAGCATATGAAAGCCATAAAGCTTTCCAAGGTAAGGCTGAAGCTGCTGCGTTAGCGCGTCGCGGAAATAATCTCCCCACGGCATATCGCGCCATGACAGCGGTGCGTTCAGAATCTGGCGTGATTTAGCGGGCTTCATGCTTTACGCTCTTCCTTTTCCTACGACCTGCGAGAGGTGATGATGAATCTTACCAGTATTCCTGCGTTGCAGGACAACTACATCTGGACGCTGACTGATGATGACGGTAAATGCCTGATTGTCGATCCCGGCGAAGCCCAACCGGTGTTAGAAAAAATGGCCTCCAACGGCTGGCAGCCGGTCGCTATTCTGCTGACTCACCACCATAACGACCACACGGGCGGAGTGAAAACACTGTGCGAGCATTTCCCTCAGCTTGAGGTCTATGGTCCCCAGGAAACTGCGGCTAAAGGGGCCAGAACCATAGTCAGCGAAGGCGATAAGGTCACGGTACTGGGCCTGACGTTTGAGGTAATCCACACCCCTGGTCACACTTTAGGACATATCTCATATTACAGCTCACCTTATCTTTTCTGTGGTGACACACTCTTTTCGGGCGGCTGCGGGCGCCTTTTTGAGGGCACGGCAGAGCAGATGTATGATTCCTTTCAAAAGCTTAACCAGCTTCCAGGTGAAACATTAGTCTGCTGCGCACATGAATATACTTTATCCAATCTGAAGTTTGCTGCGGCTATTCTGCCCCATGACCCACAAATAACGGCCGAATATCAGAAAATTAAGGACTTACGCGCTGAAAATGGCATTAGTTTGCCCACAAAACTGGCGCACGAACGGACAATAAATTTATTTCTTCGCACGCAAGACGTTGATTTACAAAGGGCATTAAACGTTAACGTTACTGATGAACCCGTATGGCGTTCATTTGCCGTTCTACGCGAGAAGAAAGACGCTTTTTGATTTTTCGGGTTGTGTTGTGAAAAGTCGTCACGTATAGTTGCTCGTCTTTTAAGCGAACTATTGACACACACATGAAGGCTAAAGCGATCTTACTCGCCTCAGTCTTGCTGGTAGGATGTCAGGCGTCCAGGAACGATGCCAATATCCCGGTACAGCATGCACAGAGTCTGTCTTCAGCTGGTCAAGGTGAAAATGGAAAGTACGGAGACGAGTTTTTGTCGCCGCGATGGCAGGAAGATGGAACTGGCCTCGCAGCAGATGCAGATCTCTGGAGTTTCATTAGTGACGAGTTGAAGATGGGGATTCCGGAAAACCCGGCAATCCGCGAACAAAAAAGTAAATTTTTAAAAAATAAGAGCTATCTCCACGATGTAACATTACGGGCAGAGCCGTACATGTACTGGATAGTCGAGCAGATACAGAAACGTAAAATGCCGATGGAACTGGTACTGCTACCCATAGTGGAGAGCGCTTTTGACCCCCGAGCAACTTCATCCGCCAATGCCGCTGGTATCTGGCAGATTGTTGCTGCAACAGGTCGAAACTATGGTTTGAAACAGAACCAGTATTACGATGGGCGACGCGATGTGGTCGCATCCACGAAAGTTGCGCTGGATATGATGCAGCGTCTTAACACCATGTTTGACGGCGACTGGTTATTAACCATCGCAGCGTACAACAGTGGTGAAGGACGTGTACTCAAAGCGATAAAGCAGAACAAGGCGCGCGGTAAGCCGACTGACTTCTGGCATTTATCGCTGCCACGCGAAACGACCGTGTATGTGCCTAAAATGTTAGCTCTGAGTGAACTGCTCAAAAATAACAAGCGTTACGGTATCAAACTGCCGACACCTAATGAAAGTCGTGCTCTGGCGCGAGTGGAAGTGGGTCAGCAGATACAGCTGACGCAGGCTGCCGAAATGGCGGGTATGTCGCTCACGAAACTGAAGAGCTTCAATACCGGTTACAAAGGCGGTGCAACAGCGCCAAACGGCCCACACTATATTATGGTGCCGAAGTCGAACGTCGCGAAACTGCGTAACTCACTGGCTTCCGGTGACATCGCAGCGGTACAACCTACTCAGCTTGCGAAAGCCAGTGCGAGTGGCGGGTACAAAGTGCGACGGGGTGATACGCTCTCTGGTATCGCCTCAAAACTTGGCGTTAGCGTCTCGACACTGAAGCAGGATAACAACCTGCGCGGTGCTGATATCCGACCGGGTCAGACTCTGACCATTGGTTCGAATGGCACCCGACTGGCTGATAACGGCAACAGCATCACCTATCGTGTTCGTAAGGGTGATTCTCTTGACAGTATTGCCCGTCATCACGGCGTCAATATCAAAGACGTGATGCGCTGGAACAGTGTGCTGGACAGTGCGAAAGATATTCAACCCGGCGATAACTTAACGCTGTTTGTGAATAATAACGCAACACCTGATACCTGATACGTTGAAAAGGCTGACATTTGTCAGCCTTTTTCTTTTATTCATCCGCCACCGTTTACTCATCTGCCGGACTTCCCTCCCCTTCTGCAGGCTCGCTTAATGCACCGGACTAGCTTCCTGAACTGAACTCTACCAGTAAGGGGTTATGGTCGGACGCGCGCGTCACCAGTACGGATGCCTCACTCACCCTGAGATCGCGATAGAAGACGAAATCCAGCGGGCGACCAAAGGCTTTACGGCGGTGATCGGCAGTGAACATCACCTCTTCCAGCTTCATTCGCTGTGCAAAACGGTAGAGGGCATTGATACGCTGACGGCTCCAGGCATTGAAATCCCCGGCCATAATCACCGGCCCCTGGTGATGCATGATCTGCTCCCCGATTGGCCCCAGCTGTTTACTGTAGACGTCGACGCCCAGGCTGAAATTTACCGCATGGATGTTCACGACCATCAGCATTTCACCCGTGGGCAGCGGATACGCCGTGACCAGTGCCGATTTTGACAGCCTCAGCAGAGGCTCACGCTCACGCAACGGGCAGCAATAGACCGGGTGCGCAGAGGCGAGCGTCATCACCCCAGAGGGATGCTGAGGCAGCACAAAGGCAGGTACCTGATCGGCAGCAAGATAATTACTGGTGGCAAACTCCACCAGTTCTGGTGTGGTCTGCGCTTCCTGCAGTAATACCAGGTGCGCATCTTTACCAAATCCTTCCAGTACCGACATCCAGTCTGCGCGTTGCTGCTTGAAGATGTTCCATACCAGAACCTTGAGGTTTGGGTGCGCGGGCAAGGGTGCGCCAGGTGGCAGTGCCTGACCGAGATGGAGCATCGCGCCAGGTGGAAAGATCTGTTCCACTGGTTGTCCTGCTACATATCGCATTGCATAAGTTTTTTTGCGCACTTTCCCGCCTGGCTGATGATTCAAAATACAGTTAACACCTGTCTGTTATAGGGATTTTAGACCGGGGTTTCAATGGATGCAGGTGAATGTCAGAATTCATCACCTTTTCCAGAATAAAGCAGCCCTTTTAAGTTCGCTAAGCAAAACGAGGCAGATCAGGCGGTGACATCCCCGATGTCATCGTTAACGGCTCCTGTACTGGTTATAACAGCATTATCAGTCATAAACTGGCTTAATGGCCATGTGACTGCAGGGAGGAAGAATGAAGGCATCTTCTGATGAACTAAAAGTGTTTGTCAGCGTAGTAGAAAGTGGAAGTTTCAGTCGCGCTGCTGAACAGCTGAAGATGGCTAACTCTGCCGTCAGCAGGACAGTTAAAAAGCTGGAGAGCAAGCTGGGTATTGCCCTGCTGACCCGCACAACACGGCAGCTGGCGCTTACGCAGGAGGGCGAACGCTATTTTCGCCATGTTCAACGTTTTTTGCAGGAGATGACCACGGCAGAAAGCGATTTGATCGAGAGTTTACAGGCGCCTAAAGGACTACTGCGCGTTGATGCCGCGACGCCGGTCATTCTGCATTTGCTGATGCCGATGATTAAACCCTTTCGTCTGCGCTATCCTGACGTGACTCTTTCTTTGATCTCCTCAGAGAGTTTTATCAATCTGATTGAGCGGAAAGTGGATATCGCCATTCGCGCCGGCAATCTCACCGACTCAACGCTGCGCGCCCGGCTGCTGTTCAGGAGCTTTCGCAAGATGGTTGCTTCACCCGCCTATCTCCGTGAGCATGGGACACCGCAAACGGTGGCTGAGCTGGATAACCACCACTGTCTCGGCTTTGATGATTCCCCACGACTCAATCGCTGGCCCGTCTCCCGTGAAAGCGGCGAACTCTATGATATTAGCTGGGCTATCTCCTCTAACAGCGGAGAGACGATTAAGCAGCTCTGTCTTACCGGTAATGGTATTGCCTGTCTGTCGGACTATATGATCGATCGTGAAGTTGCTGAGGGAAAACTGGTGGAAGTGTTGGCCGATCAGCGTCTGCCGGTCGAGATGCCCTTCCATGCTGTTTACTACAGTGATATTGGCGTAAGCCAGCGTGTGCGCGCTTTTATCGATTTTCTGAGTGAGTGGACAGCTGACCAGCCGTGGCGTACCTGAAGTCTACAGGGGCGGGCCTGATCGGGGTCTGCCCGCACACAATTGGGAAGGGTGGGATCGATTGCGGGATTATTGCTTCAGATTCAAAGATTTAGCGATCGTCAAAATGATCCGGGAGATTGAAGAGAATCAGCGCGGTGTATTTTTCCGTGGTGAATTTTCTGCAATGGAAAAAGCCCTGACCGTTAAGTCAGGGCTTTCCAATTAAGTGGCGGAACGGACGGGGCTCGAACCCGCGACCCCCTGCGTGACAGGCAGGTATTCTAACCAACTGAACTACCGCTC
>NZ_JAALFV010000016.1:0-56498 GCF_011800405.1 Pantoea sp. EKM21T
GGTTCGTCGGCACGACGTCAAAGCCGAAGGTACCGCGTGAGCGGCGCGAGGACGGCCCGGCAGCAGCAGAGGTGCGCAGGCACGCACTGCGGCTCGCTCGCACTGACAAAAAAGCGGCCACGTTTGACCGTGACAGCCTTTACAAATCTAATCTTAACTGACCAGCATTAAGCCAGCTGGCTCCCTTTTACTATCCCTGCTGTTCGGCTTTCAGCCAGGCAATCTCATCTTTCCAGATATCGGGATTAATGGTTTCCAGAATCAACGGGATGCCATCAAACCGCGGATCTTTCATCAGCCAGCTAAACGCTGTTTTGCCGATATTGCCTTCACCCAGGCTGTGATGGCGGTCGACGCGACTGTCGAAGGCGCTTTTAGCATCGTTAAGGTGCATGCCGCGCAGATAGTTAAAGCCGACAATGCGCTCAAATTCGGCGAAAGTCGCTTCGCAATCCGCTTCGGTACGCAGGTCATAACCACCGGCAAACGCATGGCAGGTATCAATACAGACGCCGACACGCGCCTTATCTTCAACATGCTCAATAATGGTGGCGAGATGCTCGAAGCGGAAACCCAGATTACTGCCCTGACCGGCGGTATTCTCAATGACGGCGGTGACGTTCTGGCTCTGGTCGAGAGCGATGTTGATCGACTCCGCAATCCGCTTCAGACAGGCCTCCTCATCAATCTGATGCAGATGGCTGCCCGGATGGAAGTTCAGCAAAGTCAGGCCGAGCTGGTCGGCACGTCGCAGCTCATCAATAAAAGCGGCGCGGGATTTCTCCAGCGCCTCTTCAACCGGATGACCCAGGTTTATCAGGAAACTGTCGTGCGGCAGGATTTGCTGCGGACCGAATTTGTACGTCTCGCAGGCGGCGCGAAAAGCATCAATCACCTCAGTCGAGAGCGGGGCGGCCTTCCACTGACGTTGATTTTTAGTAAAGAGCGCGAAGGCGGTGGCTTCTATTTCATGGGCGCGGATCACTGCCTGATCCACGCCACCTGCCGCACTCACGTGTGCGCCAATATATTTCATGCCTTTCTCCTGGGGCTGTGCACGGATGAGACGGCATGATACCCGATGCCGCTAGCCCATGAAATGTTGCACCAGCAGATTGATTGCACCGCCGCCCGCGATTAACCAGACAAACACCAGCGCACCCAGCAGCAGCGGTTTAACGCCTGCCTCACGCAATGCCCCGAAACGGGTGGTCAATCCCAGCGCCGCCATCGCCATCGCCAGCAGCAGACCCGCCAGCTGATTCAGCGTCGCCACCACCATGGCAGGCAGCAGCTGCAGCGAGTTAAACAGTGCAACACCGATAAACAGCAGGGCGAACCAGGGAAACGTCACAGCCTGGCGTGCGTTGCTTCCTTGACGTTTACCGCGTATCACGGCGCTCAGGCAGAGCAGAAAGGGAGCCAGCATCATTACCCGCAGCATTTTGGCAATGACCGCGCTGTTCTCAGCTTCCGGGCTGATGCTGTGTCCGGCGGCCACCACCTGCGCCACTTCATGGATGGTTGAGCCGGTAAAAACACCAAACTGCGATGCACTGAGATCCGGGAACAGCTCATGCGCCAGCGGCCACAGCAGCGGATAGATAAAGATCGCCAGCGTGCCGAACAGCACCACGGTCGCGATAGCCACCGCAACTTTCGACGGCGCGGCTTTCACCACCGGCTCGGTCGCCAGTACAGCCGCAGCACCGCAGATACTGCTGCCCGCGCCAATCAGCCAGACGGTATCGCGATCCAGCTTCAGCAGCCGCATGCCCAGCAGGCAGGTTATCAGGAAGGTGCTGGTCAGGGTCAGCGCATCAATCAGGATGCCGCTGAAACCGACGTCAGCAATTTGTTGTAAAGTAATGCGAAAGCCAAACAGGATGATCCCCAGCCGCAGCAGTTTCTGCTTAGCCAGCAGCACGCCGTTGTCGCAGCGTGACGCCAGCGGCGAATAGATGCTGTTACCGACCAGGATGCCCAGCATAATCGCCAGAGTCAGTGAACCCAGCCCCAGTGCGGCAATCATCGGTTGCTGCGCCAGCCAACTGGCTGCCCCGGCAATCACGGCGGTCAGCAGCAGACCCGGGATCCAGAGCGGAACGGGATGATGCGGTTTAGCGATGCTCAGTTCAGTCATGGTGGTCACTCCTCCTGGTTGAGACCCGATCATGACGGCGACTGGCTTAAAAGTGAAATTGATAATATATTTATAATTAACCAGAATAAACGATAAGGCAGCAATCATGATAGTTTCGCGTCTGCGCCGCTGGGCGACGCTGATCAAAAGAGATGTGTTTGTGCTGGGATTTGCCTTCCGCGATCCCCGCACACCCTGGTGGAACAAGCTGGGGATGCTGGGGCTGGTCGCCTATGGCATCAGCCCGATCGATATCATTCCTGATGTCATCCCCTTTGTCGGTCTGCTGGATGACGCGGTGATTATCCCGACGGGCGTCATGGTGCTGCTGCGTTTACTGCCGCAAGAGGTGCGCATCAGCAGCAGCGAGCGGGCGCAGTCTCAACGTTCGCGTGGCAAAAAGATTGCAGGCTGGCTGGTGGCGATAGGGCTGATCTGGCTGGCATTAATCATTTACCTGGTCAGGCAGTCACTGAGTTAAGAGGCAACGATGCACATTACGCTGCGGCAAATTGAAGTTTTCACCGAAGTGCTTAAGAGCGGTTCCACCACTCAGGCTTCGCAACTGCTGGCACTGTCGCAGTCCGCAGTGAGTGCAGCGCTGGCCGATCTGGAGAGTCAGCTCGGCGTGCAACTGTTTGACCGGGTTGGCAAACGGCTGGTGCTGAATGAGCATGGACGGCTGCTCTATCCCCGTGCAGTAGGGCTGCTGGAGCAGGCGGGCGAAATCGAGCAGCTGTTTAAAGAGGATAACGGCGCGATCCGCATTTTTGCCAGTAGCACCATCGGCAACTATCTGCTGCCAGGCATGATGGCCGCTTATCGTCGCGATTTTCCCCGCCTGCCGCTGGAGCTGAGTGTCGGCAATAGTCAGGATGTGATTCAGGCGGTTTCCGATTTCCGCGTCGATGTCGGATTAATTGAAGGGCCGTGCCATATGACCGAGCTGGTCAGCGAGCCCTGGCTCGAAGATGAGCTGGTGGTGTTTGCCGCGCCAGACGCGGCGATTCTGCAACAGCCGGTTACGCTGCAAACCCTGGCTGACGCCCCGTGGATCCTGCGCGAACGCGGCTCCGGCACCCGTGAAATTGTCGATTATCTGCTGCTGTCGCATCTGCCGAGTTTTCAGCTGGGCATGGAGCTGGGCAATTCCGAGGCGATTAAACATGCGGTGCGGCACGGCATGGGCATCAGCTGTCTTTCGCGCCGGGTGATTGCCGATCTGCTGGAGGCGGGCACGCTGGTTGAACTGACGATTCCGCTGCCGCGTCTCATCCGCACGCTCTATCGCATCCATCACCGGCAGAAGCATATTTCCAAAGCACTGACGCGCTTTTTTTCCTATTGTCGCGAGTAATTACTAATAATTCCGGCGCGATCATGAAGTTAACTAATAACAGGTTGGCATTCGCTATACAGAGGCGATCTGGCTGCTACAATCGCGCCTCATTTTTACCCAGCGTAGCGTTAACACATGCATAATGACTCAAATACAACACAACAACCTGCATTACGACGTGCGTTAAAAGCCCGTCACCTGACGATGATCGCCATCGGCGGCTCCATTGGTACCGGCCTGTTTGTCGCCTCCGGTGCCACCATCGCTCAGGCTGGCCCGGGCGGAGCACTGCTCTCCTATATCCTCATCGGCCTGATGGTCTACTTCCTGATGACCAGCCTCGGCGAACTGGCTGCGTTCATGCCGGTATCGGGTTCCTTCGCCACCTACGGCGCGAAATATGTCGAAGAGGGCTTTGGTTTCGCACTCGGCTGGAACTACTGGTACAACTGGGCGGTGACCATCGCGGTTGACCTGGTAGCGTCCCAGCTGGTGATGAACTACTGGTTCCCCGACACGCCTGGCTGGATCTGGAGCGCGCTGTTCCTGGGGCTGATGTTCCTGCTCAACTACATTTCGGTCAAAGGCTTTGGCGAGGCGGAATACTGGTTCTCGCTGATTAAAGTGGCCACCGTGATTATCTTTATCATCGTTGGGGTGCTGATGATCACCGGCATTATGCGCGGTGCTGAACATGCGGGCTGGCAGAACTGGCAGGTGGGCGACGCGCCGTTTGCGGGCGGCTTTGCGGCGATGATTGGGGTGGCGATGATTGTGGGATTCTCCTTCCAGGGCACCGAACTGATCGGTATCGCGGCGGGCGAATCTGAAGATCCGGCGAAAAATATTCCGCGCGCTGTGCGGCAGATTTTCTGGCGTATCCTGCTGTTCTATGTGTTCGCTATCCTGATTATCAGCCTGATCCTGCCATACACCGATCCGCAGTTGCTGCACAATGATATCGACGATATCAGCGTCAGCCCGTTCACCCTGGTGTTCCAGAATGCCGGTCTGCTCTCTGCCGCCGCCGTCATGAATGCGGTGATCCTGACGGCTGTGCTGTCAGCGGGTAACTCCGGGATGTATGCGTCAACGCGTATGCTTTATAACCTGGCCAGCGAAGGTAAAGCGCCACGGATTTTCGCGAAGCTCTCAAAGGGCGGCGTGCCGCGTAATGCCCTGTGGGCCACCACCGTGGTGGCCGGACTGTGCTTCCTGACCTCAAAATTTGGTAATCAGGAAGTCTATCTGTGGCTGCTGAATACCTCAGGCATGACCGGGTTTATTGCCTGGCTGGGTATTGCCATCAGTCACTATCGCTTCCGTCGGGGCTATGTGGCCCAGGGACGTGACCTGAACGATCTGCCTTACCGTTCCGGCTTCTTCCCGCTGGGTCCGATTTTCGCCTTTGTGCTCTGCCTGATCATCACGCTGGGTCAGAACTACCAGGCATTCCTTAACGACAGCATCGACTGGTATGGCGTGGCGGCAACCTATATCGGCATTCCGCTGTTCCTGATTATCTGGTTCGGCTACAAGCTGACGCGCGGCAGCCGTTTCGTGAAGTACAGCGAAATGGAGTTCCCGGTTCACAAAGATTAGCTCTGCGTCATCGCCCGCACAAAACCCGCCAGGGATGGCGGGTTCTGCGTCTTTGCGAAAGGCGCAGGCTCCCTGAGCCATTCTCCTGCCTGCAACACCGTTTTTTACTGTTTTTTCACGTCTCGCTTATGTTCTCGAATTGATAATTATTATCACCTGCACTATTGTGGCTGCGTTTTCTGACGTGATAGCCACACAGGGTTCAAACATGACTACCGAAACTTCGCTGCTGGCGGGGGAAGAGACGCTTCACCACACCATGCAGAACTATCATCAGGTGCTGCGCCGCCGCTTAATCTGGATTGGCGTGCTGTTGCTGGCGATACTCGCCTCGCTGATCCTCGACTTCACGCTGGGTCCGGCGGGACTCTCACTTGAAACGCTGTGGAATACGCTGCTCAGCCCCGAGAGCGTCGATGCCGGCACGCGCGTCATTGTCTGGGACATTCGTCTGCCCTATGCGCTGATGGCGCTGGTAGTGGGTCTGTCGCTGGGTCTGGCGGGCGCTGAAATGCAGACCATCCTGAATAACCCGCTGGCCAGTCCGTTTACCCTTGGTGTCTCATCGGCGGCGGCGTTTGGTGCCGCGCTGGCCATCATCCTCGGCGTGGGTATTCCCGGCATTCCCGATCAGTGGTTAATTTCTGCCAACGCCTTTGTCTTTGCTCTGTTTGCCGCGCTGATGCTGGATGCCGTGACCCGCTGGACTCAGGTCTCTTCGGCGGGCGTGGTGCTGTTCGGTATCGCGCTGGTCTTCACCTTTAACGCCCTGGTATCCATGATGCAGTTCATCGCCAGCGAAGATACCCTGCAGGGCCTGGTGTTCTGGACCATGGGTAGCCTGGCGCGCGCCTCCTGGGAGAAGCTTGGCGTGCTGAGCGTGGCGCTGGCCATTCTGGTGCCGTTTTCCATGATGAGCAGCTGGAAGCTGACGGCGCTGCGTCTGGGCGAAGACCGCGCGGTAAGCTTTGGCATTGATGTGCGTCGTCTGCGCCTGACTACGTTACTGCGCATCAGTATCCTCTCTGCCCTGGCGGTCGCGTTTGTCGGCCCGATCGGTTTCATTGGACTGGTCGCTCCCCATATCGCCCGCATGATGTTTGGTGAAGATCACCGTTTCTATCTGCCCGCCAGTGCGCTGGTCGGTGCGCTGGTGCTGTCCCTGGCGTCGGTCGCCTCGAAAAACCTGCTCCCCGGTGTAATCATCCCGGTTGGCATTGTCACCTCACTGATTGGCGTGCCGTTCTTCCTGAGTATTATTCTGCGTCATCGGGGGACGGTATGATGGAACAGGGTCTGACGTTACGCGGCTTCAGTGCCGGGTACCCAAAAAATAAAGTCATTGATAATCTTAATATCGCGCCGCTGCCGCGCGGCGAGATCACCGTGCTGCTGGGGCCGAATGGCTGTGGTAAATCGACGCTGCTGCGTGCACTGGCCGGTCTGAATAAAGGCCAGGGCGAGATGTGGCTCAACGGTGAGGATCTCATGACCCAGCCGTTTGCCCGGCGTGCGAAGAACGTGGTTTATCTGCCGCAGTCGCTGCCTGCGGGCGTACATCTGCATGTGCTGGAGTCGATCATCGTGGCGCAGCGTGCCTCCGGTGGTCTGCACAGCGCCAGCAGCGAAGCGGAAATCATGCATCTGCTGGAACAACTGGGCATTGCCCATCTGGCGATGCGATATCTCGATCAGCTCTCCGGCGGACAAAAACAGCTGGTCGGGCTGGCGCAGTCACTGATCCGTCGCCCTAAGCTGCTGCTGCTGGATGAACCGCTGAGCGCGCTGGATCTCAACTACCAGTTTCACGTGATGGATCTGGTGCGGCGCGAAACCGCTCAGCGTAACATCGTGACGGTGGTAGTGGTGCATGACATCAATATTGCACTGCGTCATGCGCAACATGCGCTGATGCTGAAGCAGGGCGCGCTGGTGGCGGAAGGGCAGCCGGATAAGGTGATCACGCCTGCCACTCTGGCAAAGGTGTATGGCGTCGATGGTCGTATCGAACACTGCTCGCGTGGTATCCCGCAGGTGATGATCGACGGGCTGACCGGCCCGGCACTGGTCTGATATTGAGGAGGCGCCCGGTAGGGCGCTGAGCATCACTGTTCTGAGAAAGGAATTTTTACAGGGCAGGCTGGCAGTATGCTGGCTCTGTGACAGAGCGTTAGCCAGCTAAAAGTTCAGGGCCGCGATTGCGGCCCTGATTGTTTACGCCAGCAGATGCTGCGCATGGAAGCGCAGATGATCTTCCACAAAGCTGGCTATAAAGAAGTAGCTATGGTCATAACCCGGCTGAATGCGCAGCGTCAGCGGGAAACCCACCTCATTCGCGACCTCTTGTAACCGCTCCGGTTGCAGCTGATCGGCCAGGAACTGATCGCTGTCGCCCTGATCGATCAGCATTGGCAGCCGATGCGACACCTCCGCCATCAGCTGGCAGCTGTCATATTCCCGCCACGTCGCACGATCGTCGCCCAGATAGGCCTGAAACGCTTTCTGACCCCAGGGGACCTGCATCGGATTCACAATCGGTGCAAAAGCGGAAGCCGAGGCAAAGCGGTTACCCAGACGCAGCGCCAGCATCAGCGCGCCGTGTCCGCCCATGGAGTGACCCATAATCGACTGACGTTCACTGACCTTGAAGTTATCCGCAATCAGGGCGGGTAACTCGCTGCTCAGATAATCGAACATGCGGAAATGGCTGGCCCAGGGCTGTTGGGTGGCATTGAGATAAAATCCCGCGCCCTGACCCAGATCGTATCCTTCATCATTCGCAAACCCTTCGCCGCGCGGGCTGGTGTCCGGCATAATCAGCACCAGACCCAGTTCCGCTGCAACCCGCTGTGCACCGGCTTTGCTGGTGAAGTTCTCATCGTTACAGGTCAGCCCGGCCAGAAACCAGACCACCGGCGGCGGCGCATCACCGTGCGGCCCAGGCAGATAGATGCTGAAGGTCATCGGGCAATTCAGCACCGCAGACTGATGACGCCAGCGCTGCTGCCAGCCGCCAAAAATACGGTGTTCTTCCAGTAGCTCCAGAGTGGATGCCATAACGCCTCCTGATTACTTGTTAAAGTGCACGACCGAGCGAATCGATTTTCCTTCGTGCATCAAATCAAAGGCGTCGTTGATCTCTTCCAGCGGCATGGTGTGAGTGATGAAGTCGTTCAGCGCAAATTTACCGTCGAGGTAATCCTGCACAATGCCAGGCAGCTGCGAACGGCCTTTTACGCCGCCAAACGCGGAACCGCGCCAGACGCGACCGGTCACCAGCTGGAACGGACGAGTGGAGATCTCTTCACCGGCACCGGCGACGCCGATAATCACGGACTCGCCCCAGCCTTTGTGGCAGCACTCCAGCGCGGAACGCATCACGTTGACGTTACCAATACATTCAAACGAGAAATCCACGCCGCCGTCGGTCAGCTCGACGATCACATCCTGAATCGGCTTGTCGTAATCTTTCGGGTTGATCAGATCGGTGGCACCCAGTTTGCGTGCCAGATCGAATTTGCTGGTGTTAAGGTCGATGGCAATGATGCGGCCCGCTTTCGCCATCTTCGCGCCGATGACCGCAGAGAGGCCAATGCCGCCGAGACCGAAAATCGCCACGGTGTCGCCTTCTTTCACTTTGGCAGTGTTCATCACCGCGCCCATGCCAGTGGTCACGCCACAGCCCAGCAGACAAACCTCTTCCAGCGGCGCTTCTTTACTGATTTTCGCCAGCGAGATCTCCGGGATTACCGTGTACTCAGAGAAGGTTGAGGTGCCCATATAGTGGAAAATGGGTTTGCCATCTTTAAAGAAACGGGTGGTGCCATCCGGCATCAGGCCTTTACCCTGAGTGGTACGGATCGCCTGGCAGAGGTTAGTTTTGCCTGAAAGACAATATTTACATTTGCCACACTCCGGCGTGTAGAGTGGAATGACGTGGTCACCCACTTCAACGCTGGTCACGCCTTCGCCCACGGCTTCGACGATGCCGCCGCCTTCATGGCCAAGAATCGCCGGGAAAACGCCTTCCGGGTCGGTGCCGGACAGGGTGTAGGCGTCGGTATGACAGACGCCGGTCGCAACGATACGCACCAGTACTTCACCTTTCTGCGGTGGCATTAAATCAACTTCTTCGATTTTCAGCGGTTCGCCAGCAGCCCAGGCAACAGCGGCACGGGTTTTGATCATATTCATGCAATCCCTCTTCCAGTCAGATTGTGACGCGCAGTGGCGCCGGGTGGTCGTGATGATTCAAAGCCTGGTGGGTCAGGCTCTTAAACATAGCGTGGAACGCTTATTCCGCCGCCTGTAATGGGTAAATCAGCTCATCGTTGAGCGGACGATCGTCAAATTGTTCAATAATCAGGTACTTCAGTGCTTCAACATTCGGCGTAAAGGCGTCGCGTCGCCACATCAGCCAGGTGGCGGTGTCGCGATAAGCGGGAGGTAACGTATGCGCCTGCACCCGTGACCGATCCGCCATCTGCTTCAGCACCGAGGCCGGGATCATCGCTACGCCCGCACCGCCTGCCACGCAGGCCAGCATGGCGTGATAGGACTGAATCTCCATCACACTGTTGGGCGCGGTCTGGCTGTCCCGATACCAGCTCTCCAGCTTCACCCGGTAAGAGCAGCTGTTGCGAAAGGCAAACAGGGTATCGTCCTGCACGTCGCGCGCGGTGGCGATTGGCGCATGATCGAGGCCGGTGATCAGTATCATCTCTTCGCGAAAGGCGATGCAGCCATTGAGATCGTCATGGGACACCGGGCCATCCACCAGCGCGGCCGCCAGGGTGCCTTCACGCACCCGATCGATGATTTCGCCCGAAGTGCCGGTAATCAGCGACAGCGCCACTTTGGGGAAGCGCTGGTGATAGGCGGCGAGCAGGCCGGGCAGACGCGTCGCCGCGGTGCTCTCCATTGAGCCCAGCGCAAAGTTGCCCGCCGGTTCACCGGTGCGGGTCATGCTCATCGCTTCTTCACTTAATGCCAGGATACGCTGCGCATAATTCAGAAAATTATGGCCCATTGGTGACAGGCGAATGCGCTGTTTCTCACGAATAAAGAGATCCACACCTAATTCTTCTTCCAGCTGGCGCAACCGCGTGGTGAGATTAGAGGGGACGCGATGCAGCTGTTCTGCTGCGCGCGCCAGCGAACCCGTTTCGGCGACGGAACAGAACATACGCAGCTGAACTAAATCCATATCTTCTCTTCCTGTAAGCAAGTTGGTTAAAATTATTCACTTTCCGTGAGTTTAATCATCCTGCATGCTGTTAGCAAGTCAGAAGAGATCTCAGGGCAGAACAACAGGAGTTCAGCAATGGCGTTACGCGTCGCGCTCAGCGCGTTTTTAACCTTATTTGTCGCGATGGGCATTGGCCGGTTTGCCTTTACGCCCCAGGTGCCGCTGATGATTCAGGCACACCAGCTGACACTCACCAGTGCCAGCCTGGTCGCGGCACTTAACTATCTTGGCTATCTGTGTGGCTCATTTGATGCCATGCGCGCACACCGGCGGGTTGAGCTGCGATTGCAGGCGGGCGTATGGGGCGCGGTGATCCTGACCCTGCTCTCAGCATTCGCCAGCGGACCGTGGCTGCACGGCGCAATCCGCTTTCTGATTGGCTGGTCCAGCGGCTGGGCGATGGTGCTGGTGGCGGCCTGGAGCAATGAACAGCTGCATCGCCATGGCCGGGCAGGGCTGTCGGCGGCCGTTTTTGCCGGGCCAGGCTGCGGCATTTTTGTCAGCGGTCTGCTGGGGGTAGCGCTGCACACATTGCAGGTTTCTGCCGGTCTGGCCTGGGCCGCTTACGGTGCGCTGGCGCTGCTGCTGATTGCGCTGATTACCCGTAATCTGCCGCGTCGGGGCGAACTGCACCGCCCGGATCAGGCACCCGAGCCGCTGGTGCTGGATCGCAACCTTAAACGGCTGGTACTGAGTTACAGTCTGGCGGGCTTTGGCTACATTCTGCCCGCCACCTTTTTGTCGCAGATGGCCGCCACGCGGTTTCCGGACGGCATCTTCGCGCAGTTTGTCTGGCCGATTTTTGGCGGCGCGGCGATGATCGGCATCCTGCTGGGGATCCTGACGCGGCGCTGGGGGCACAGCCACGTCCGCCTGGCTCTGGTGCTGTGGGCGCAGGCGCTGGGCGTATTTGCCGCGGCGCTGCTGCCAGGCTTTAGCGGCCTGCTGGCCGGTGCGCTGCTGGTGGGGGGCGGTTTCCTCAGCGTGGTGCAGCTGTCGCTGCTCTGCGCCCGTGAGCTGGCACCCAATCATCTGCGCTACATGGCTGGCCTGCTGACCACCGGCTATGCTATCGGGCAGCTGGTCGGCCCGCTGCTCTCTTTTCTCTCCACAGCCCTGTTACATCGGCTGGAGCCTGCCCTGTGGGTTGCAGGGGTTAGCCTGGTCTGGGCCGGCCTGCTGGTGTGGCGGCGAACCGGGTGAAAAGCTTTCATCACCAATCTGATTGATTGCTGGATTCCCCGCAAAGAAAGTTTCACAATACGCGCCTGATTACAGGGCCCGCTGGCAAAAGCTGGCGGGCGCAACACCAGCCGGAGAAGAGTAAGATGAGCACCCTAAGTCAGGAAGCTGCCCTGGTTCACGAAGCGCTGCTGGCGCGTGGACTGGAAACGCCGTTACGTGCACCGACGCGCGATATAGATGACAACACACGTAAAAGTCTGATTGCCGGGCACATGACCGAGATTATGCAGCTGCTGAATCTGGATCTTGAAGATGACAGCCTGATGGAAACGCCGCATCGCATCGCCAAAATGTATGTGGATGAAGTCTTTTCCGGTCTCGACTACGCCAACTTCCCGAAAATCACCGTCATTGAGAATAAAATGAAGGTTGATGAGATGGTGACCGTGCGTGATATCACGCTGACCAGCACCTGTGAACACCACTTTGTGATCATCGATGGCAAAGCGACCGTCGCCTACATTCCCAAAGAAAAGGTGATTGGCCTGTCGAAAATCAACCGTATCGTGCAGTTCTTCGCCCAGCGCCCGCAGGTGCAGGAGCGTCTGACGCAGCAGGTTCTGGTCGCACTGCAGACGCTGCTGGGCACCAACAATGTGGCTGTTTCTATTGATGCGGTGCATTACTGCGTGAAAGCGCGTGGCGTAAAAGATGCCACCAGTGCCACCACGACGACCTCTCTGGGCGGCCTGTTCAAGTCCAGCCAGAATACCCGCCAGGAATTTTTGCGCGCGGTGCGCCATAGTTGAGTCTACGGCGGGCGCATAACGTTTCCCGCCTCAATCGTGCAGGTGCCGCATGCAACGCTATCACGCGCTGGATTTCATTCGTGGATGTGCCATTCTCGGCATTCTGCTGCTCAATATTGTCGGCTTCGGCCTGCCTTCTGCCGCCTACCTTAATCCGGCATGGCAGGGCAGCGTCAGCCTGTCCGATGTCTGGACATGGGCGATCTCTGACGCCTTTGCCCAGCTCAAATTCCTCACCCTGTTTGCGCTGCTGTTTGGCGCAGGTCTGCAAATGCAGCTGCCACGCGGCAGTCGCTGGTTGACTGCCCGGCTCTCACTGCTGGTGCTGATCGGTTTTTTGCACGGCGTTTTTCTCTGGGAGGGCGATATCCTGCTGGACTACGGCATTATCGGGCTGGTGGTCTGGCGGGTGGTGCGCGATGTCCCTTCCACCCGCAGCCTGATGAATACCGGCATTCTGCTCTATCTGGTGGGCTGTGGCGTTCTGCTGGTGTTTGGGTCAATCTCCGATCCTGAACCGACCCGATCCTGGCTGCCAGGTGCTGCCGATCTGCAATATGAACAGTACTGGAAACTGACCGGCGGCTGGGAAGCGATACAGAACCGGCTGGATCATCTCTCGTCAGGATTGATGGCGCTGGCGGCGCAGTATGGCTGGCAGCTGGCGGGCCTGATGATGATCGGTGGCGCACTGCTGCGCAGTGGCTGGCTGATCGGCGAGTTTTCAGTGCAACATTACCGTCAGGCGGCGGCGCTGCTGCTGACGATGGGGTTGTTAATTGCGGTGGCCGGTGTGGCAGCGCAATGGCTGTTACATTGGGAATTCCGCTGGACCGCTTTTTATCTGCAAGCCCCGCGCGATCTCGCCAGCCCGCTGATTAGCCTGGGCTATGCCGCGCTCTGTCTGGCTTACTGGCCGCAGATAGCGCGCTGGCGCATCAGCTATGCCATTCAGTGCGTGGGCCGCATGGCGCTGACCAACTATCTGCTGCAGTCGCTGATCTGCACCACGCTGTTCTATCGCTTCGGCTTCTATATGCACTTCACCCGGCTGGAGCTGGTGCTGATGGTGCCTGCGGTCTGGCTTATCAATATCCTCTTTTCACTCATCTGGTTACATTTCTTCGCACAGGGTCCGCTGGAGTGGCTGTGGCGGCGGCTCACGCTGATCTCAGCCGGTAAATCGCGCATCACTGACAACGCCAGATAATGACCGCCATCACAAAGGTTACAGAATTGTATGTAACCGTTTTCATTGATGTGACGCAATTCACGCTGTACGCCTCCTGCCCCTGACAAAATAGCGCCGGTGTTCAACCCGGCGTGATGCCTTATTTTTCCTTTGTGGAACTGCTGCATGATAACAATTCGTGATGTTGCCCGTCAGGCTGGCGTGTCGGTGGCGACCGTGTCGCGCGTCCTCAATCAGAGCAGCGCCGTCACCTCTGACACCCGCGACGCCGTGTTACAGGCGGTGGAAGCGCTGGGCTATCGCCCCAACGCCAATGCGCAGGCGCTGGCGACGCAGGTCAGTGACACCATTGGTGTGGTGGTGATGGATGTTTCGGATCCCTTCTTCGGTGCACTTGTTAAAGCGGTGGATACCGTGGCGCAGCGCGTGCACAAACATGTGTTAATCAGCAACTCCTGGCATCAGGAAGAGAAAGAGCGTCATGCCATTGAAGTGCTGATTCGTCAGCGTTGCAGCGCCCTGGTGGTACACGCGAAAACACTGCCTGACGCTGAGCTGGCGGATTTTATGCGCCACGTTCCGGGCATGGTGGTGATTAACCGCATCGTGCCCGGATTTGAACACCGCAGTGTCAGTCTGGATAACGTCACGGGTGCATTGATGGCTTCACGAACCCTGCTACAGCAGGGGCATAGCCGCATTGGCTACCTTTGTTCCAGCCATCCCATCGAAGATGTGGCGCAGCGCCGTGAAGGGTGGATGCAGGCGATGGCAGAGCAGGGCATCCGGCCGCAGGAGAGCTGGATAGCCAGCGCAGAGCCCGATATGCAGGGCGGCGAAGCGGCGATGGTGGAGCTGCTGGGACGCAATCTCAATCTCAGTGCGGTGTTTGCCTATAACGACGGCATGGCGGCTGGCGCACTCACTGCGCTGAAAGACAACGGCATCCAGGTGCCACAGCATTTTTCTGTCATTGGCTTTGATGATATCCCCATTTCCCGTTACACCGATCCACAGTTAACCACTGTGCGCTATCCCATTGTATCTATGGCAAAAATCGCCACTGAACTGGCACTGCAGGGCGCAGCCGGACTGCTGGATGACACGGCAACGCACATCTTTATGCCAACGCTGGTGCGGCGTCATTCGGTGGCGCAGCGGCAAAATGTGGAGTCCGTCACTAATTCAGGCGATTCAGCCATGTAACCGTTTTCAATCTGTGATTACATTCACAGTTAATTAACATTGCTCTCACTATGATGGCAGCGTCTTACCGGACTGAAACATTATGTAACGCCAGTGTAACGGCATCAGTTGTGGTCTCAGTAGCCGGTTAAAGGGTTTATACCCTCTTCATGGAAGCATTCTGGCACAGGGAAGTCAGGTTTTAGACGGTGTTCAATGGCTTAACATTCTCATTACGTTAACCGACGCGCCGATCTGTTTTACCGATTGCTCTCCCGCCTGTATGGCGCGGTAGCGCTAAAAAGACCCTGCATAATAAAACCGGAGATACCATGAATAAGAAGGTTTTCACGCTTACAGCACTGGTTGCCAGCATGATGTTTGGTGCAACCGCTCACGCAGCTGACACCCGTATCGGCGTGACCATTTACAAATATGATGACAACTTCATGTCAATGGTACGCAAAGACATCGAGAAAGAAGCGAAAGCGACCGGTGGCGTGCAGTTGCTGATGAATGATTCACAGAATGACCAGTCCAAACAGAACGATCAGATTGACGTGCTGATGGCAAAAGGCGTGAAAGCGCTGGCGATTAACCTGGTTGACCCGGCTGCGGCTGCGGTGGTGGTAGACAAAGCGCGTGCCAACGACGTGCCGGTGGTCTTCTTCAACAAAGAACCTAACGCCAAAGTGCTGGCCGGTTATGACAAAGCTTACTATGTCGGTACCGACTCTAAAGAGTCAGGCATCATTCAGGGTCAGCTGATTGAGAAGCACTGGAAAGCCACACCCGCGTGGGATCTGAACAAAGATGGTCAGATTCAGTTCGTGCTGCTGAAAGGCGAGCCGGGCCATCCTGATGCAGAAGCCCGTACCAAATATGTGATCGATACCCTGAACAAAGATGGTCTGAAAACCCAGCAGTTAGCGATGGATACTGCAATGTGGGATACCGCGCAGGCCAAAGATAAGATGGATGCGTGGCTGTCAGGCCCGAATGCCAAAAAAATCGAAGTTGTGATTGCCAACAACGATGCGATGGCGATGGGTGCGGTTGAAGCGCTGAAAGCGCACAACATGACCTCAATCCCGGTCTTCGGCGTCGATGCACTGCCAGAAGCGCTGGCGCTGGTGAAATCCGGTGCGCTGGCCGGTACCGTGCTGAACGATGCGGAAAACCAGGCGAAAGCAACGCTGGATATTGCCAACAATCTGGCTAACGGCAAAGCTGCCACCGACGGAACAAACTTCAAGATGGTTGATAAGATCGTCCGCGTTCCTTACGTGCCGGTTGATAAAGAAAATCTGTCTCAGTTCGTGAAATAAGAACGATTACGGGCGCGACCGCTGTCGCGCCTTTTTTATGTCACCACCGTTTTTTAGCCAGGTAAAATATGGCCAGTGATAATACGACCGCGCAGCGAGAATATCTGCTGGAAATGACGGATGTCTCAAAATCATTTCCCGGCGTTAAAGCGTTAGATAATGTGAATTTAAAAGTGCGGCCTCACTCTGTTCATGCATTAATGGGCGAGAACGGTGCCGGGAAATCCACCTTATTAAAATGCCTGTTTGGTATTTATAAAAAAGATACCGGCAGTATCCTGTTTCAGGGTAAAGAGATCGACTATAAAAGTTCCAAAGAGGCGCTGGAAAATGGCGTGTCGATGGTGCATCAGGAATTAAATCTGGTCCTGCAGCGTACCGTGATGGACAATATGTGGCTTGGGCGTTATCCGCGCAAAGGCTTCTTTGTCGATCAGGATAAAATGTACCGGGATACTAAAGCGATTTTTGACGAGCTGGATATCGATATCGATCCGCGCGACAAAGTTGCCAATCTTTCTGTATCGCAGATGCAGATGATTGAAATTGCCAAAGCGTTTTCCTACGATGCGAAAATTGTGATTATGGATGAGCCGACCTCCTCGTTAACCGAGAAAGAGGTTAATCACCTGTTCACGATTATTCGTAAGCTGAAAGATCGCGGCTGTGGCATTGTTTATATTTCGCACAAAATGGAAGAGATTTTCCAGCTGTGTGATGAGATCACTATCCTGCGTGATGGTCAGTGGATCACCTCTCAGCCGCTGGAAGGGCTGGATATGGATAAGATCATCTCCATGATGGTCGGCCGTTCACTGAACCAGCGTTTCCCTGACCGTACCAACGTGCCAGGCGAGACGATTCTTGAGGTGCGTCATCTGACGTCACTGCGTCAGCCATCGATTCGCGACATCTCATTTGATTTGCGTAAAGGGGAGATACTCGGCATTGCCGGGCTGGTGGGCGCCAAACGTACCGATATCGTCGAAACGCTGTTTGGCATTCGCGAAAAATCGGGCGGCACCATTAAACTGCATGGCAAACCGATTAATAATCACAGCGCCAATGAAGCCATTAACCACGGTTTTGCGCTGGTGACTGAAGAGCGTCGCTCAACCGGTATTTATGCTTTCCTCGACATTGGTTTTAACTCGCTTATTTCCAATATCAAAAAATATAAAAACAGTATGGGACTGCTGGATAATAAACGCATGAAGAGTGATACCCAGTGGGTGATCGATTCTATGCGTGTAAAAACGCCAGGCCACCATACTCAGATTGGTTCGCTTTCGGGCGGTAACCAGCAAAAAGTGATTATTGGCCGCTGGTTATTGACCCAGCCTGAAATCCTGATGCTTGATGAACCCACTCGCGGTATTGATGTTGGTGCAAAATTCGAAATTTACCAGTTAATTGCTGAGCTGGCGAAAAGAGAAAAGGGCATCATTATTATCTCATCCGAAATGCCGGAGCTGTTAGGCATTACCGATCGTATTCTGGTAATGAGTAATGGTCTGGTAGCAGGCATAGTTGATACCAAAACGACCACGCAGAACGAAATATTGCGTTTAGCGTCATTACACCTTTAATGAAGCAAGGGCTGTTAACATGAAAGCGACTACAAAAAAGAATGCGCTAACCTGGTTAAAAGAGGGCGGCATTTATGTCGTGCTGCTGGTATTGCTGGCTATTATTATTTTCCAGGACCCCTCATTTTTAAGTTTAATGAACCTGAGTAATATTCTGACCCAATCTTCGGTGCGCATTATTATTGCACTGGGTGTGGCGGGTTTGATTGTGACGCAGGGTACTGACCTGTCAGCCGGACGTCAGGTCGGTCTGGCGGCGGTGGTCGCCGCGACGCTGCTGCAGGCGATGGATAACGCGAACAAGGTCTTCCCGACGCTGGATACGGTGCCGATTCCACTGGTAATCCTGACCGTGTGCATCATCGGCGGCGTGATTGGTCTGGTCAACGGTGTGATTATTGCTTACCTCAAGGTAACGCCATTTATCACCACGCTGGGCACCATGATCATCGTTTACGGTATCAACTCACTTTATTACGACTTTGTTGGCGCATCACCGATTGCCGGTTTTGATACAGGGTTCTCGAAATTTACCCAGGGCTTCTTACGCTTTGGTGATTTCAAGCTCTCGTTCATCACCTTCTACGCCGTGATTGCCATTATTTTCGTCTGGGTGCTGTGGAATAAAACCCGTTTCGGCAAGAACATTTTTGCTATCGGCGGTAACCCGGAAGCGGCGAAAGTCTCAGGCGTTAACGTCAACCTGAACCTGATCATGATTTATGCCCTGTCAGGTGTGTTCTACGCCTTCGGCGGGATGCTGGAAGCGGGTCGTATCGGTTCGGCCACCAACAACCTCGGCTTTATGTATGAGCTGGATGCGATTGCGGCCTGTGTGGTCGGCGGTGTCTCCTTCGCCGGTGGTGTGGGTAGCGTGGCGGGCGTAGTGACCGGTGTGTTGATCTTCACCGTCATCAACTACGGTCTGACCTATATCGGCGTCAACCCTTACTGGCAGTACATCATTAAAGGCGGCATCATCATCTTCGCCGTGGCGCTGGATTCCCTGAAATATTCCCGTAAGAAGTAAGTCTTCTTCAGTGCTCATAAAGCGACCTTCGGGTCGCTTTTTTATTATGTGGAAGTGGTGGGTGTTGCTGTGAGATCGAGTATGCGAAGGGAACACGGTCAGATCGGAAAGTCGCTAAGGCCAGTAAATGATCTGCCCGTGTCATTCCTCCGCAGAACGCTTTTTATAGCGGAGAGTGCTGGGGTCGTTGCTGTGAGATCGAGTATGCGTAGGGAACACGGTCAGATCGGAAAGACGCAAAACCTGTCATCCATGACACGCTCGGTCCGCGTCGTCCCTGACGCGGGACGCTTTCCTCTTCTGACTCTGTTCCCTGCGTGTTGAGCTTATTTATTGCTGTTGGATTCACCCTAATTCAGACTGATAAGCAGTCAGCTTAAAAATCGCTGCGGAATGGTCTTCTGTCAGACGGCGACAAAAGCTAAAGCGATCTTTGCGGAAGGCGTATGCTCCCTGAGCCCTGCACGTCACTGCCAGACCTCGACACAGCAGTAACCAGCATAAAGAAGCCGCAGCGCGTGAGCTATTTCCGCAGCTTCTGTTCCAGCTCCAGCAGCTGCTCCGGCGTCACTGCCGGGTAACTCTGCGCATCTTCAGGGACATCGCGCACGGCGGGGATCGGCACCAGTGGGCCCAGGAAGCGGGGTTCGCGCTTTAGCAGGAAGAGATCCACCAGCGCGCCCAGCCGGGCACCTACCTCACGGAAGCGCACGCTAAGCATGTTCTTCGGTGAGGGCACCGCATAACACTGCGCCTGAATACCCAGCTGTAAGGCGATAAACAGGGCACGCTCACAATGGAAACGCTGCGTGATAATAATGAAGTCGTTGGTATCAAACACTTTGCGGGTGCGCACAATCGAATCCAGCGTGCGGAAACCGGCATAGTCCAGCACGATATCAGCCGGATCGACACCGGCTTTGATGAGATCGCGGCGCATCGTCATCGGCTCGTTATAGCTTTGCAGCGCGTTATCACCGCTTAACAGCAGATAATTGACCTTGCCGCTGTTGTAGGCATTCAGCGCGCCCTGCATACGATAGAGGTAATACTGATTGATGACGCCGGTGCGATAATATTTCGCCGTACCCAGTACCACACCGACCTGACGATGTGGCAAAGAGGCGACATTTTCGTAGATAAAGGGCGCAGTTTTCCAGCTGATCCAGCGATCAAGGCCGAGCGCCGTTGCCATCATCAGTAAGATGATGAAAAGCAGACCAATGAAAACGCGTTTCAGCATGCGCCTGGAGACTCGATGTCAGAATAGTGAGATGGGACAAGGCTACTTGAGCTGTCACTGTGAAGCAAGTTACTGCCGGCTGGCTGTGCTCTTTTTGAACACTGCCGGATCGGATGCAATCCGGCAGTCTGAAGATTAAATCGAGGTACGACGATAATGACGGTACTGCGGCAGCCAGAAGTTGTTGGCGATAGCCTGTGACAACACATCTTCAGAGGTCACCACGGCGACACCCGCCAGCTGAGCAGCTTTACCCACTTCCATCGCAATGATTTTCGATACACCCTGGATATCTTTAATCTCAGGCAGCACCGGGCCTTCACCTTCATTCACCAGCGGAGAGCAGTCAGCGAGCGCGCGGCTGGCGGTCATCAGCATGGTATCGGTAACGCGGCTGGCACCCGAAGCAATCACACCCAGACCAATGCCCGGGAAGATGTAGGAGTTGTTGCACTGCGCAATCGGATAGGTTTTACCGTTCCAGCTCACCGGCGAGAACGGACTGCCGGTTGCGACCAGTGCGGCACCGTCAGTCCAGGCGATGATATCGGCTGGCGTCGCTTCCACGCGTGATGTCGGGTTCGACAGTGGCATCACAATAGGGCGCTTACAGTGCTTGTGCATCTCGCGGATGATCTCTTCGGTGAACAGGCCCGGCTGGCCAGAGACACCAATCAGAATATCGGGCTGCGCATTGCGCACCACGTCCAGCAGCGAGATGGAATCATTGGTGACATCCCACTGCTGCAGGTTTTCGCTCTTCTGCACCAGCTTGCTCTGGAAATCGAGCAGGTTAGGCAGCTTGTCAGTGAGCAGACCAAAGCGATCCACCATCATTACGCGGCCACGCGCTTCCTCGTCACTCAGACCTTCGGATTTCATCTGTGCGATGATCTGTTCAGCGATACCACAACCTGCGGAACCGGCGCCCAGGAACACCACTTTCTGCTCGCACAGGCGGCTGCCGGCGGCGCGGCTGGCGGCAATCAGCGTACCCACGGTTACGGCGGCAGTGCCCTGAATATCATCATTAAAGCAGCAGACTTCATCGCGATAGCGGTTCAGCAGCGGCATGGCATTCTTCTGGGCGAAATCTTCAAACTGCAACAGCACTTTCGGCCAGCGGCGTTTAACGGCCTGAATAAAATCGTTCACGAACGCATCATACTCTTCACCGGTGATGCGCGGATGACGCCAGCCCATATAGAGCGGATCGTTCAGCAACTGCTGGTTGTTGGTACCAACATCCAGCACCACCGGCAGGGTGTAAGCCGGACTGATGCCGCCACAGGCGGTGTAGAGTGAAAGCTTACCAATCGGGATACCCATACCACCGATGCCCTGATCGCCGAGGCCCAGAATACGCTCGCCATCAGTCACCACAATCACCTTCACATTCTGCTTGGTGGCGTTTTGCAGCATATCTTCGATATGGTCGCGGTTAGGGTAGGAGATGAACACGCCACGCGCACGACGGTAGATTTCAGAGAAGTGTTCACAGGCTGCGCCGACGGTCGGGGTGTAGATGATGGGCATCATCTCTTCGAGATGGTTATCCAGCAGGCGGTAGAACAGCGTTTCGTTGGTGTCCTGAATGTTACGCAGGTAGACATGCTTATCGTTATTGTTTTTGAAGTCCTGGAACTGACGCCAGGCACGCTGCGCCTGCTCTTCAATCGATTCCACTGCTTCTGGCAGCAGACCGTTGAGGTTGAATTCGTTACGTTCTTCGATACTAAAGGCGCTGCCTTTGTTCAGCAGGGGAAATTCCAGCAAAATCGGGCCAGCATAAGGGATATACAGCGGGCGTTTACTTTCGTAGTCGAGTTCCATGCGGTAATGCTCCGGTTGCAGTGTTGTCTGGCGTCACGCCGGAAAGGTAGCGCCAGTTTTCTTACCCGTTATAGCTCAGACTGCAGGCCTGGCAGCGGCAGGGGAACCGCTGCTAAAACATTCACGACCGTGCTGCTATCCTGCAACCTGAATTATTCAGAGTAATTTGTAATCACGTGAATTCTGGCGCCAGATCCTATGAAATTTCCCGCAGAAGTACAGCGTTTGTTCATAAAAGCTCACAAAACTGTGGCCTCTCTGACAGCGGGTTATGCTTTGTACAGCGTCACCTGCAGCAGCTCACTGCAACCGAATGTCTCAAGTGTCGCCTGTGTGGCGGCGAACTGGCTTAGCGTGGCATTTTCTACTTCGGCTAATACCGCTTTTTTTATCTGACGAACATCGCCACCCTGCATGTTCAGCAGGACCAGCGCTGCCTGAAGGGGCGGGAAACTCGGGTTAAAGGCGGCATTTTCCGCATAGCGCCCGGTGACAATCGCGCCGTTTGCGGTCAGCAGCGCAACACCGGCGTGTGACTGGCTGTAAGGCGCGTGGCTGGCATTGGCAGCGGCAACCGCGGCCTGCACCAGTTCATCGCCTTCGGCTACATAGCCGTGATCCACGCTGTCCATCAGGAAGGTCGTGATGTCCAGATCGCGCGGTCCAAAGGCATCCGGCAGATAATCGGCCAGGGTGCTGATCGCGCGTTGTGGCAGGCTGATGCGAATGTTCGTACCGCTGTTCAGCTCGTTCATAAACTGACGGCAGTGACCGCACGGTGTGTAGTTAACGGTGATCGTCTCAAGCTGACTTTCGCCACGCAGCCACGCATGGGTAATGGCGCTCTGCTCGGCGTGAACCGTCTGTTGCAACGGCGTACCGATAAATTCCATGTTGGCCCCGAAGTACCAGTTGCCGCTGACGCCACGGGCGATAGCCCCGACGTTAAAATGCGACACGGTAGCAACGGCACAGGCCGCCGCCAGGGGCAGCAGCGCCAGCGCCAGAGCATCGGCATCCATCTGCGTCTGTTGCTGCAGTGAGGCGACCTGGTCGGCGCTCAGCACCGCCTGAAAGCCAGGATCGTCCAGCAGCGGAGCGAGTGCGGTTTGCAGCGTTGACGGCAATGCCTCAAAGGCAGAGAGGAAACGGGATTGCATGTGAGCCTCATTAGATTCAGCAGGGCGATGTGCCAGTCACCGGTTTATATGTGATCCACATCGCTCTGACAATGTAACCTGTGTTGCATGTTTCAACTTTGCGAGATCTCTCGCAAACTTTCAGCCAAACCAGTGCAGCAGCAGCGGAAAAATAAACGGCGCCAGCAGTGAGGTGATGATGCCGCAGATCACCAGCGCCAGTGAGCTGAATGCCCCTTCCTGATAGTCGAGTTCAGCGGCGCGCGCTGTGCCGAGGGCGTGCGACGCGTTACCTATCGCCAGTCCGCGCGCTGCTTTAGATTTCACGCCAAGCAGATTCAGCACGGTATGTCCGAACACCGCCCCCAGTACCCCGGCAATCAGCACGCAGATGGCGCTGATGGCGGGAATACCGTGCAGCGAACCGGAGACGGCCATCGCAATGGGCGTGGTAACGGATTTAGGAACAATGGTAGCGGCGATTTCAGGCGTGGCACCCATCCACAGAGCAATAGCGGTGCCAGAGGTCATGGCGGTCACACTGCCGATAAAGCAGACGCCAATAATCGATTTCCAGCGGGCTCGGATCTGGTGCATCTGCTCATACAGCGGCAGTGCCAGCGCGACAACTGCCGGTTGCAGCAGCTGATTAAGAATCTGACTGCCCGCGAAATAGCGCGAATAGGGCAGCTGCAACAGCAGCAGAATCGGGATAATAATCGCCATCGCGACCAGCAGCGGATTAAGCAGCGAGATTTTCAGCCGTATCGCCAGTTTGCGCGCCAGAAAAAATGCCGCCAGCGTCAGTGGCAGTGACCACCATATTTCACTCATCGCCTGACTCCCCGGTCGGACGGCGACTATGAAGCTGGTGGGCGCTTACGCCGACAATAGAGAGAACCAGGAAGGTGCTGACGACGCAGGAGATCACGATAGGGCCAAACTGCGCGGTCAGAATATCGGTGTAGCTCATTACCCCGACGCTGATTGGCACAAATAGCAGCGCCATATAGCGAATCAGCAGATGGCAGCCCGGTTTAACCCAGCTGACAGGCAGGATCTGCGAGGCGAGCAGGGCAAACAGAATTAACATCCCAAGGATGCTGCCAGGCAGTTTGATGGGCAGCAGCGAGGCGATGCCGATTCCGGCGTATAAACAGAGATAAATGATGATAAAGGCGCGAAGATAGCGCCCACAGACAGACAGCACGGTGAGCATGGCAGGCTCCTGTTTTCACTGAGCTTCATCATACGCATTAACCGCTTAGCGTGCTAGCGATCACATTTATGCAGTGGTGTGGCCGTAGCAGATACAGATTTTCAGGGGCGGGAGTGGAATCAAAGCGGTGCACATTCAGAGCGAGGAGAGATAACCCTTCGCGCCCGTGATGAGGCACGAAGGGTTTGAGAACGGCACTGCGCTAAGCGGTTAAAGCCGCAGAATGCAGAGTGTTACTTAACGGGCATTCCCGGTACAGCACCGCTGTCGACGGACAGCACAAACAGATCTTTGCCGCCAGGACCCGCTGACAGCACCATGCCTTCAGAGATACCAAAGCGCATTTTACGCGGCGCGAGGTTGGCCACGATAATGGTCATTTTACCGACCAGCACAGAGGGATCGGGATAGGCGGCGCGGATACCCGAGAAGATCTGACGCTTTTCACCGCCAAGGTCGAGCTGCAGGCGCAGCAGCTTGTCCGAACCCTCAACCAGTTCCGCCTGCTCAATCAGCGCCACGCGCATATCAACTTTGGCGAAATCGTCGATGGTGATGGTGTCACCTACCGGCGAATCTGCCAGCGGGCCGCTAGCGGCCGGTGCACTGGCGGCAGCGGCATCCTCTTTCGAGGCCTCAATCAGTCCTTCAACCTTTGCCATCTCAATGCGGCTGTAGAGCGCTTTGAATGGCGCAACCTGGTGGTCCAGCAGCGGTTGCGCGATAGCATCCCAGCTCAGTTCGCAGTTCAGGAAGCCTTCTGCACGGGCGCTCAGTGACGGCAGCACCGGCTTCAGCCAGGTCATCAGAATGCGGAACAGGTTAATGCCCATTGAGCAGATCGCCTGCAGATCCGCATCACGGCCTTCCTGCTTCGCCACCACCCACGGAGCCTGCTCATCGACATAACGGTTCGCCAGGTCGGCCAGCGCCATGATCTCACGGATAGCACGGCTGTATTCACGACCGGCCCAGGCGTCACCAATCTTCTCTGACGCGTCCACAAAGGTCTGATAGAGCGCCGGATCGGCCAGCTCAGCCGCCAGTTTGCCGTCAAAGCGTTTAGTGATAAAGCCCGCGTTACGTGACGCCAGGTTAACTACTTTGTTGACGATGTCGGCGTTTACGCGCTGGACGAAATCTTCCAGATTCAGATCGATATCGTCGATACGTGAAGAGAGTTTCGCCGCGTAGTAGTAACGCAGGCTGTCCGCATCCAGATGCTGCAGCCAGGTGCTGGCTTTAATAAAGGTGCCGCGCGACTTCGACATCTTGGCACCGTTGACGGTGACATAGCCGTGCACAAACAGATTGTTCGGCTTGCGGAAGTTGCTGCCTTCCAGCATCGCTGGCCAGAACAGGCTGTGGAAGTAGACGATATCTTTACCGATGAAGTGATAGAGCTCGGTAGTGGAGTCTTTACGCCAGAATTCATCGAAGTCGATGTCGCCGCGCTTGTCGCACAGGTTCTTGAACGAGCCCATGTAGCCGATAGGCGCATCCAGCCAGACATAAAAATATTTGCCTGGCGCGTCCGGAATTTCAAAGCCGAAGTAAGGCGCGTCGCGGGAGATATCCCACTGCTGCAGGCCCGATTCGAACCACTCCTGCATTTTGTTCGCCACCTGATCCTGCAGCGCACCCGAGCGGGTCCAGGCCTGCAGCATGGCGCTGAAGGATGGCAGATCAAAGAAGAAGTGTTCAGAGTCGCGCAGAACCGGCGTCGCGCCAGAGACCACCGATTTTGGCTCGATCAGCTCGGTCGGGCTGTAGGTCGCGCCACACACTTCGCAGTTATCGCCATACTGATCGGCAGATTTACATTTCGGGCAGGTGCCTTTTACAAAACGGTCCGGCAGGAACATCCCTTTTTCCGGATCGTAAAGCTGGGAGATGGTGCGGTTCTTAATAAAACCGTTCTCTTTCAGACGGCCATAAATCAGCGCAGAAAGCTCACGGTTTTCGTCGCCGTGGGTCGAGTGATAGTTGTCATAGCTGACGTTGAAACCGGCAAAGTCGGCTTCATGCTCGCTTTTCATTTCTGCAATCATCTGCTCCGGTGCAATCCCTAACTGCTGAGCTTTCAGCATGATAGGCGTGCCGTGCGCATCATCGGCGCAGATGAAATAAACCTGATTGCCACGCATTCGCTGATAACGCACCCAAATGTCGGCCTGGATATGCTCGAGCATGTGGCCGAGATGGATTGATCCGTTCGCGTAAGGCAGTGCGCACGTTACCAGAATTTTTTTAGCGACTTGAGTCATAGTTTGCGTAGCTTTCTGTTGATTGAAAAAACGGGCTTAGATGGTAACTGAAGGCTTCTCCTGCGTAAACACAAGGGATTCACCCCCTGCGGTCACCGCAGATCCACGGGCATCTGATATCATTGACAATACATCGCTGAAACACAGCGTAAGCACAGCAGAAATAAGGAGTAGGGGATGACAGCACAATCCCGGGAACCGCAGACGCCAGAAGGCCTGCGCGCCATCGTGGCTGGCGTATTGAGAAGCTTTGAGCATCCGACCCTTAAGCAGAATCTCACCGCCCTTAAGGCGTTACATCACGTGGCGCAGCTTGACGGTACGCTGCATGTGGAGCTGCTGATGCCGTTTGCCTGGGCCAGCGGGTTCGACGTCCTGAAAGAGCAGGTCAGCGCCGAACTGCTGCGTCAGACCGGCGCGGGTGCCATCGACTGGCGACTCAGCCATGACATTGCCACCCTGAAACGGGTGAAAAACCAGCCGGGCGTTAACGGCGTGAAAAATATTATTGCGGTCAGCTCTGGCAAAGGCGGCGTGGGTAAATCCAGCACCGCCGTGAACATGGCGCTGGCGCTGGCAGCAGAGGGGGCGCGGGTCGGCATTCTTGACGCCGACATTTATGGCCCGTCAGTGCCGAACATGCTTGGCACCCAGGATCAGCGGCCTACCTCGCCGGATGGCACCCACATGGCACCGATCATGGCGCACGGGCTGGCAACCAACTCTATTGGTTATCTGGTAACGGACGACAATGCGATGGTGTGGCGCGGGCCGATGGCCAGCAAAGCGCTGATGCAGCTGCTGAACGAGACGCTGTGGCCTGAGCTGGATTATCTGGTGCTGGATATGCCACCCGGTACCGGTGACATTCAGCTGACGCTGGCGCAGAACGTACCAGTCACCGGCGCGCTGGTGGTGACCACGCCGCAGGATATCGCCCTGATTGATGCCCGCAAAGGGCTGGTGATGTTTGAAAAGGTCAATGTGCCGGTACTTGGCGTGGTGGAAAACATGAGCCTGCATGTCTGCAGTCAGTGTGGCTTCCATGAGCCGATTTTCGGCACCGGCGGCGCACAAAAACTGGTAGAGGATTACCAGACGCAACTGCTGGCCCAACTGCCGCTGCACATTGACCTGCGCGAAGATCTCGATGAAGGACAGCCGACGGTGATTCGCCGGCCCGATAGCGAGTTTACCGCGCTTTATCGCCAGCTGGCCGGACGCGTTGCTGCCCAGCTTTACTGGCAGGGCGAAGTCATCCCCGGCGACATCGCCTTCCGCGCGCTCTAAGCACGACCCGACCCGCTGGCATATTGCGAAGCCAGCGGGTAGTGCATTAGCACGTAGCCGCCATGTTCGCCTTCGCCTTGTGAAATCATCTTCCAGCCATGTTTCAGGTAAAAGGCCTGCGCCGCTTTATTCTTCTGCAGGCACTTTAGCGCACCGGTTGAGGTAAAGCGCGCCTCTGCCGCCTTAAGCAAAGCGCTGCCCACGCCGCGCCCCTGCCAGTCAGGATCGACATAGAGGCTGTGCAGGAAGTTATCGTTCTCCAGCAGGCCGGCAAATCCGACCCGCTGTCCATCAGCTTCCGCGACCAGCACGGTTTCACCCAGGATTACCCCATCAAAATCTTCCAGCTGCCACTCGCTGCCGTCCAGCCAGCGCCAGTTATGCCGACGCGCCGCCAGAAACAGCGTACGCAGAAAAGGACGATCGGCTTCAGTAAACGGACGAATCTCCACAAGTCAGCTCCCTTTTAATCCGGTCTTACAAAACTAGCAGCGATTCGCGGAGAGGGGCGGAAAAGATAAAGCGGGTTAAATGTCACGTAAATCGCTGTACACTGCCTGCCGGGCCAGAGAGCATCAGGCTCTTAGCGTTTGATAGCTTTCGTTAATCAAATTGATAACGACTGCATATTAGATGTTGGCCCGGAAATTATGTAACCTGCATCACATATTTTAACGGAGGCCACCAGATGTCTATTATCAATACCAAAATCAAGCCGTTCAAAAACGCAGCATTCAAAAACGGCGAATTCATCGACGTAACCGAGAAAGACGTTGAAGGTAAATGGAGTGTGTTCTTCTTCTATCCAGCTGACTTCACCTTCGTCTGCCCGACCGAGCTGGGCGACGTGGCTGATCACTACGAAGAGTTCCAGAAACTGGGCGTAGATATCTACTCCGTTTCTACCGATACCCACTTTACCCACAAAGCCTGGCACGGTTCTTCTGACACCATCGCGAAAATCCAGTACACGATGATCGGTGACCCGACTGGCGCGCTGACCCGTAACTTCGAAATCATGCGCGAAGACGAAGGTCTGGCTGACCGTGGTACCTTTATCGTTGACCCGGAAGGCGTTATCCAGGCAATCGAAATCACTGCTGAAGGCATTGGCCGTGACGCCTCTGACCTGCTGCGCAAAGTGAAAGCGGCTCAGTACGTGGCTTCTCACCCAGGTGAAGTGTGCCCGGCTAAATGGAAAGAAGGTGATGCAACACTGGCTCCGTCTCTGGACCTGGTTGGCAAAATCTAATTCCGCTTCGGCCTTTCGACCATTCTCCAATCGGGTGCTGCGGCACCCGATTTTTTGACCAGGATATCACTATGCTCGACACAAATCTGAAAACCCAGCTCAAGGCTTACCTTGAGAAATTAACCAAACCTGTTGAGTTGATTGCCACGCTGGACGAAGGTGCAAAATCAACCGAGATCCGTGAACTGTTGGTTGATATCGCCGGTTTGTCTGACAAAGTCAGCTTCCGCGAAGAGAACGATCGTCAGGTGCGTAAGCCCTCATTTCTGATCACCAACCCAGGTTCGAACAGCGGCCCGCGTTTTGCCGGTTCACCTCTGGGTCACGAATTTACCTCACTGGTGCTGGCACTGTTACAGACCGGTGGGCATCCGTCGAAAGAAGCACAAAGCCTGCTGGATCAGATTGCCGCGCTGGACAGCGACTTCCATTTCGAAACCTACTATTCACTCTCATGCCATAACTGCCCTGACGTCGTACAGGCGCTGAACCTGATGGCGGTGATTAACCCGCGCATCAGCCACACCGCTATCGACGGTGGCCTGTTCCAGAACGAGATTCAGGAACGTAACGTGATGGGCGTGCCAGCGGTTTACCTCAATGGTAAAGAGTTTGGTCAGGGTCGCATGAGCCTGGCGGAAATTGTCAGCAAAGTGGATACCAATGCCGACAAACGTGCAGCGGAAGAGCTGAACAAGCGTGACGCCTATGAAGTCCTGATTATCGGCAGCGGCCCGGCGGGCGCAGCGGCAGCCATCTACTCAGCACGTAAAGGTATCCGTACCGGCCTGCTGGGTGAGCGTTTTGGCGGCCAGGTGCTGGACACGGTCGATATCGAAAACTATATCTCCGTACCGAAAACCGAAGGGGCAAAACTGGCCGGTTCACTGCGCGCACACGTGGATGATTACAACGTGGACGTCATTGAAAGCCAGAGCGCCATCAAACTGATCCCGGCAGCGAAAGAGGGCGGAATGCACGCCATCGAAACCGCCTCCGGCGCAGTATTGAAATCACGCAGCATCATCCTGGCGACCGGCGCACGCTGGCGTAACATGGGTGTGCCGGGTGAAGAAGAGTATCGCACCAAAGGCGTGACCTACTGCCCACACTGCGATGGCCCGCTGTTTAAAGGCAAACGCACGGCGGTGATCGGCGGCGGTAACTCCGGCGTGGAAGCGGCCATCGATCTGGCCGGTATTGTTGAACACGTTACGCTGCTGGAGTTTGCCGGTGAGATGCGCGCCGATCAGGTGCTGCAGGATAAGCTGCGCAGCCTGAAGAACGTGGATGTGATCCTGAACGCCCAGACCACCGAAGTGAAAGGCGACGGTACCAAAGTCACCGGCCTGCACTATATCGATCGCACGACGCAGACCACTCATGAGCTGCCGCTCTCCGGTATCTTCGTTCAGATTGGTCTGTTGCCGAATACCCCATGGCTGGAAGGCGCGGTTGAGCGTAACAAAATGGGTGAAATCATCATCGATGGTAAATGCGAAACCAGCCTGAAAGGCGTGTTCGCCGCGGGCGACTGCACCACCGTACCGTACAAGCAGATCATCATCGCCAGCGGCGAAGGTGCTAAAGCCTCACTGAGCGCTTTTGACTATCTGATTCGTACCAAATCGGCTGAGTAACATTTAGTTAGCCAGACAATAGCCCTTCAGCACGCCTGCTGAGGGGCTTTTTTGTTAATAGCCCGCCAGCGTCATCAGCATCATCCAGATTGGCGTTGTCACCGCAGCAAACACGGTAGAAAAGAGCATGCTCGCCGCCGCCGGGCCGGTAATGACATTGAACTTCTGCGACATCAGATAGACGTTAACCCCGACTGCCATCGATCCCAGCAGCACCACCACTTTACTCTCCAGCGGCGGCAGATCGGTCAGCCACGCGATAGCCCATACCGTCATCGGTTGCAGCACCAGCTTCAGCAGGCAGATGGTATAGCTCTCTTTTAAGCCATCCCGCACCCGATAGTGTGCCAGGCTCATGCCCAGCGTCACCAGCGACAAGGGTGCGGCCAGTGAGGCCAGCATCTTTAGCGGTTCAGCGGCCAGCAGCGGCAAGGGACGTTGCAGAAAGCTCCAGGCTGTACCGCTGAGAATACCGATGATCAGCGGATTCTTCAGCACGCCGAGCAGGGTGCGCCAGAGTCCTTCCAGCGAGAAGCTGCCCTGTTTTGCCCACTCGACCGAAACGGTCAGTAAGGTCCAGAGGATCAGGCTGTTAAACACCAGCACCAGCGCCACCGGGGGCAGGGCTTCTGGCCCCAGCAGTACCGTGGCCACCGGGATCCCCAGCATGACGTTGTTGGAAAAGATGCCGCCCAGCGCAAAAACCGACGCCGCTACGCCATCCAGATTAAACAGCCTTGTTGCCAGCAGTCGCCCCACGATAAACACCAGCAGGCAACTGCCGAAAAAGGCCAGCAACAGGCGCGCATCCACCGGCGGACTTTGCGAGAAGGTGCTCATCACCCGAAACAGCATGCAGGGCAGAGCAACGTTAAACACAAAGCGGTTCATCCCTTCACTGATGCTGGCGGGCCATTTCCCGAGGCGCGTCAGGCAGTACCCCAGCAGGATCAGGATAAACAGCGGGGCTGACAGGTAAATTTGATGGCTTAAGCTTTCAAACAGCAGTGGCATAGAGAGAGTCTGGTCAGACGATGATTAGTTACCAGACTAACAAATTGCTAACTAACAGTTAACCTGAACTGTGTCCGGAATGACCGTTACCGGGACGCTAACCTAACCAGCGGCGCGCCTGCCGATCGCTGATGTCGCGATAATAGACCCGGTGAATAATTTCGCCACAGCCTGTGCAGCGGGCGGAAATATAGGTGGAGAGGTACTGTCTGCCATTGGGTGCCACGGCACCCTTGCGTTCAATATTAATATCCTGCCATCGATGGCGGTGTGGAATAAGCGCTAAAAATCGCATCATACATCCTGAATAGTATGAAGTTCCGCTTCAGGAGTTTTCTAACCCCATGAAATAAAATGTTTTTTACGATGATGCTGCAAGCAGGTTAATTATTATGGGGTGACCAGAGTCACTGCGGGAAATATTACCCATCCGGGTAATAAGTGTGACTACCTATAAAGAGGTATCTCGTTAACCCGCAGCATTAAGCCTTTTTTTGCACCCTCAGGCGTTGATCGGGATCATGTGAATTGTTTCAGCTCTGATTATTTCCCAGGCGGGAGTCGCTTGCTTTCGCTGCGCGGCTTGCCTATGCTGCAAGCCGTAATACGACTCGGGGTGCCGCTTTCCACACGGAAAGGGCTGAGAAAAACCCGCTGACCTGAACTGGATAATGCCAGCGTAGGGAAGTCTGATGCCTGACCGCATTCGCCTTCTTGTTCGCCGGTTGGGAGCTACGATGACACATCAATCTCAACACCTTTCTGCCGCGCACTTCGCGCCCATTCTGCACGCTTTCCGCCGCCAGTCACCGCTGGTGCACTGTATGACCAATGACGTGGTCCAGAACTTCACCGCCAACGTGTTGCTGGCACTCCATGCCTCACCGGCGATGGTGATCGATGCCGCTGAGGCCGCCCAGTTCAGTAGCATGGCCGATGCACTGCTGATTAACGTGGGCACCTTAACCCGCGAGCGCCAGCAGGCGATGCAGGCTGCCGTCACTGCGGCTAATCAGGCGGGCACGCCCTGGACACTCGATCCGGTTGCCGTCGGCGCGCTGACGCTGCGCAGTGACTTCTGCCAGCAATTGTTAAGCCAGCAACCGGCGGTGATTCGGGGTAATGCGTCAGAGATTCTGGCGCTGGCACAACAGGCCAGCGGCGGGCGCGGTGTCGACACGCTGCATCAGGCGGATGCAGCACTCGATGCGGCCCAACAGCTCGCGGAAACCTGGAGCACGCTGGTGGTCGTCACCGGTGAAGTGGACTACGCCACCGATGGTCAGCGACTCCTTGCTGTACACGGTGGAAGCCCCTTAATGACACGGGTAGTCGGGACCGGCTGCGCCCTCTCGGCAGTGGTGGCGGGTTTCAGCTCTCTGCCTGGCGATCGGCTGATGAATGTCGCGGCCGCCTGTCAGGTGATGGCGCTGGCGGGTGAAAAGGCAGCGGCGCAGGCTGCCGGCCCCGGCAGCTTTGCCACGGCGTTTATTGATGCACTCTGGACGCTGGAGGGTAATCATGAAGCGTATTAACGCTCTGACGATTGCGGGTACCGATCCCAGCGGCGGCGCAGGGATTCAGGCCGATCTCAAGACCTTCTCCGCTCTGGGAGCCTATGGCACCAGCGTCATCACCGCGCTGGTGGCACAGAACACCTGCGGCGTGCAGTCGGTTTATCGCATTACGCCTGACTTTGTGGCTGCCCAGCTCGATTCGGTGCTCAGTGATGTGCGCATCGACAGCGCAAAAATTGGCATGCTGTCAGAAACAGCTATCGTGGAGCAGGTTGCGGCCCGGCTGAGCAATGCGGCAATCCCGTTTATCGTGCTGGACACGGTCATGGTTGCGAAAAGTGGTGATGCGCTGCTCTCGCCAGACGCCGTAGCCAGTGTTCGGGAGCTGTTATTGCCGCAGGTCTCGCTGATCACGCCTAATCTGCCGGAAGCGGCGGCGTTGCTGGACTGCGCCATTGCGGCAGATGAAAAGGAAATGCGCGAGCAGGGACGGGCATTGCTGGCACTGGGCTGTCAGGGCGTGCTGATGAAGGGCGGTCACCTTGCGGCGGCGGAGAGCCCGGACTGGCTGATCACGCACTCAGCAGAGCAGCGATTCAGTTCGCCGCGCGTGAATACCCGTCATACGCACGGCACCGGCTGTACGCTGTCGGCAGCCTTAGCCGCGTTGCGACCACGTCATGCTGACTGGGCAGAGACGATCGGGGAAGCCAAAAACTGGTTACAGCAGGCGCTGCTGCAGGCGGATTCGCTGGAGGTCGGGAAGGGTAACGGGCCGGTTCACCATTTTCATCAATGGTGGTAACGACGAAGGCCCGCATCGACCTGGTAATCAGGTGGTGCGGGCGGTTCCAGGTTCAGGGTGCTTCAAACCAGGCGCTGTTACGCTCGGCAATCGGGGTGATAGAGAAGATCATCTCCTGCAGATGACGACGCATTGCCGCTTCGGCTGCATCGGCGTCATGACGCTTCAGCGCCGCAAAAATCTCTTCATGCTGCTCAATCAGCTTGTCCGGTGGAGAGACTTCACTCAGCGTCAGAAACCGCACCCGGTCCATGGCCGCTTTGATGTTCTCCACCGTTTCCCAGGCCAGCTTACAGTCAATGCTTTCAGCAATCAGGCGATGAAACTCATCGTCCAGAGTGAGAAAAGCCTGGCTGTCATGCCGCTCAGCGGCCATGCGCTGCAGCTGCAGGTTATGCTCCAGCGCCATCAGAGCCGGATCATCAATCTCCAGTGCCGCACGGCGAACCACCGACACCTCAACGGCCTCCCGGATAAAGCGGCCATCCGCCACCCGCTTAGCGGAGATTTTGCGCACGAAAGTGCCACGCTGCGGCAATACCTGTACCAGTCCGGCTTCGGCCAGCTTGATGAACGCTTCGCGCACCGGCTGGCGTGAGACGTTGAAGCGCGCGGATACCTCTTTTTCCGAGAGCAGCGAGCCCGGCTGAATTGCGCAGGTGACGATATCTTTGCGCAGATACCGGTAAATCTGCTGATTTACCGGTTCGCTGGTAGTAATGGTATAGGCGATCGACATGCAGCAATATCCATATTACGGCTGGCAGGGGCCAGCGCGATGGGAAAGTGTCAGTCTAATCAGCGCGCTGCGTCTGCGCCAGCGCTTTGTCACCGGCTGTTATGCCTGGCTCATACACTGTTGCACCGTCGCCCGCGCGCCCTGAGTCGTCAGTTGCTGGTAATACGTCGTCAGTCGGGCAACCAGATCGGCGTTCTGCGCTAAATCTTCGCCAAAGATGTCGCGCAGACCCAATAGCGCACGGACACGTGCTTCGCCTTCTTCGCTACCGGCAACCGTCTCTGCCAGCGTGGCTTTCAGCGGATCGCGGATCTCAATCGGCTGACCCTGCTCATTGACGCCGCCGACATAGCGCATCCAGCCCGCCACGCCCAGCAGCAGCAGGTCGCAGCGGCTGCCGCGCTGCAGATGCCAGCGCAGGCTGTCGAGCATGCGTTGTGGCAATTTTTGCGATCCGTCAGTGGCGATTTGATATGTGCGATGTTTAATGGCACGGTTTTCGTAACGGGCGATCAGCGAATCGGCGTAGGCGTTGAGATCCACGCCCTGGGTACGCAGCGTCGGCGCCTGCTCATCAATCATCAGTGAACGGGCGGCGGCGCGGAAATGGGGATCGGCCACGCAGTCGCTGATGTATTCATAACCGGCCAGAAAGCCGAGATAGGCCAGGAAAGAGTGGCTGCCATTCAGCATGCGCAGTTTCATCTCTTCATAGGGCAGAACGTCACTGACCAGTTCTGCGCCCGCTTTTTCCCACGCCGGACGGCCATTGACGAAGTTATCTTCAATCACCCACTGAAAGAAGGGCTCCGCTTCAACCGCAACCGGGTCATCGGAACCCAGACGCTCGCTTAGTGCCGCAAACGCTGCATCGGTCATGGCCGGAACGATACGATCCACCATGGTGGAGGGGAAGGTAATGTGTTGCTGAATATAGTCTGCCAGGGCCGGATCCTGATGCTGTGCCAGTTGCACAACAACGTTGCGGGTCACGTGACCATTTTCCGGCATGTTGTCACAGGACATCACGCTAAAGGCAGGTAAACCCTGATCCCGTCGGCGGCGAATCGCGGCCAGAATCAGACCGGGCAGCGAACGCGGCGAATGCGGATTCTGCAGGTCATGCACGATGTCAGGGTGATCGGGATTTAAATTGCCACTGGCAGGCTGGTGGCAATAGCCTTTCTCGGTGACGGTCATGGAGACAATGGCTACCTCAGGCTGGCTCATGGCATTGATCACCGCCTCAATACCGTCACTTTTGCCGTGCAGTGCCTGAGTAATGACGCCAATCACCCGGGTATGCAATGAATCATCGGCCATCTCGGTGAGAGTATAAAGCAGCTGCTGCTCTCGCAGGGCCTCAATCAACGCGCCGCTGTTGAGGTTCACTTCACAATAACCCCAGTCGCTGCCCTGTTCAGCCAGCTTATCGCTGCAGAGCGCCTGATGGGCGCGGTGAAATGCACCAAAACCGATATGTACCATGCGGGTTTTTAACTGGCTGCGGTCGTAAGCGGGGCGCTTGACCTCAGCGGGCAGGCGATCAATCTGTAACATAGTCCATCCTTATGGCAAACGGGGCGCAAAGCGCCCCGAAATCATACATCTGTTAGCGAAACAACACTCAGACCGAAACCGGTTTATCCTGAGTTTTCGGACTGCGAATCACAAATAACACCAGGAAGGCACCCAGCGCGGCAACACAGCCCGCCAGGATAAAGGCGCTATCGAATTTACCGGTGTGATGAACAATAAACCCGGTGACGATGGGCCCGATGATGCCGGAGAGGCTACCCACCAGATGGATAAAGCCGCTGATGCTGCCGATACGGCTCTTGTGCACCACATCCTGAATAATCGCCCAGTAGATTGCGCCGGTGATATAGAGAAAGAAAATCGACACCGACATCATAATTACCGCAGGCACCACATCTTTTATCGTACCCGCCAGCGCCACACAAATTGCGGCGGCCAGCAGTGAGACCACCAGCACAATTTTGCGGGACAACAACAGCTTGCCGGTGATGTTAAAGATCTTATCGGAGATCCAGCCACCCAGCGCCAGGCCAACGAAACCGACGATCCACGGGATCATGGTGGTGATGCTCATTGATTTGATATCCAGGCCGTGCGCCTGCACCAGGTAGGCCGGGAACCAGCTCAGGAAGAAGAACAGAATGTAGTTGTAGCAGAAGAAGGCAAAAGCGGTGACCAGGATAATCGGCTGGCGCAGGTAGTAGCCAAACGGATGTGACGTTTCCGACAGATCAACTTCATCATTCGGGTTCGTTGCTTTCAGGCGATCAATCAGCAGACGTTCCTCTTCGCTGACGCGCTTGCTCTTCGCCGGATTGTCAGCGGCGAAGAAGAGCCAGAATGCCATCCACACCAGTCCGATACAGCAGACAATTACGAACGCCGGACGCCAGCCATAGGCGAGCGCCAGATAACCAATGATCGGGCCAGCGACCGCACCACCCAAAGGGGATCCGGCACTCAGTAAGCCCATGGCCGTCGCGGCCTGTTTTTTCGGGAACCAGCCGTTAATCGCTTTGTTGGCCGAGGAGCAGATCGGGCCTTCAGCCATGCCAAACAGCACACGCAGGATCAGCAGTGACCAGAAGCCGGTGGCCAGTGCGGTCATGCCGCAGAAAATGGACCAGGCACCTACCGCCACGGCCAGCACGATTTTAGGGCCATAGCGGTCAGTGGCAAGGCCGCCAAGGAAGTTAAACAGGGCATAGCCAAAGAAAAAGCTGCCGAAGATCATGCCAAACTGCTCAGCATTGATCGCCAGATCTTTTTCCACCAGCGGCACCGTCAGCGACAGGGCGACACGATCGAGGTAGTTAATCATGTAAACCAGGAACAGCAGCAAAACGAGGGTCCAGCGCAGATTCTTGAACATACAAACTCCGTGATCTGTTTTATCTTTATAGTCATGCCGGCGGGTACGCACCGGCTGAGGAGACCTGGTGTTCAGCGGATAATTAACCCATCTGAAGTATGACTTTGCAGCAGGTGCGCGGATCTTTTTCAAACAGGGTCATCGCACGCTCAATCTCCTGCAGCGGGAAGTAGTGCGTGACCAGTTTCTCTGGCTGGATTAACCCTTCTTCCATCCATTCGATCACCTGTGGGAAACGATTGCTGTTAAGACGTGAGGTAAACAGCGACAGCTCCTTGCTGGTCAGGCTCTGCTGAGTAATGCTGCACGGCTCGCCGGAGAAGCCCAGCAGGCCAATGCGCGCGGCCGGTGAGGCGAGGGCAGCTGCTTCAGCAAGAATGGTGGGATGGCAGGCCGCGTCGATAATCAGCGTAGGCTGCACGCCCTCAAGCTGTGCTGCCAGCGGGATTTCGTTGTTATCGAACAGTTGATCGGCACCGCTCTGCTCTGCAAGTGCCAGCCTTTCCGGCAGGCGATCCACCACCATCACCTTTTTAACCTTATAGACGCCCTTCAGCACCTGAATCGCAGTGAGCCCCATCGGACCGGCACCGTAAATCAGCGCGACATCGTCTGGCTGCGGCTTGAGAAACGCGGTGATATTGGCGGCGATCGTGAAAGGCTCAACCAGACTGGCGAGCCGATCGGGGATGCTGTCCGGCAGGGAAAAAGCATTTTTTGCCGGAGCCAGCGCAAACTCGCTGAAGCCGCCATCACGGTGCACGCCAATCACCTGCAGTGTGGTGCAGACATTGGGACGGCCTACCGAGCAGGGATAGCAGCTGCCGCAGCTCACCACCGGATCCACCGCCACGCGGTCGCCCAGCCGGGCCGGATCAACACCGTCACCCACCGCGTCAATGACGCCGAAAAATTCGTGACCAATTACCCGTGGATATTTCGCGAACGGGTTATGACCGTGCCAGATATGCACATCAGAGCCGCAGATACTGGCATAAGCCACTTTGACCCGGACTTCGCCCGCCGCAGGTTGTGGCAGCGGACGTTCAGCCACCACCAGTTCACCCGGCTGTTCAATAACAACGCTTTTCATCAGCTTCTCCTTACCAGTTCCACAGGGTGCCATCTTCAAGACGGGCGACCGGGAGATAGGCAGGTTCATAGGGATATTTCGACGCCAGTTTCTCGTTGAATTCAATGCCGAGACCGGGTTTGTCGCCTGGATGCATGTAGCCCTGGTCAAAGGTCCAGTTAGCATCAAACAGCTCCATCATCTGTTCGGAGAAGCCCATGTACTCCTGCACACCGAAGTTCGGCACCCAGAGGTCAAAGTGCAGTGCAGCCGCCATGCAGACAGGGGAGAGATCAGAAGGACCGTGCGAGCCGGTGCGCACCTGATAGAGCGAGGCAAAATCAGCGATACGCCGCATACCGGTAATGCCGCCCGCATGCGTAATGGTGGTGCGGATGTAGTCGATCAGCTGTTCTTCAATCAGCTGCTTACAATCCCAGATGCTGTTGAACACTTCACCCACGGCAATCGGCGTAACGGTATGCTGGCGGATCAGGCGGAAGCACTCCTGATTCTCAGCAGGCGTCGGATCTTCCATCCAGAACAGGCGATAATCTTCCACGCTCTTGCCAAAACGCGCCGCTTCAATCGGCGTCAGGCGATGATGCATGTCATGCAGCAAGTGCTCGTCGAAACCAAACTTGTCACGGATGGCGGCGAACAGTTTCGGGGTGAAATCGAGGTATTTCTCGGTTGACCAGAGCTGCTCTTCCGGCCAGTTGCCTTTGGTTGCAGGCTCATAGGCCAGACCTTTACCTTTCGCCATGCCGTAAGTGGTTTTCATGCCCGGAACGCCGCACTGCGCGCGAATCGCTTTGAAGCCCAGCTCTTTGTGCTTCGCGTAGTCATCCATCACTTCATCAATGGAGTGACCGGTGGTGTGGCAATAGACCATCACGCCGGTACGGGATGCACCACCCAGCAGCTGATACACCGGCATATTGGCGGCTTTGCCTTTGATATCCCACAGTGCCATATCGACGGCCGAGATAGCGGACATGGTGACCGGGCCACGACGCCAGTAAGCGCCCTTGTAGAAATATTGCCAGATGTCTTCGATCTGATGCGCATCGCGGCCAATCAGCTGCGGGCAGACGTGATCTTTCAGGTAGGAGGCGACCGGTAATTCACGGCCATTCAGCGTTGCGTCGCCAATGCCGGTCAGACCCTGATCGGTGGTGATCTTTACGGTGACAAAGTTTCTGCCTGCGCAGGTTACAAATACTTCTGCCTTAACAATTTTCATCCTGGTTGCCTTAAGTCAGCGTTCAATGATGAAAAAGTACGCTCTTTAATACTACCATACAAGTTAGGGTGGCAGAGTTGTGAACGGAATCACAGAGTGTTTACATTGCCTGAAAACGCCCGTTAAGGCGTGATAAAGCGAGGCAGCAGGAGGGATGTTACGGAGAAAATGGGCGCCAATGGGAGCAGAAGAAAAAGGGGCTTTCGCCCCTGATGTCGGTTCAGGCAAGCAGCGCGCACTGCGGCGGCAGGCGGCAGCTCAGCGCGCCCGCCATCACCTCAATCACGAATTCGCGCCCGGAAAGCGGCTCGCCATCGAGGTTAAAGGTCATCTCATGCGGCGAACGGATCGTCAATGACTCCAGTTGCGTGGTGACGATGCCGGGATTGTCATCGTCGCCGGTCAGCGAGTGCAGCAGGGTAGGCAGCAACTCCTGCGCGGTGACAACACTGACGTCCAGTCGGCCATCGTTGATCAGGGCAGAAGGGCATAACCGCTGACCGCCGCCCGCCTGACGACCATTACCAATACCGATCACCAGCGCATCACCCTGCCAGGCGAAATCGGGGCCGCTGATCTCGCAGGTATCCGGTTTCAGCGTATCCATGCGCATCAGGCCGTGAATAAAGTAGGAGACGCCGCCCAGCGCCGACTTCAGCTTTTCCGGGGTTTCAGTCGTGATACGGGTGCCAAACCCGCCGGTCGCCATATTGATGAAGTAGTGGCTCTGGTTTACCCTGGCCAGATCGATGGCACTGGCTTTGCCCTGAATCGCCAGTCGCAGTGCTGGTTCCATCTCTTCCGGGATGCCGACGCTGGTGGCAAAATCGTTGGCGGTACCCAGCGGCAGGATGCCCAGCACCGGGCGATGATCCGCTTCAGAAGAAGCCAGCGCTGTCGCAATTTCATTGATGGTGCCATCGCCACCACCGGCCACCACGGTCGCGGCCTGCAGCGCAATGGCCTCTTTGACGTACCGGTCGCCGTCACCTTTTTCAAACGTGACACGCACCGCAATGTCGAAGCCTTCTTCACGCAGGGTCGTAATAGCTTCGCGCAGATCATCATTACCCGCGCCTTTCCCATTCAGGATGAGCAGCGTAAGCGGTTTATTATCCATTTTGCGTTCCTTGAAGATCTACAGAGTAAGAAGGGATTTATAACACAGCTGCCAGCAGTAAATTATTGGCGAAAGAGAGAAAAAAGAAAACCCGCACGGGGGAGCCGGGCGGGTAAATGAGGTGGTTCCTGGTAAATCTGCCGTTTATTGTTACTCGTTAGCAGCAGGCGGGACTATAAAGCAGCGCCGCGCAGGGGTCTGTGATCCTGTTCTGATTTCCTCAAAATGTTTCCGTTGGTAAACGATTATGAGGGTCCCGGGTATCTTCACCATGATCAAAGTTGCGCAGCAGCAGTGCAAAACGCAGATCCACCTCCTCTGGCACCCGCAGCCAGACGCGATGGCCATCGCCCGGCGCAACTTCAGTGGGTTCGCCGCGCGCATTCTGCAGCGCGTCCAGCTGGCAATTCAGGTTCCCCTGAGGCGTCATGATCTCCACGCTGTCGTGCAGCATAAACTTATTCTTCACCGCCACTTCAGCCCATTCGCTCCGGCGTTCGCCGGTGAATTCGCCGACAAACTGCTGGCGGTCGGACACCGAAAAGCCCTGCTGATAATTCTGGTAGCTGTCGTGAGTGTGGCGGCGCAGGAAGCCTTCGGTATAGCCACGATGTGCCAGGCCTTCCAGGGTTAACAGCAGTGAGGGATCAAACGGCTTACCGGCAGCGGCATCATCAATCGCCCGGCGATAAACCTGAGCGGTGCGGGCGCAGTAGTAGTAGGACTTGGTGCGTCCCTCAATCTTCAGCGAATGAACGCCCATCTCACTGAGCCGCTCCACGTGCGCGACCGCGCGCAGATCCCGCGAGTTCATGATGTAGGTGCCGTGCTCATCTTCGAACGCGCTCATCACCTCGCCGGGCTTCATCTTCTCTTCCAGCAGAAACACCTTGTCGGTGGGCTGACCAACGCCCAGCGTTGGCGTCACATCCTGTACGGCGACAGGCTGGTGGATACCGACGATATTCCCCACCTCATCCTGCTGACCCTCCGCCACTTTATACTCCCAGCGGCAGGCGTTGGTGCAGGTTCCCTGATTCGGATCGCGTTTGTTCATATAGCCGGAGAGCAGGCAGCGACCGGAGTAGGCCATGCAGAGTGCGCCATGGACAAAGACTTCCAGCTCCATCTCCGGGACCTGCTGGCGGATCTCGGCGATCTCCTCCAGCGACAGCTCACGTGACAGAATCACCCGGCTCAGGCCCATCTGCTGCCAGAATTTTACCGTGGCCCAGTTAACCGCATTGGCCTGCACTGACAGATGAATCGGCATCGTCGGGAAAGCGTCTCGCACCAGCATAATCAGGCCGGGATCGGACATAATCAGCGCGTCGGGCTGCATCGCCACTACCGGCGCTAAGTCACGAATAAAGGTTTTCAGCTTGGCGTTGTGCGGCGCAATGTTCACCACCACGTAGAATTTTTTACCCAGCGCGTGCGCTTCACTGATGCCCAGTGCGAGGTTTTCGTGGGTGAATTCGTTGTTGCGCACCCGCAGGCTGTAGCGCGGCTGGCCGGCATAGACGGCATCGGCACCATAAGCAAACGCGTAACGCATGTTCTTCAGGGTGCCAGCGGGGGAAAGCAGTTCGGGTTTCATGATTTTCTCACTGATGTCAGGTCAGCATGTCGCCTCAGGCGGCAGGTGCAGGGCAGTTAAGCCCTGCAAAAGGTGCGGAATTGTAGGCAGTGAGAAAAGGGAAGTAAATTGATCGGGATCAAACTAGATCAAATGACAGGCATCGGCTTCCCAGCGATAGCCCATGCCGTAGACGGCGCGGATAAAAGGTTGCTCGCTGTCGAGAGTCTCCAGCTTGCGCCGCAGGTTCTTTATATGGCTGTCGATGGTGCGGTCCGTGACCACGCGGTAGTCATCATAGAGATGGTTAAGCAGCTGTTCGCGTGAAAAGACCTTGCCCGGCTCCAGCGACAGCGTTTTCAGCAGGCGGAACTCCGCCGGGGTGAGATCCAGCGGCTTGTCGCGCCAGCTGGCGAAGAAGCGGCTCTCATCGACGCGAAGTAATGAGGCGCTTTGCGGCTCTTCCGCCGACCGTTTTACCCGCCGCAGAATCGTTTTAACTCGCGCCACTACTTCACGCGGGCTGAAGGGTTTACAGATGTAGTCATCCGCGCCCAGCTCCAGCCCCAGCAGCCGATCGATCTCCTCGGTACGGGCGGTGACCATAATAATCGGCAGTTCGGAATGACGACGGATTTCACGGCACAGCGTTAAACCGTCGGTGCCTGGCAGCATCAAATCCAGCAGCATCAGGTCGGGTGGCGTCTGGCGCACATACTCCAGCACCGCGTTGCCGTCGGCGATGTGATGGGTACGGTAGTTCGAGGCATGCAGATAATCGATCATCAGCTGCGCCAGTTTCGGCTCATCTTCGACCACCAGAATCAGCGGGTCGTGGTTTTCCAGGCTCATAAGCGTCTACACAAGGGGAACATAGCGCAAGTGTAGCGCGATTTTCAGTCCACCTAAATCAGAGTGCGCCGCATGAATATCGCCGCCATGCGCGTCAGCGATATTTTTACAGATGGCCAGGCCCAGGCCCGAGCCACCGCTGGCGCGATTGCGCGAGCCTTCGGTGCGGAAGAAGCGCTCAAAAATCTGGGCCTGATGTTCCCCATCCACGCCCGGTGCGCTGTCATCAAACTCGATGCGCCAGTTGGGTGCCTCATAGTTCAGCGTCACTTCAACCCGGCCCCCGCTGTCGGTGTAGCGCAGGCTGTTCTCCAGCAGATTAGTGAACAACTGCATCAGGCGGTCGGGATCGCCAAAGAAGGGGGCGTTATCGGGCAGATTGAGTTTCAGCGTCAGCCCGTGTGCACGATAGCGTTCGGCAAAGCTGCCCGCCGTCACTTCCAGCAGTTGCACCAGATCGGTTGCCTGTTTGCGGTAGGCAAGGGCGCCCTCATCGGACAGCGACAGCTGGTGCAGATCGTCGACCAGCTTGGTCAGCACCACCACTTCGCTCTGCAGCGAGGCGATCGCTTCCGGCGTCAGTTTGCGCACGCCATCCTGCATCGCTTCCAGTTCACCGCGCAGGATCGCCAGTGGTGTGCGTAACTCATGGGAGATATCGGCCATAAAGGCGCGGCGCATGCTCTCATTTTTCTCCAGCGAGCTGGCAAGGAGGTTAAAGTCCCTGGCCAGCTGGCCCAGCTCATCCCGGCTGCTGACCTCAACGCGGGTGGCAAAATTACCGGCCGCCAGATGATGGGTGCCGTCAACCAGTCGTTTGACCGGAGCCAGCAGACCGCGCGCCATCAGCCAGGTTGCCAGCGCCGCCAGCAGCGTGGACAGCCCGACGATAATCCAGCTGGTGCGCCGCTGCTGCTGATCAAAGTTAATGTCGGTGCTGCGCGTCAGCCGCTCCGGCGGCGAGCCGATGACCCAGCCGACCACTTTATTATTGCTGGTGGTGATATTGCGTCGCGTGCCTTCGGGCGGCACCGGCGATTTTGGCCCGGCCAGCACTTTATATTGCTGATCGAGGATCCAGAACTGGGTGCGCCAGCCGTGCGGCGGCAGCTGACTGTTACTGTCGGGATTCTGCTCCAGCGAGCGCAGCATGGTGAACACCAGCCGATCGTTGTGGCGCAAAAAATCCCAGTTGCCGTGCTGCTCATACTGATCGGCCAGGGCATCGCTGAGCAGATTTAACCGCTGCTCGTTGCCGCGCTTAATGTAGTCGACAAAGCCATGCTCGAAACTGAGGCGAACCCCCCAGTGCATGGTAATCAGCACCAGCATGCAGGTGGCGAAAATCGCCATAAACAGTTTGGCACCGATGCCCAGGCGCAGGTTATCTCTCATTTTTTTCTCCGGCGTCGCAAATCAACGTTGGTACTCACCTGTGGCGGCACGCGCCAGAACACCAGCGCGGGCAGGATGATAATCAGCGACATGCAAAGGTAGGTATAAATAAACATCTGATGTTCCGCCGTGCTGTTTGCTGCGCTCTCCTGAGCAAATGCCCCCAGCAGCAGCCCGGCCACGGTAACGCCGATACTCATCGACAGCTGCATAATCATCGACAGCAGGCTGTTGCCGCTGGACGCCAGCTCATCGGGCAGCTCCTTCAGCGTCAGGGTATTCATTGAAGAGAAGCGGATGGCGTTGACCATGCCCTGCAGAAACAGCACCAGTGGCAGCAGCCAGACCCAGCCCAGAATTGCCACCAGCGGGAACAGCAGGACCACCAGCGCCAGCGCCACGGTCGACATCACCAGCACGTTGCGGTAGCCAAAAAGATTGACGATGCGCACCACAATGCGTTTCATCCCCATATTCCCCAGCACCATCGGAATCATCATCAGACCAGCATGAAACGGGCTGTAACCCATGCCGAGCTGCAGAAAGATAGGCGTCATAAAGGGCAGCATGCCGCTGCCGATGCGGCCGGTAAAACTGCCGAGCAGGCCAATGGAGTAGATGCGATTATCAAACAGCTTCAGGCTGAACAGCGCATTATCATTGCTGCGCGCATGCATCAGGTAGAACAGCAGAGAGAACATGCCAATGAGGATCATGGCACCCAGCAGCAGCGGAGAGCCGCCACTGCTGCGCTGACCATCCAGCGCCAGTGTCAGGGTTGCCATTCCGGCGGCCAGCAGGATAAAACCGCCGAAATCAAAGCGCCGCGTCTGCATGCTGTAGTTGGGCATCAGCATCAGGGTGGCAATAGCGCCTGCAATGCCGACCGGGATATTGATCAGAAAGATCCAGTGCCAGCTGGCGTACTCCACCAGCACACCGCCCAGCGCCGGACCCAGCAGCGGGCCAATCTGGCCGGGCAGAGTGACAAACGTCATGGCGGACATATACTGCTCGCGCGGCACGATTTTCATCACCGTCAGGCGACCCACTGGCACCATCATTGCCCCGCCAATCCCCTGAACCACTCTCGACAGCACCAGTTGATCGAGGGTGCCGGAGAGGGCGCACAGCAGTGATCCCAGGCTGAACAGCACAATCGCGCAGAAGAAAATGTTGCGCACGCCAAAACGATCGGCCAGCCAGCCGCTGACCGGCAGCATGACGGCGACCGTCAGCACGTAATAGACGATGACCGAGTGCATGTGCAGCGGGCTGACACCCAGATCGTGCGCCATCGATGGGATCGCGGTATTCACGATGGTGGTATCCAGCGTCTGCATAAAGAAGCCGATGGCAACAATCCACAGTTGCCAGCGGACGTTAGTGCTTTGCGTACTCATCGATCCCCCGATAAAGGCGTCACGCCCGATGCCTGCTGCCGCCATGCCTGTTACGGCTGCTGCACGGCGACCAGCGGGCGTTTTTTACGGCGCAATTTATCCATCATTAAATAGACCACCGGCGTGGTGTAGAGCGTCAGCAACTGGCTCATCACCAGCCCGCCGGCAATGGTAATCCCCAGCGGCTGACGCAGCTCTGCGCCGTCGCCGCTGGTCAGCACCAGCGGCAGCGCGCCAAACAGCGCCGCCAGCGTCGTCATCATAATCGGCCGGAAGCGCAACAGGCACGCCTGGAAAATCGCCTCGCGCGCGCTGAGCTGGCCGTTGCGCTCTGCCTCCAGCGCAAAATCGACCATCATGATGGCGTTCTTTTTCACGATACCGATCAGCAGCAGAATACCGATCAGCGCAATCAGGCTGAAGGGCGTATCGAACAGCTCCAGCGCCAGCAGCGCACCAACACCCGCCGAGGGCAGGGTAGAGAGGATAGTCAGCGGATGGACATAGCTCTCATAGAGGATCCCCAGCACGATATAGACTGCCGCAATCGCCGCCAGCATCAGCCAGAGCTGATTGCTTTGCGACTGCTGAAACACCTGCGCCGTACCGGCAAAGCTGCCGCGCACGCTGGAGGGCACGCCAATCGCGGTCATGGTGCGTTCAATCGCCTCCGACGCCTGCGACAGCGACACCCCTTCCGGCAGGTTAAATGAGATGGTCGAGGCGGCAGACAGCCCTTCATGGTTGACCGAGAGCGGCGCATTTGCGGGCTGCCAGTGGGCAAACCACGACAGCGGAATCGCTTTACCTTCGCTGTTTATCACGAACATCTGCGACAGGGCACTGATATCCTGGGTGTAGCGCGGATCGACCTCCATCACCACTTTGTACTGGTTAAGCGGCTGATAGATGGTGGAGATCTGACGCTGACCAAAGGCGTTATTCAGCAGGGCATTGGCCTGAGAGACATCAATGCCGAGCCGCGCCATACTTTCCCGGTCATAGGTCAGCGCCATTTCGCTGCCTTTATCCTGCTGATCGGAGTTCACATCCGCCAGCTGTGGCAGGGCAGAGAACGCCTGACGGATTTTTGGCTCCCACTCACGCAGGGCGTTGAGGTCGTCCGACAGCAGGGAATATTGATAACCGGCATTCGATTCCCGACCGCCGACGCGCAGATCCTGCACCGCATTCAGATAGAGACTCGCCCCGGGTTCTTTCGCCAGCTTATTGCGCAGGCGGGCGATAATCTCCACTGCACTCTCTTTCCGCTCCGACAGCGGCTTCAGCGAGATAAACATAGAGCCGCTGTTGGTACGCATCCCGCCGGTGAAGCCCACCACGCTCTCTACCGCCGGATCGGCCCCGACAATCTCCATAAAATCCTGCAGTTTACTGCGCATCGCCTGAAACGAAATGCTCTGGTCGGCAGAGATGAAACCGGAAAGTCGTCCGGTATCCTGCTCCGGCATAAAGGTTTTCGGAATATGAACAAACAGCCAGCCGGTCAGGACGATGGTGGCGAAAAACAGCACCATCACCCAGCGCGCATGGTTCAGTACCACGCTAAGCGAGCGGCCATAGCCCTGCTGGATCGCCATCAGCAACCGGCCCGCGCCGCGCTGACGCGGCTGGCTGCGCGGCGCGTGCGGCTTCAGCAGATAGGCACACATCACCGGCGTCAGGGTGACCGAGATAAACAGCGAGATGACGATAGCCACCGACAGCGTAATGGCAAATTCTGAGAAGAAGCGGCCAATCAGTCCGCCGATCATCAGCAGCGGCAGGAACACGGCAATCAGTGACAGGCTCATCGACAACACGGTAAAGCCGACTTCCCGTACCCCTTTCAGCGCGGCGGCCAGCGGCTTCATGCCCGCTTCCACGTGTCGGGCAATGTTCTCCAGCACCACAATCGCATCATCCACCACAAAGCCGGTGGCGATGGTCAGCGCCATCAGCGACAGGTTGTTGAGGCTGAAGCCACACAGGTACATCGCGGCAAAGGTGCCGATCAGCGAAACCGGCACCGCAACGGCGGGGATCAGCGTGGCGCGGCCCGAACGCAGGAAAACAAACACTACCAGAATCACCAGCGCCACGGCGATCACCAGCGACTGCTCCACCTCATGCAGCGAGGCGCGAATGGTGGGTGAGCGATCCTGAGCGATCTGCAGATCGATGGCGGCCGGGATCACCTCATGCAGCAGCGGCATTTCGGCGCGGATGCGGTCCACCGTATCGATGACGTTGGCTTCAGGCGTTTTGCGGATCAGCAGCAGCACCGCCGGTTTACCGCGCGACATCCCTGCGTTGCGTACGTCCTGCACTGAATCTTCGACTGTCGCCACATCCGACAGCCTGACCGCCGCGCCGTTGTTGTAATGCACTATCAGCGGCTGATACTCACTGGCGGTTTGCAGCGCGTCATTGGTACGCAACTGCCAGCGCTGCTGCGAATCATCCAGTGCGCCCTGCGGCCGTCGCTGATTGGCGTTGGAAATGGCGGTGCGCACCGCATCCAGCGAGACGCCCTGATTAAACAGCGCCTGTGGATTCAGGGCCACGCGGACCGCAGGCAGCGAGCTGCCGCCCACGGTGACGTCGCCCACGCCCTCAATCTGTGACAGTTTCTGCGCCAGCTGGGTCGAGGCGTAATCGTAGAGCTGACCCGGATTATAGGTATCCGAAGTCAGCGTCATGATCATAATCGGCGCATCTGAAGGGTTCACTTTGCGATAGGTCGGGCGCGACGGCATCCCGGTAGGCAGCAGGCTTTGCGCCGCGTTAATCGCGGCCTGAACATCGCGCGCGGCTCCGTTGATGTCGCGATCAAAATCAAACACCAGAATGATGCGGGTGCTGCCCAGCGAACTGGTGGAGGTCATTTCACTGACGCCCGCGATGCGTCCCAGCGAGCGCTCCAGTGGCGTGGCCACCGACGACGCCATGATCTCCGGCGCGGCACCCGGCAGCGAAGCCGAGATAACGATCACCGGAAAATCAACCTGCGGCAGCGGCGCCACCGGCAGCAGCCGGAAACCCAGCATCCCCGCCAGTGCGATGGCCAGCGTCAGCAGGGTAGTGGCGACGGGCCGGTTGATGAACAGGGCAAAGAACTTCACTCTGCGGCCTCCGTGCGGGCAAAGCGGCGGCGGGTGGCGTGCGCCAGTCGATCAAACAGCAGGTAGATCACCGGGGTGGTAAACAGGGTCAGCACCTGGCTCAGAATCAGCCCGCCGACCATGGCAATCCCCAGCGGATGACGCAGTTCGGCACCGACGCCGGTGCTGAGCATCAGCGGCAGCGCGCCGAGCAGGGCGGCCAGCGTGGTCATCAGAATCGGGCGGAAGCGCAGCAGGCAGGCCTGATAGATGGCATCAACAGGCTTCATACCCTGTTCACGTTCGGCCGCCAGCGCAAAGTCGATCATCATGATGGCGTTCTTTTTCACGATGCCGATCAGCAGGATGATGCCGATTATCGCCACGATATCCAGCTCATTGCCGCTGAGCATCAGCGCCAGCAGCGCGCCGACACCCGCCGTAGGCAGCGTTGAGAGAATGGTGATGGGGTGGATAAAGCTCTCATAAAGCACACCCAGCACGATGTACATCGCCACAATGGCCGCCACAATCAGCCAGACGGTGCTGCTCAGCGCCGCTTCAAAGGCCAGCGTGCTGCCCTGGAACTGCGTCATCAGCTCTGCGGGCATGCCAAGCTCGGCTTCAGCCTGCGACACCGCTTTCACCGCATCTTCCAGCGAATAGCCGTCAGCCACGTTGAAGGAGAAGGTCGCCGACGGGAACTGGTCGAGATGATTAATGCTGAGCGGCGTGTTGCGCTGTTCAATGCGGGCAATGGCGCTCAGCGGTACGCTGCCGCCGTCGCTGCTGTTAAGGCGAATCGCCTCCAGGCTCTCCATGCCTGGAGTGGCACTATTATCCTGCTCCAGCACCACCCGATACTGGTTCGCCTGGGTATAAATGGTGGAGATGAGCCGCTGACCAAAGGCGTTGTACAGCGCGTTATCGACATCCGCCATGCTGATGCCGAGGCGGCTGGCGCTGTCGCGGTCCACTTTGACATAGGCTTCCAGTCCCTGATCCTGCCAGTCACTGCTGACATCGCGCAGCTGTGGCAGGGTACTGAGACGGGTCAGCAGCGCCGGAACCCAGGTGCTGAGCGACGACAGTGAACCCGATTGCAGCGTGAACTGATAGGGCGTACGGCTCGCCTGGGTATCGATGGTGAGATCCTGTACCGCCTGCAGCCACAGCTGCACGCCCGGTACCTCACTGACCTGCTGTTGCAGACGCTGCTGAATAGCAGGAATGCGGTCGTCGCGTTGATCCAGCGGTTTGAGGTTGATCTGCAGACGCGCGCTGTTCAGCGAGGCATTGGTGCCATCCACGCCGACAAACGAAGTCATGCTCTCCACCGCCGGATCTTTCATGATGATGGAGGCGACGTCGCGGGTGCGCTGCGCCATGCTGGCATAGGAGACCGACTGCGGTGCCTGCAGCGTGCCCTGAATAATGCTGTTGTCCTGCTGCGGGAAAAAGCCTTTCGGGATGATCATCCACAGCACCAGCGTCAGCACTAGGGTGCCAAGCGCCACCGACAGCGTGAGCCAGGGATGATTAAGTACCCGTTTCAGGCCGCGGCCATAGGCGGCCACGATACGATCAAACATCGCTTCGCTGGCCCGCGAAAAGCGGTTCTGTTTGCGCAGCGACTCCGCGCTCAGCATCCTGGCGCACATCATCGGCGTCAGGGTCAGTGAGACCACCGCTGAAATCAGAATCGCCACCGCCAGCGTCACGGCAAATTCGCGGAACAGACGGCCGATCACGTCGCCCATAAACAGCAGCGGGATCAGGACCGCAATCAGCGAGAAGGTGAGGGAGATGATGGTAAAGCCGATCTCGCCGGCACCTTTCAGCGCGGCGGTCAGCGGCTTTTCCCCTTTCTCGATATAGCGTGAGATGTTCTCAATCACCACGATGGCATCATCGACCACAAAGCCGGTGGCGATGGTCAGCGCCATCAGCGTCAGGTTGTTAATTGAAAAGCCGAGGAAGTACATCGCCGCAAAGGTGCCGATTAGCGACAGAGGCACCGCAACCGCCGGGATCAGCGTGGCGGGCACGTTGCGCAGAAACAGATAGATAATCATCACCACCAGCGCCATCGCCAGCATCAGCTCATACTGCGTGTCGTTGACCGAAGCACGAATATTGGTGGTGCGGTCGGTGAGCAGTTTAACCTCCACCGACTTCGGCAGGGCTGCGGTCAGGGCGGGCAACATGGCACGGATATTATCTGCTGTGGCGATGATATTGGCACCAGGCTGACGCTGAACGTTGAGCACAATCGCCGCATCGCGGTTGGCCCAGGCGCCAAGCCAGCTGTTTTCTGCTCCCTGTTCTATGGTCGCCACGTCGCCAAGGCGCACCGGTGCGCCGTTTTTGTAGCTGATAATCAGCTGGCGATAATCCTCCGCTGATTTCATTTGGTCATTGGCTGACAGGGTAACTGAGCGGGTCGGACCATCCAGGCTGCCTTTGGCGGAGTTAACGTTGGCATTGCTGATGGCGGTCCGCACCGTTTCGCTGGTCAGACCCAGCGCAGCCAGCGCCTGCGCATTCATTTTCACCCGCACCGCCGGACGCTGACCGCCCGATAGCGTCACCAGTCCGACGCCGCTGACCTGAGAGATTTTCTGCGCCACCCGCGTTTCCACCATGTCCTGCACCTGCGTCAGCGGCATGCTGCGCGTGGTGACGGCAAGCGTCATGATCGGTGGATCGGCAGGATTCACTTTGCTGTAGACCGGCGGATTAGGCAGGTCGTTGGGCAGCAGGTTAGTGGCGGAGTTAATGGCAGCCTGCACCTCCTGCTCTGCCACATCCAGCGGCAGCGTCAGCTGGAACTGCAGCGTCACCACCGAGGCACCGCCGGAGCTTTGCGACGCCATCTGTTTCAGGCCAGACATCTGACCAAACTGGCGCTCAAGGGGCGCGGTGATGGAGGAGGTGACCACATCCGGGCTGGCACCCGGATAGAGCGTGACGACCTGGATCGTCGGATAGTCGACTTCCGGCAGCGCCGAGATCGGCAGGAAGCGGTAGCCCAGCACCCCGGCCAGCAGGATCGCAATCATCAACAGCGTGGTGGCGACCGGCCGCAGGATAAACTGGCGTGACGGTCCGCCACTATGATCGGGAGGCATGACCTGCATTACTCACGCTCTCCTTTTGACGGCAGGGTGGCGCGGGTAGCGCGCGGTGCGTTGCTCTGCGGCGCGACCACCTCGACTTTTGCGCCTTCCGTGAGGCGATCCAGCCCATCGGTCACGACACGTTCGCCCGCCTCCAGACCGGCGCTGACCACCACTTTCTCGCTATCCTGCAAGCCGGCAATCACGCTTTTCTTGCTGACCTTGTTGTCACTGTTAACCACCCAGACAAAGTTGCCTTCGTTGCCCATCTGCAGCGCGGCAGGTGGGATAACAATCGCATCCTGCAGGGTGTTGACCTTCAGCCGCACATTCACGAACTGATTGGGGAACAGCGTGTCGTCCTGATTATCAAAACGCGCTTTAATTTTGATGGTGCCGGTGGTGACATCAATCTGGTTATCGAGGCTCAGCAGTTTGCCGCTGGCGATCAGATTCTGATTACTGCGATCCCAGGCCTCCACCAGCAGCGATTCACCGCTTTTCTGCGCCTTGAGAATGGAACTGATGCTGTTCTCAGCCAGGGTAAAAACCACATCAATCGGGTGCGTCTGGGTGATCACCACGATACCGGTGGTGTCGCCGCTGGTGACGTAGTTGCCGACGTCCACCTGTTTCAGCCCGACCCGGCCTGCAATCGGCGCGGTGATCCGGCTGTAGGTAAGATTGAGCTGCGCACTGGCGACGCTTCCCTCATCCGCTTTCAGCGTGCCGAGCGTTTCACTGACCAGTGAGCGCTGCGTATCCAGCTCCTGTTGCGATACCAGCGAGGTTTTTGCCAGCTTCTCGAAGCGCGCCAGGTCACGACGGGCGTTGGCCAGCGTCGCCTGATCTTTCGCCAATTGGCCCTGCGCCTGCGTTAACGCCACCTGATAAGGCCGCGGGTCGACTTCTGCCAGTAGCTCGCCCGCTTTCACCTGCTGCCCTTCAGTGAAGTGGATTGCCAGCAGATCGCCATTGACCCGGCTGCGCACCGTGGCCGTGTTAGCCGCGGTCACCGTACCCAGTCCGCTCAGATAGTGCGGCACGCTCTGGCTGGTGGCCGTAGCGGCCTGAACCGGCGCGAGGGGACGACGGGCACCGTCACCGCCGCCTTTGCCGCCACGTGGCGCAGGTGCGTCACTCTGACTGCTGCTCTGCGGCTGGGCATGGCGCTGCCAGGCATAATAGCCGCCAGCGGCCACGGCGATCAGGGCCAGCACGATAAGGGTTTTCTTCATAACAGGATGTCGGGTGCTCATGATTGTTGGTGCTCTCCAGCAGTGACGTAGTCCCAGGCGCAGGCATCAAATGGGTAGCCTGCAAACGACAGAGTGTAGCCGCCTCTGACGGGCAGAAGTTGAAGGAAATAAGGATATCTGTCAGGGCGGGGTAATTATGCCTGTTCTTTCATTAATCGCATCACAATCGTCATAAAGCTGTGAAATCACTTTGCTATGCTGAAAGACAGACGGTTTTTTCAGGCAAATAAGGAGCAGGAAATGAGTCAGAATCAAACCCGGCAGTTGGGTGACAGTGGTATCGCGGTGCCGTTGCTGACGTTTGGCGGCAACGTGTTTGGCTGGACAGTGGATCAAACCACCTCCTTTTCGCTGCTGGATGCGCTGGTGGATCGAGGCCTGTGGTTTATCGATACCGCCGATGTCTATTCCCGCTGGGCACCGGGCAATAAAGGCGGTGAATCGGAAACCATTATTGGTGAATGGCTGAAAAAAAGCGGCAAACGCGACCAGATCGTGCTGGCAACCAAGGTCGGCATGGAATTGTCGCCGGAGAAAACCGGGCTGAAACCGCAATATATCCGTCAGGCGGTCGAAGATTCACTGCGCCGGTTGCAGACCGACTATATCGATCTCTACCAGGCGCACCGCGACGATCAGGATACGCCGCTGGCAGAAACCCTGAGCGCCTTTGACAGCCTGATCAGAGAGGGCAAAGTGCGGGCGATTGGTGCTTCCAATTACAGCGCGGCACGGCTGCAGGAGGCGTTGCAGGTCAGTGAAACGCAGGGGCTGGCGCGCTATGAAACCCTGCAACCTGAATACAACCTTTATGACCGCCAGCCCTATGAGTCGGAGCTGGAGCCGGTGGTGATGGCGCAGGGGCTGGGCGTTATTAACTACTATTCACTCGCCAGCGGCTTTCTCAGTGGCAAATATCGCGAGGCGGCGGATGCCGGTAAAAGCGCGCGCGGTCAGGGTGTTGTAGATAAATACCTTAACCCGCGCGGTTTGCGGATCCTGGACGCACTGGATGCTATCAGCGAAGCGCATCAGGTGACGCCGACGCAGGTGGCGCTGGCCTGGCTGATCGCCCGTCCCGGCATCACCGCACCGATTGTCAGTGCCACCTCGCTGAAACAGCTCGACGATCTGACTGGCGCGATGCAGCTGACGCTGACCCCGGCGCAGATTGAACAACTGAATCAGGCAAGCCAGTAAACACAAGGGGCGATAGCGCCCCTTTTTATGCTGCACCTGTCAAAAAAGACGCACCCCGCCCAGAGAATAACCAATCAGCGATCCCGATCACAAATGCGTTAATAAACGGATGTTACGGGTAATTATGCGCACGTATTTACAAAAAACAGAGGTTATCCAGCACTATCCTCTGCGCGTCATTTTCCGTAACTTACATAAGAATAAGCAAGATGAAAAACAGAAAAGCAGTGCAGCGTTTCCCGCTGTGCCGTGTGGCAACCGGCACCCTGATCCTGGCCATGTTTTCCGCGCAGGCGTTGGCCGCTGACGCCCTGAGCCCGGACTCCGAATGGATGTTTGGTGACTGGGGCGGGTACCGAACGCAGCTGCAGGACGACGGCATTAAGTTTGACGTTAACTACACCATGGAAAGCGCCGCGAATTTAGGCGGCGGGGCGGATACCAATACCACCATGCGCTACAGCGATCAGTGGTCGTTTGGTACCAATTTCGATCTGCAGAAGCTGCTGGACTGGCAGGATGCCGAGTTCCAGATGACCGTGACCAGTCGTAACGGACAGAATCTTTCTGAACAGGTCGCGGATCAACGCACCGGTATGCTCTCCTCGGTGCAGGAGGTTTACGGTCGCGGCCAGACCTGGCGTCTGACCCAGTTCTGGTTACGCAAAGGATTGTTTAACGATGTGGTCGATGTGAAAGCCGGGCGGGTGACGGTAGGGGAAGACTTCGATAACTTCGATGGCAATCTGTTCCAGAACCTGGCGCTGGGCAGCGGGCAGGCGGGTAACTGGCGCGGCGATCGCTGGTTTAACTGGCCTGTCTCGCAGTGGGGCGGCCGGGTGAAATTCAATATCACGCCGGACGTTTTCTTCCAGGTCGGTTTCTATAATCAGAACCGCGCTAACTACGATCGCGGTGATGGCTTCCGTCTGGATACCAGCAATTCAGAAGGGAATCTGGTGCCGGTCGAACTGGGCTGGAAACCGACCTTCGGGCCGGAGAGATTACCGGGTAACTACCGCATCGGCTATTACTATTCCTCGGTGGATGGCGATGTTTATGGCAGCTGGCGCAACGGCGGCTATCAGGATCAGGCCCATTCCTATGGCGGCTATCTGCTGTTACAGCAACAGCTGACCGCGCAGGATGGCGATGTGAATCGCGGTCTGGGCGTGCGGGTGCAGGCGGTGATGAACGATCACAAGACCTCAAAGACCGACAACTATCAGTCTATTGCGTTTACCTGGACAGGACCGTTTGATGCCCGTCCTCAGGATGAGATCGGCGTGGGCGCGTCACGGATTCATGTGAACAGCGACTATACCCGCTCACTGCGTCAGCAGAATCAGGCTAATGGCGAGAGCCGCTTTGACAGCCCGACCTATCTGCCGATTCAGGAAGGTTCAGAGTACAACTATGAGGTTTACTACAACGCCAAAGTAACTAACTGGATGTCACTGCGACCTAACCTGCAGTATGTGGTTGCCCCGGGTGCAGTCAGTAAAGTGAAAGATGCGTTTATCGGCGGTATCAGCGCCAATATTGCATTCTGATTTTCCGGGCGAGCGAGCCGCAGTGCGGGCCAGCGCACCTCTGCTGCTGCCGGGCCGTCCTCGCGCCGCTCACGCGG
>NZ_JAALFV010000017.1:0-42450 GCF_011800405.1 Pantoea sp. EKM21T
GGAGCGGGAAACGAGACTCGAACTCGCGACCCCGACCTTGGCAAGGTCGTGCTCTACCAACTGAGCTATTCCCGCAAAGAGGGTACTGCTTACATTTTAAAACTGGAGCGGGAAACGAGACTCGAACTCGCGACCCCGACCTTGGCAAGGTCGTGCTCTACCAACTGAGCTATTCCCGCGCCTTGTACCGTTAATGAATTCTTCACCGGTACGGGGTGCGCATTATACGAGAAATCGTTGCTGCTGCAAGCGTCTGAAAGCAAAAATTTTCGCTTTCAGCGCGTTTGCTGATTAAATCAGCAACCTGGTGATTTCATGCGCACCCGTCGCCGATTAAAGCTGCAAAAAGTGTTCGCGGTAGTACGCCAGCTCCGCCACGGACTCACGGATATCATCCAGAGCCTGGTGCGTCCCCCCTTTTTTGAAGCCAGGAAGGATATCGGGTTTCCAGCGACGAGCCAGCTCTTTCAGGGTACTGACATCCAGATAACGATAGTGGAAATACGCTTCCAGCTCAGGCATGTACTTAAACAGGAAACGACGATCCTGCCCGATGCTGTTGCCGCAGATAGGCGAGGTGTTCGCCGGAACCCACTGTTTCAGGAACTCAATGGTCGCCAGCTCTGCTGCGCGATCGTCAATCTGACTCTCCTTCACCCGCGCAACCAGACCGCTGTTGGTGTGGGTGCGGACATTCCACTCATCCATCAGCGCCAGCTGCGCATCGGACTGATGAACGGCCATGACCGGCCCTTCCGCCAGAATGTTCAGGTTGGCGTCAGTCACCAGGGTCGCAATTTCAATAATGCGATCGTGCGTCGGATCAAGTCCGGTCATCTCAAGATCAATCCAGATCAGATTCTGTTCATTTCCAGTAGCCATGCTGTTTCCTGCGGTTGCTGTAGTCGTCATTTACGATGAATAAGGTGTATCATAGACGTTTTGCCCAGCCGGGCGAAATCTGGCTAACGCTGTGAGGGTGAGTGAGTAAAAATAAACTGTCGAAGGGCCAACAACGCCGCGTAAGCGCTAACCACGATCGCCGTCTCAACCAACGCAGAGAGCGTCCGGAAGCGGATGACAACCTGTTTGGTGAAGCTGCAGATGGGGTCGTTGTCAGCCGTTTTGGCATGCACGCTGATGTTGAGGATAGCGCAGGCGTCGCCCACCGCTGCAATATCCGCCGTACCATTCGTTCGCTGGTCACTGGCGACCGGGTGCTGTGGCGTCCGGCAACCAGCGGCAACAAAGGTATTGTTGAAGCGGTGCATGAGCGCACCAGCGTATTAACCCGCCCCGATTTTTACGACGGCGTGAAGCCGATGGCGGCGAATATCGACCAGATCATCGTCGTCTCCGCAATCCTGCCTGAACTGTCGTTAAACATCATCGACCGCTATCTGGTTGCCAGCGAAACGCTGGATATTGAACCGTTGCTGGTACTGAACAAAACCGATCTGCTGGATGACAAGGCGCGCGCCTTTGTCGATAAGCAGATGGATATCTATCGCAATATTGGCTATCGCGTGGTGATGGTCTCCAGCCGGGCGAAAAACGGCATGGACGACCTGAAAGCGGCGCTGACCGACCGCATCAGTATCTTTGCCGGTCAGTCTGGCGTCGGCAAATCGAGTCTGCTGAATGCCCTGCTCGGCTTCGACAAAGAAGAGCAGGTCGCTATTCTGACTAACGAGGTTTCGGATGGCTCAGGCTTAGGCCAGCACACCACCACCGCATCGCGCCTTTATCACTTCCCGGACGGCGGCGATGTGATCGATTCACCTGGCGTGCGTGAGTTCGGTTTATGGCATCTTGAGCCGGAACAAATTACCCGCGGATTTGTCGAATTCCGCGCATTCCTTGGCGATTGCAAATTCCGCGATTGTAAACACGGCAGCGATCCCGGCTGTGCCATTCGCGAAGCGGTCGAACAGGGCAAAATCAACAGGTCCCGTTTTGATAACTACCACCGTATCCTGGAGAGCATGGCGCAGGTAAAAACGCGTAAAAATTTCCCTGATGGTGAAAGTTAACCGGTATAACCGCGTCTGAACGGATAAGCCGGGGCATTTTGCGAGGTGCATTCCAGTCGCGCGTCCAGACCGTGCAGCGTGCCGGAATTCGGGTATAGTCGCCATCTGAACGGGGCGCTGCTACAATCCGCCCCCTTTTTTACAACGTCATAAAATAGCCAGGAGGCTAAGGTGTTTGATCGTTTAAAACTCGGCTTGAATCATATTCTCCCGAAGAAATGGCTGACTGAACTTGCCGGTTGGGGCGCCAGTCGCCGCGGTGGTTGGTTGACCAAACTGGTCATTGACATCTTTGTCTGGTTTTACAAAGTCGACATGGCGGAAGCGCGTAAGCCCGATACCGCCAGCTATCGCACCTTTAATGACTTTTTCGTTCGTCCGCTGAAAGACGATGCGCGTCCGGTGGATGCCGATGCCAATCTCATCGCCCTGCCCGCGGATGGCGCTATCAGCCAGCTCGGCCACATTGATGGCGATCAGATTTTCCAGGCTAAAGGTCATCACTACACCATTGACGCCCTGCTGGCAGGTGATGAGCGGATGGCGGCCCAATTTGTTGATGGCGAGTTCGTCACCACCTATCTGGCGCCCCGTGATTATCACCGCGTCCATATGCCGTGCAACGGCATCCTGCGTGAGATGATTTATGTGCCTGGCGACCTCTACTCCGTCAACCCGCTGACCGCGCGTAATATTCCCAACCTGTTCGCCCGTAACGAGCGCGTCATCTGCTACTTCGAAACCGATATCGGGCCGATGGTGCAGATCCTGGTGGGGGCCACCATTGTCGGCAGCATCGAAACCGTCTGGGCTGGCACCATCACGCCACCGCGTGAAGGCGTGATCAAGCGCTGGCACTATCCGGCAGCGGATGATGAAAGCGCCGTGGTGCTGTTGAAAGGCCAGGAAATGGGCCGCTTCAAGCTTGGCTCTACCGTCATCAATCTGTTCGCACCTGGCCGCGTCAAACTGGCTGAAAGCCTGGAAGCAGAAAGCAAAACCCGTCTGGGTCAACCGCTGGCGATTGCGCTGCCGGTCGCGACAGACATTTCCGACGTCATCGTCGATTAAATTGAGTGTCCTCTGTGCGTTCGATTCTCCTCCTGCTGCTGAGCCTGTGGCTCAGCAGCCCGGCCTTCGCGGCCAGCCTTCCTGATGCCAGCCAGCTCAAACAGCAGCTGGAAGAGATAAAATCGGCCAAAAGTTCACCCTCGCAGGCTGAACAGATCCAGACGATTGAAGCCGCCTTAAACTTTCTCTCTGAACGCGATGAATCGCTGGAGCGCGCGGCGCAATATCAGCAGGTTATTGATGATTTTCCGCGTCTGGCGCGCGAACTGCGTCAGCAGATCGCCGCGCTGAGTGACAGCGGGAAAACCGTGCGCAACAACATGAGCAGCGCCGAGCTGGATCAGGAGATCCTGCAGGTCAGCAGCCAGCTGCTGGAAGAGGGGCGTCAGGCACGGCAGGAGCAGGATCGGGCGCGGGAAATCAGTGATTCGCTGTCGCAACTGCCGCAGCAGCAGACTGAAGCACGCCGGGCGATGACGGAGAGTGAACGCCGTTTGCAGAGCGTCAGCAGCAGTTCGCCACAGGGGCAGCTGCAGCTGGCGGCTCGCCAGGCGGAAAGCGCCGCGAATAAAGCGCTGGTCGATGAACTTGAGCTGGCACAGCTCTCTGCCAACAACCGTCAGGAACTGGCGCGGATGCGGGCTGAAGCCCACCAGCGCAAAGCAACTCAGCTCGATAACTATCTTCAGGCGCTGCGCAACCAGCTCAACGATCAGCGGCAACGTGAAGCCGAAGTCGCGCTGGCCCGCACCGAGCAACTGGCAGAAAACAGTGGCGATCTTCCGCCAGAGATCAGCGATCAGTTTCGGGTTAACCGCGAACTCTCGGTTGCCCTGAATCAGCAGGCGCAGCGCATGGATCTGGTGGCGTCGCAGCAGCGACTGGCCACCAACCAGATTATTCAGGTCCGTCAGGCGCTCTCTACCCTGCGTGAACAGTCGCAGTGGCTGGGTGCCTCTAATCTGCTGGGCGAAGCGCTACGGGCGCAGGTCGCGCGTCTGCCGGAGATGCCCAAGTCGCAGCAGATTGATAATGAGATGGCACAGCTTCGCGTGCAGCGTCTCAATTATGAAGATCTGCTGGAGCGCCAGGAGGCGCTGCGCAAGGGACGGCAGGCCGATGGTCAGCCCTTCACCGCAGACCAGAAGCGTATTCTTGATGCGCAGCTACGCACTCAGAGGGAACTGCTCAATTCGCTGATCTCCGGCTGTGACACGCTGATTCTGGAGATCACCAAGCTCAAGGTTGGCAACACGCAGTTGCAGGATGCGCTGACGGAAGTCAAAGAGGCGACGCACCGCTATCTGTTCTGGACCGCCGACGTTAACCCGATTGGTTTGAGTTATCCGCTGGATCTGGCCAAAGATCTTTCCCGTCTGCTGTCGCTGGATACGCTGGGTCAGCTCGGCAAAGCGATGGCGATGATGTTTACCAGCCGCAACTCGGTGCTGCCGATTATTGGTGCGTTGCTGCTGGTCGGCTTCAGCATCAGTTCGCGCCGCCACTTCAATGCTTTCCTTGACCGTTCCGCCAGCAAAGTCGGCAAGGTCACGCAGGATCGTTTCCGCCTGACTATCCGTACCCTGTTCTGGTCGATCCTGGTGGCGCTGCCGCTGCCGGTGTTATGGGGTGCGCTGGGTTATGGCCTGCAGAACGCCTGGCCCTACCCTATCGCCGTAGCGATTGGTGATGGCATTACCGCCACGCTGCCGCTGCTGTGGGCGTTTATGATCAGCGCTGCCTTTGCCCGTCCTAACGGCCTGTTCATTGTGCATTTCCGCTGGCCGCAAAACCGGGTGGCGCGCGCCATGCGCTACTACTCGCTGAGCATCGGATTAATTGTGCCGCTGATTATGTTGCTGATCGCCTTTGGTAATCTGGAAGATCGGCAGTTCTCCTCGTCGCTGGGTCGTCTCTGTTTCATCCTGATCTGCGGGGCAATCAGCATTGTGACCGTCAGCCTGAAGCGTTCCGGGATTCCGCTCTATCTCGATAAAGAGGGAAATGGCGAGAACATGGTGAACCGGATGCTGTGGAACCTGATGATCGCTATGCCGCTGATGGCGGCTCTCGCCTCCGCTGTGGGTTATCTGGCTACCGCGCAGGCGCTGCTGGCGCGACTGGAAACCTCTGTCGCCATCTGGTTCCTGCTGCTGGTTATCTATCACATTATCCGGCGCTGGATGCTTATTCAGCGTCGCCGTCTTGGCTTTGATCGCGCCCGTCAGCGCCGTGCCGATATGCTGGCTAACCGTGCGCGCAGTGAAGAGGAGAAGGAGCAAGGCTCTCTGAACACTGATGCGATTGAAATTGAAGAGCCGGTAATTGACCTGGATGCGATCAGTGCGCAGTCGCTGCGGCTGGTACGCTCTATCCTGATGCTTATCGCCCTGGTCTCCGTGATTGTGCTGTGGTCAGAAATCCATTCGGCCTTTGGCTTCCTGGAGAATATTCAGCTGTGGGACGTCAGTACCTCAGTGCAGGGCGTAGAGTCGATTCAGCCCATCACCCTGGGGTCGGTGCTGATCGCCATTCTGGTGTTTATTATCACCACCCAGCTGGTGCGCAATATGCCCGCGCTGCTTGAGCTGGCGCTGTTGCAGCATCTTAATCTGACGCCAGGTACGGGTTACGCCATCACCACACTGACCAAATATCTGCTGCTGTTGATTGGCGGGCTGATTGGTTTCTCAATGATTGGTATTGAGTGGTCAAAGCTGCAGTGGCTGGTTGCCGCGCTGGGTGTGGGACTGGGGTTTGGTTTGCAGGAGATTTTTGCCAACTTTATCTCAGGTCTGATTATCCTGTTCGAAAAGCCGATTCGTATCGGCGATACCGTGACGATCCGCGATCTGACCGGCAGTATCACGCGAATTAATACCCGCGCGACCACTATTACCGACTGGGACCGCAAAGAGATCATCGTGCCGAACAAGGCCTTTATCACCGAGCAGTTTATTAACTGGTCGCTGTCCGATTCCGTGACGCGCGTGGTGCTCACCATTCCGGCTCCGGCGAAAGTCAGCAGTGAACAGGTGACCACCATTCTGATCCAGGCGGCTGAGCGCTGCAGCTATGTCCTGGACACGCCGCAACCGGAAGCCTTCCTGGTCGATCTGCAGCAGGGCATTCAGTTATTTGAACTTCGTGTGCATGCTGCTGAGATGGGACACCGTATGCCGCTGCGTCACGAACTGCATCAGTTGATTCTGAGCGGATTTGATCAGCACGGTATTGAGATGCCGTTCCCGCCGTTCCAGATGCGTATGGAAACCCTGGGTAAGAAGCTGCCTGCCAGCAACGGTACACCCGCTGCCCGCGCCTATAAGTCTGGCGGACTGTAATGCAAAACGCCCGGCAAAGCCGGGCGTTATTGCAAGTCTGAGCCGTCAGTTACTGCTTAACGAACTCTTCGCCCTGGGCGATATCTTTCTTCAGCGTATCCAGCATGCCTGACAGCGCCTGCTGTTCGTAAGCGCTGAGGGTACCAATCGGCCTGCGTTCAGCCACACCGTTTTTACCCAGCAGCAGCGGCTGGGAGAAGAAGCGCGCATGTTCACCCTCGCCTTCTACGTAAGCACACTCCACCACATTAGCTTCACCCTTCAGCGCGCGTACCAGTGACAAACCGAAACGTGCGGCTGCCTGGCCCATCGACAGCGTGGCCGAGCCGCCACCCGCTTTGGCTTCCACCACTTCGGTGCCGGCGTTCTGGATGCGTTTGGTCAGATCGGCCACTTCCTGATCGCTGAAGCTGACGCCTTTAACCTGCGACAGCAGCGGCAGAATGGTTACGCCAGAGTGGCCACCAATGACCGGGACTTCCACCTGGTCAGGCTGCTTGCCTTTCAATGCAGCCACAAAAGTATTGGCGCGAATGATATCCAGCGTGGTCACGCCGAACAGCCGATTTTTGTCGTAAACACCGTGCTTTTTCAGCACTTCTGCCGCAATGGCCACGGTGGTATTGACCGGATTGGTGATGACACCAATCAACGCTTTAGGTGCCGTTGTGGCAACCTGTTCGATCAGATTACGGACGATACCTGCGTTAACGTTAAACAGGTCGGCGCGATCCATACCGGGCTTACGTGCGACACCAGCGGAAATCAGTACCACATCGGCACCCTGTAAGGCAGGCGTGGCGTCTTCTCCACTGAATCCCTGAATAGCCACTGCGGTAGGAATATGGCTGAGATCAACGGCAACACCCGGCGTAACCGGCGCGATGTCATACAGCGAGAGTTCTGAACCTGCGGGAAGCTGGGTTTTGAGCAGAAGTGCGAGCGCCTGGCCTATGCCGCCAGCGGCACCGAGAACGGCAACTTTCATTCTTAACTCCTTATTAAGGTGGGGCAGAGATGGGCCGAAATTCTATCTGTGTCAGACCTTAATCAACTGCTCAGGCGATGATAAATATCCGTTGTTAATTCTACGTGTTTTCACACTTAATCTCCGGATTCAAAAGTTACTTATCATTGCACCTGAATGACCGACAACTTTGCCGTCGTCAGACAGAGAACGGCTACGTGCGTTTTCTGTTACTACACCACCAATAATATAACAACTTTGCAACCTTCGCCTTCCGGGGCTGTGACGCGTGTTTTGGTCTGAGCGGATTTATTTGCTATTATCGCCGCCCGCTAGCCGCCCGGACGCTGCTCATCAATCGAACGATTGCATAAAAATGCATATAAATGCATAATCACCACTCTGCCGCGGGCGGATGCGCGGTTATTCTCTCTATTTATTGGTAACCTATGCGAAACCCATCGAAACAAGACGATCTGGTTAAGGCTTTCAAAGCCTTATTAAAAGAAGAAAAATTCAGTTCCCAGGGCGAAATTGTTCAGGCGCTTCAGGACGAGGGCTTTGAAAATATCAATCAGTCCAAAGTCTCGCGGATGCTGACCAAGTTTGGCGCAGTGCGCACCCGGAATGCCAGGATGGAGATGGTCTATTGCCTGCCCGCTGAGCTGGGTGTGCCGACCACCACCAGCCCGTTAAAAAACCTGGTACTGGATATCGACTACAACGATGCCCTGGTAGTGATTCATACCAGTCCCGGCGCAGCGCAGCTGATTGCACGTATGCTGGATTCACTGGGTAAGTCGCACGGGATTCTGGGTACCATCGCTGGCGATGACACAATCTTTATTACCCGCGCGCGCGACTTCACCGTTAAGCAGCTGCACGGCGCCATCCTCACCCTGTTTGAACAGGAACTCTGATCGCGGACTGACGACCGGCCATCATGCGCCAGATCGTCAGTTCGTTCTCTCTGCTCACCCCTTTCCACAACAATTACCCGCTCTGGATAAGTAATAAGCCTGCTTTAACACGCCCGGCTGTTGGTCAGATCGATAACTCTGCTTCACTTTCTGCGCTATTTTACACTGCTTTACATCACTGAACCGGCACCATTGCCCGGATCCAGATCAAACTCCAGCCCGATGCACGCCCGACTTTCGCACTAAAAGTTAAAGTGATCTATCTCACTGTTTTTGCAATTAAAAGTGGCTTAAAGGTTACTTTTTGCCCTTTTTTTATAACGTTAAGTTATTAAAAGTAGCCATAAGGATAAAGAATCACAAAAAAACATTATTAGCGGGGTATTAATTTCTGACGTTATTAGTTCTATACTTCTTTTCGTGATGCAAATCACACTAAATAAAAAGATAAAAATAGACGACGAGGAAAAATCTATGAACGTAAAAACTACTATTGCTACCCTGAGCATTCTCTCCGCCCTCTCATTTGGTGCTGTGGCAGCAGAATCTATTGATGCGTCACAGGCACAGGATCTGCAGGCTGTCGGCACCATCAGTGTCAGCGGCGTGGCGGGTTCACCGATGGATATCAAACAGAAACTCAGCGACAAAGCCGATCAGCAGGGCGCAAAAGCCTATCGCGTGATTGAGGCATACAACAACGGCAACTATCACGCTACCGCCGCACTGTATAACTAAGGCGTAACCGATAATGCCATCTGCTCTCTGTCTGACGCGCCCTTTTGCGCTCCGGAGAGCTGAAGCAGAAATTTCAGGAGAGTTGACCATGAAAATGAAATTAGCTATCGCTGCACTGAGTCTGGCATCCCTGTTCTCAGTGGGTGCTAACGCCGCCAGCCTGGTGTCCAATGAACAGGCACAGGGTCTGCAGCCAATGAATCAGACCATCAGCATTGGTGGACGAAATGGCGACCAGACGCATATCCGTCAGGTGCTGTCAGAGAAAGCGGATGCCCAGGGCGCAAGCCACTATCGCATCATCGAAAACAACCAGGATAACACCTGGCATGTCACCGCTGAGCTTTATAAATAATTAACCGTGATGACGCCTGAAGGGCGTCAGAAGATATCGACGACCCGCCTTTACGAGTAACCGCAGGTTGTTGAAAGTATTGAGGAGATAATCATGAATATCAAAACAACCATCGCTACAGTCAGTCTGCTTTCCGTTATGGCGTTCGGCGCATCAGCCGCACAGCTGGTCACCGGCGATCAGACGCAGAACCTGCAGCCTGCGGGCACCGTGACCATCAGTGGAACCGCGGGATCGCCAATGGATTACCGCGCTGAGCTTTCTCAGAAAGCGGATGAACAGGGTGCCAGCGCCTATAAAGTTATTGAGGCGCGCACCGGTGATAACTATCACATCACCGCACAGCTTTATAAGTAATTCCTCGTCAGATGTATGACGAACCCTTTGGCCCCGCTCGCCGGGGCCTTTTTTCATCTGACGTTTTATCTGACATTAAAGTGAAGCTGACCTTCCAGCTCCTCTTCCGCTTCATCAAATAACAGAATCAGCGCGCCATAACGCCGTCGCTGTCCCCTGCCCAGATTAACAAACTCAATCTCCAGCGGCAGCGGTAACAGATCGCCCGTCACCACATCCCATAATCCATCCAGATCGCAGATGCGGTGCTCCTCCAGCGCAAATCGCTCGCTGAACTGGCGGAAGAAATGGGCCTGATCGACAATTTCATTAAAATCAAAACGCTCGATTTTCATGCTGACGGCTCCCATGCTCCGTCTGCGGGCGACCTGCGCCGCCCGTTACTGTCCGCTAGCTCAAACCGCCCAGGTGCAGCGCTTTGACCTCCAGATACTCTTCCATGCCGAGTACCGAACCTTCGCGGCCCAGCCCCGACTCTTTCACACCACCAAACGGCGCCAGCTCGGTTGATACGGCACATTCATTAATGCCGATCATGCCGCTTTCCAGCGCGGCTGAAACACGGAATACCCGCTGCAGATTCTGCGTGTAAAAATATGCGGCAAGGCCGAACGGCGTATCGTTAGCACGGCGGATGACGTCATCTTCATCATCAAAGCGGAAACAGGCAGCCACCGGACCAAAGGTCTCCTCCTGCGCGAGCTGCATCCCTTCGTGCGCCTCAGTAATCACAGTGGGCTGCCAGAAGTTGCCACCCAGCGCATGTCGCTCGCCACCCGCCAGTAATTTGCCACCTTTTGCTACCGCATCATTGACGTGCTGCTCAACCTTTTCCACCGCCGATGCCTCAATCAATGGCCCGACAATCACGCCCTCTTCCATGCCGTTGCCCACCTTCAGCTTGTTCACTTCGGCAGCCAGCTGCTGAGTGAAACGATCATAGATTGCATTATGAATGTAGAAGCGGTTTACGCTGACGCACACCTGGCCCGCATTACGGAATTTGTTGGCAATGGCGCCCTGCACGGCGGCATCAATATTGGCATCGTCAAACACGATATAAGGGGCATTACCCCCCAGCTCCATCGACACTTTTTTCATGGTTTCGGCAGCATTACGCATCAGCAGCTTGCCCACCTGGGTGGAGCCGGTGAACGAGATTTTACGTACCGCTTTGCTGGCCATGATGGCATCGCTGATAGCATGGGTATCACCGGCTACCGCATTCAGTACACCATCAGGCACGCCTGCCTCCTTCGCCAGCGCCAGCAGGGCAAAGGCGGAGAGTGGCGTGTTATTGGCAGGTTTAATAATGCCGGTGCAGCCGGCAGCCAGAGCTGGCCCCAGTTTGCGGGTCAGCATCGCCATCGGGAAATTCCACGGCGTAATGGCAGCCACAACGCCAATCGGTTCGCGGGTTGCCAGAATACGGGAGCCGGGTTTAGCTGGCGGAATAATTTCACCATTGGTCCGTTTCGCCTGCTCGGCGAACCACTGAATAAAACTGGCGGCGTATTCTACTTCCCCTTCCGCCTCTTTCAGGGGCTTGCCCTGTTCGGTCGTCATCAGCTGTCCCAGCCAGCGCTTGTTCTCAATGATCAGCTGGTACCAGCGAGTGAGAATTTCAGCTCGCGCTTTTGCAGTCTGCGCCCGCCAGGCGGGAAATGCGCGCTCCGCTGCGGCGATAGCCTGTTCCGTTTCAGCTTTACCCGCTTTTGCCACCTGTGCAATCACCTCACCGGTCGCCGGATTGGTCACGTCAAAGGTAGAAGCCGCCTGATGCCACTGGCCGTCCGCTAAATAGCCGGTCCGGAACAGTTCGCTCTCTTGCAGTGATTTCATTGATTCGCTCCTGTCAGTTTTGCTCTTCCGTCTGGAGAGTATAGTTGGCAAAAGCGACAGATTTTGTGATGGGTGGGGATTGCGCAGGCCGCTGCAGGTCACAGCGGCCAGATTCAGATTTGGATGAGCGTGTTCTGGTACTTATCCAGCATCATAGCCAGTCGTTTTACCGGTTCCGTTACGCTGGCGGGAGCCTCGTAATGGGCCAGTTTTTCCTGATAGACATCCAGCTCTTTCAGCAGACGTTCAAAGTAGTAACGCCGCTTGTCATCGCTGCTGGCGGAGATCACCCGGTCAGCGGTGTAACGCAACTGCCGGTGATAAGCAGAGAGGTCGGCATTCACCGGCACTTCTGCGTCGCGTAACCGCTGATGACCGATGATCAGCGTCAGGGCGATGCGATATTTGTTGATATCGCCCGGAAACAGGTTCAGCAGCAGAAACAGTTGCTGATAGAGCGCTGGCAGATGGTTTTCACGCCGGCGCGCCTGATTGGTCGTCATGGCAGAGACAGCCGCATACATAAAGCGGTTCAGCAGCTTGCGGCCGGTGCGCGCTTTTGATTTATCACGAATCAGCAGGATCACCATCATCGCCACGAAGCAGCCGATGACCTGGCCCAGAACGTTATCGAGAAAGACGTTAATGTGGAATTCCATCGGATTATCCAGCACCAGAACGTTAAGGGTGCCAATCAATGCCCCCAGCGTGCCGAGCTGACGCCGCTGAATGAAGATACCACCGATAAAACCGAGCAGGCCGATTGCGATGCAGAGCAGCAGCGCGCTCTGCTGCGTCGCCGGGAGAACATACATAAAGTAGAGCGCCCCCAGCGGAACCGCGACCGTCATGCCGTAGAGAAAGTCCTTTGCCATCATCAGCGGGTTGGGCATGCGCATCGCCAGTGCGGTGATGACAGCCAGCATGACCATGCAGCCACTGCCAGAGGTCCAGCCGGTATAGAGCCAGAACAGCGAACCCAGCGCGGTCGCCACAAAGGTACGGATACCATTGATCATCGCATGATGCGTTTCAGCGGAACGCGCCTGGATCACCACCTCGCGCTGCAGAATCTCCTCTTCCAGCGAGGTGATCCGGCTATTACTTTTGATCCCTTTCAGTAGCAGCAGATATTCGGTAGCAGTGCCTACCCAGCTGGCCAGCGTGACCGGCGTTGATTTGCCGCTGGCACCAATCACCCGCCGCATCACTTTCATCCGCTTATGCACCTCTTCAACGGTCGAGGCTGGTTTTTCAACCATCAGACGATACTGGGGCGGAATGTAATCAGGACGGGAATTCTGGATCAGAAAGGTTTCGGCTGCCTGTGTAATCAGCGTCAGTGACAGCGTATTGAGCATCTGCAAACGGCGATTGCTGTTCTTCCAGCGTGAGGATTCCATCATCAGCTGGCTGCGCATGCTGTTCAATGCCGTGGTGCGCCTTACCAGCGCGCTCCAGGCCTTGTCGACCTCTTCTTTATCACCGTGAGCGACGCAGAGTTGCAGCAGGTTATAGTGTGCTACCAGCAGCGAATCGACCTCAGCGTCGATCACTTTTTTAATCGAACGGGGTGAGAAAATCATGTCGGCCAGAATGGCGCACAGGATGCCGAGTACGATTTCACTGCAGCGCTCTACCGCATATTGTGGCACCAGCGTCAGACCGCCGCTGGCATTAGCCGTCACCACAATAATCAGCGCGGTGTAGCCCGCCAGTCCGAGCGCGTAAGAGTTTTCTACCTTGATCAGCGAAGAGAGCCAGACGCAGAGTCCTGCCCAGATGCAGCACAGCAGCAGCATCACGACCGGTGCACGCACGGTGGCAATCATGATGGTCAGCGCGGCGATACAGCCAATAAATGTCCCGATAATACGCAAAACGCCGCGATAGCGCAGCGCCCCTGAATAGGGGTCACCCCCGGCCGCAAACGCGGTGCCGCCGGCCACGATACCGGCGGTCATCACCGCCCAGCGCGGCGTTTCAAGGTTAAAGTGAAAACCCACCATCAGCGCTAATACCAGCGCAAAGGTGAGCTTTACCGGGAACCGCAGGAACTCGATCATATCGCCCTCTTAACCAAACTCACGCAGGCGATTAAACAGTCGGACCATCGGGGAAACCTGTTCAGGCTGACGATCGGCCTGACCGGTGATCACCACTGTCGCTGTCGTGCCCGCCGGGAAGCGATTGCCGGGCTGCTGATCAAGCCGGATGCGCACCGGCACACGCTGCGCCAGACGGACCCACTCCAGATTGGAATCTACTGTGGCCATGCCTTTGCTGTCGACCGAGCTGCTGCTATTGGTGACGCCAGCCGCCACACTGTCTACGGTGCCACGCAACACGATGTTGCTGCCAAGTGGGGTGACTTCCGCGCGGAAGCCCTTCTCCACGCCGTGCAGTTTGGTCTCTTCCAGGTAAGCCAGCACATAGAAAGAGTGCTGCTGAACCAGCGCCACGGCAACCGAACCACGGGTAATAAACTCACCCTGGTAGACATTCAGGTTGGTGACCCAGCCATCGGATGGCGCTTTCACCGTGGTGCGCTCAAGGTCAATCTTCGCCAGATCGCGTGTCGCCACCGATTTCGCCAGCTGATGTTCGCTGGTTTGCAGATCGTTATTGGATTGCTCGATAGCCTCGCGCGACATGGCGGAGGTGCCCAGCTGGTTACGGCGCCCGGCTTCGCGACGTTTCTCACTGACCAGTGCCTGGTAATATTCAACATCCGCCTGCGCCTGATCGAGCGCTTTTTGATAGCGCGGCCGGTCAACCACAAACAGCGTATCGCCCTTCTTCACCAGCTGGTTGTCGTGTACCGGAACCTCGGTAATCAGGCCGGTGACGTCAGGGGAGATCGCCACCACGTCAGCGGCGAAACGCGCATCACGGGTCCAGGGCGATTCGGTATAGAAGACCCAGGCACGGAAAATAATGACCACTGCGATGATGACCAGCAGGATAGTAATCGCGTAGCGCGCGATTTTTCTTATGAGTGCTTTCACTTAAACCTCAGACTAATAAACGGGAGACAAGGTAAAACACACAGCAGTAAAGCGCTGTATTAAAAAGTGCCGGATGCCAGACAAGATCGTAGATACCGCTCGGCGTAAGCACGCGTTTCACTAACCAGAACAGCATCAGTGAAATAATAAGTTCGATGAAAATGGGCGGAAAAGAGAGCCCAAACATGACAAATACCGGAAGCACACTCATCACAAATCCTTAGTTCGACCTTGCCGGGATACTCATGCCTCTTCAGATGTCGCAGGAAAACCCTCTGGAAGCGTTATCCGAACCGCAGCTGGCTTAATAATAGCGTATCATCGAAGGGTATCAGGCAATGAAGAATCACCGGGAAATACCCCGGCGCGCTTATAATAACGCGCCTGACTATAAGTTTTCTACAGAATGTGATCTAAATCACTTTTAAGTCAGAGTAAATAATGGAACGACTGAAAGGCATGTCTGTCTTCGCTAAAGTGGTGGAACTGGGTTCGTTTACCGCTGCGGCGCGTCAGCTTCATCTGAGCGTCTCATCAATCAGCCAGATCGTCGCGAAACTGGAAGATGCATTGCAGGTGAAACTGCTGAATCGCAGTACCCGCAGTATCGGGCTGACCGAAGCGGGCAAAATCTATTATCAGGGCTGTCGCCGTATGCTGGCCGAAGCGACGCAGGTGCATGAACAACTTTACGCTTTTAACAATACGCCCATTGGCGTACTGCGAATTGGCAGCTCCTCTACCATGGCGCAGAACGTGTTAGCCGGCATGACCAGCGATATGCTGCGGGAATATCCGGGGCTGAGTGTGAATCTGGTCACCGGCGTTCCGGCCCCGGATCTGATCGCGGATGGTCTGGATCTGGTGATTCGGGTGGGAGCGTTAAAAGATTCCAGCTTATTTTCGCGTCGCCTGGGTGCGATGCCGATGGTGGTGTGCGCCGCAAAAAGCTATCTGGCGCAGCATGGTACGCCGGAGAAGCCGGGTGATATCGATAATTTTTCCTGGCTGGAATATAGCGTACGGCCCGACAACAATTTCGAACTGATTGCGCCGGAAGGATTAGTGACACGCCTGGCACCCCAGGGACGTTTTGTGACCAATGATTCCCTGACGCTGATTTGCTGGCTGAAGTCGGGCAATGGCATCGCCTATGTGCCGATGATGTGGGTGATTGATGAGATCACCGCAGGCGAGATCGATATTCTGTTTCCGCAGTATCAGTCCGATCCGCGCCCGGTCTACGCGCTCTATACCGAGAAGGATAAGTTACCGCTTAAGGTGCAGGTCTGTATCGATTATCTGACCGGCTATTTTGAACAGGTGGCTGAGCAGTATCAGCAGCACCGTAAAAGCTAACAATAAATTGTTGACAACATCTGTCCCGACCAGCTGTAAGACCCAGCCAGCGAAGGGAACACGGTCAGATCGGAAAGACGCAAAATCCGTCATCCCTGACACGCTCGGCCCGCGCCATCCGTGGCGCGGGACGCTTTCCTCCTCTGCCCGTGTTCCCTGCGCTTTCAGCTATTGCATTGCTGCCAGGTTCATCCGGCTATGGATTTGTCAGCATTCTGACAACCCGCCGGGCGGCGGGTTGTTGGGGTCACATCAGGCGGTGCCGCCGATGGTCAGTTTATCCAGCTTCAGGGTCGGCTGACCGACACCGACCGGCATGCTCTGTCCCTCTTTACCACAGACGCCGACGCCTTTATCCAGCGCCAGGTCATTACCCACCATCGAGATCTGCTGCATCGCTTCGATGCCGGAACCAATCAGCGTTGCGCCTTTAACCGGTTTGGTGATTTTGCCGTTCTCAATCAGATAAGCCTCTGAGGTTGAGAAGACAAATTTGCCGGAGGTGATATCCACCTGACCGCCACCAAAGTTCGGCGCATAGAGGCCATACTCAACGCTTTCAATAATATCCTGCGGCGATGACTTGCCAGCCAGCATATAGGTGTTGGTCATGCGCGGCATCGGCAGATGCGCGTAGGATTCACGACGTCCATTACCGGTAGGGCTAACCCCCATCAGTCGCGCATTCAGCTTGTCCTGCATGTAGCCTTTCAGTACACCATTCTCAATCAGCATGTTGTACTGACCGGGAACGCCCTCATCATCTACTGCCAGTGAACCGCGCAGCCCTTCAAGGGTGCCGTCATCCACCACGGTACAGAGGTCAGACGCAACCTGCTGACCAATTTTACCGCTGAACACCGAGGTGCCACGGCGATTGAAGTCGCCTTCCAGACCGTGACCGACCGCTTCATGCAGCAGCACGCCCGGCCAACCCGCACCCAGTACCACTGGCAACGCACCAGCAGGTGCGGCCACGGCGGAGAGATTCACCAGCGCCATACGCACTGCTTCACGCGCCCAGGCGTCAGCGCGGACTTCGCCATCTTCATCTGCCAGGAAAAACGCATAACCGGTACGCGCACCGCCGCCGCTTGCGCCGCGTTCACGTTTGCCCTGATCTTCCACCTGGACACTAATAGAGAGGCGAACCAGCGGACGGACATCTGCCGCCAGCGTGCCGTCAGTCGCGGCTACCAATACCTGCTCGTAAACGCCGGTCAGGCTGGCATTGACTTCCTGCACGCGCGGATCAGCCGCACGAGCCACTTTATCAACGCGATGCAGCAGGGCAATTTTGTCTTCACGTGTCAGGCTGCTCAGCGGATCGATAGCCTGATAGAGCGAACGGTTCATCACGGCAGAGAGCGTGTGTGCCTTGCCATTTCCCTGTTCGCGTACGATGCTGCGTGCGGCTTCAGAGGAGAGACGCAGTGCATTCAGCGTGATCTGGTCTGCATAGGCGAAGCCGGTTTTCTCCCCGCTGACCGCACGCACGCCCACACCCTGATCGATATGGTAGGAGCCATCTTTAATGATTTTGTCTTCCAGCACCCAGGATTCGTGAAAGCTGGACTGAAAATAGAGATCGGCATAATCCAGACGACGTTCTGAAAGCTGCCCTAACAGGGAAAATAGGTCCTGCTGATTAATGCCGTTAGCAGTCAGTAACTGCTCACTTACCAGGTTCAGAGTCATCGTTTCTCACTCATTATGTGCTCAGATAATCATAGCCTGCGGTAATTCCGGTACGGCGTCAAATTCACTTGTTGTCAGTTTCACGCGGTTTACGCAGCACTTCATTGATTTCTGGTTTATCCAGCGGGCCACTGATGTGATAACGCAGCAGCGATATCTTGTTCCACAGGGGTCCCAGAACTTTACTGGCGGCAAACACCGCCGCGCCAATTACCGGATTGATGGCAAAAGCTGTCGCCACACCGACCGAGGCGGATATTTCCGGCGCAACCACCGCTTCCATGTCGATCTGACGCTTCACCAGATCGAGATTACCCTGCATCGCAATGTCCGCTTCCAGGCCATCCACCAGCAGATTATCGGTGCGCATCATGCCGTTTTCGATCCAGGCGGTGCCGTTAATCGAGTCGAAGTAGAAAGAATTGGTGAAGGTGTCGCTGAAGTCGAAGCGCAGCTTGCGCAGTAGCGCATCAAAGCTCACCAGCCGCAGAATTTTCCCGGCGGCACCGGTATTCACATCGGCGATCTGGCCTTTGCCAAAGTGGGTCTTCAGGGTGCCGCTCAGCGTCTCTGCCGAGGGCTGCCAGGGGGCAGAGCGCCAGTGCAGGTCATACGCAATATCAAATGGCGCATCGCGCAGCGGCGTGTTGACCCCAAACCAGTTGGTCGCGTTATTAATATTCGGGCCTTTCAGCGTGCCCTTCAGCGAAGTGCGCTGGTCGTCCGGGCGGTTAACCCATTCCCCGTTGATTTTCAGCTGTGAGCTGCCAGTATCCACTTTTCCGTTAGTAAGCGCTAACGTATCTCCGCGGGGTTGCAGCATCGCGGAGACCTGACCATATTTCTGACCCAGCACCCAGCACTCTTTACAGCGCAACTGTAAAGCGGGCCACTGGCTGAAGTTAATGTTCGTGGCTTTTTGAGGTGGCGCTTTGCCGCCTTTGCCTTCACCGTTATCCCACTGCGGATTGTAGTAAAGGTAATCCAGGTTCACCTGCCACGGTGCTTTCGGTGCCATTGCCAGCGCACCACGCAGCTCTTTAGCCCTGACGCCGACCTGGCCCTTGCCGCCCGCACTCTGAGCCAGTGTCGCTTCAACCTCATGCCATTGCTGCCCGGCCAGGGTGACCGCCGGGCTACGAAGAGTGATATTGCCGGGCAGCGTGACGCCACCCGTTTTGAGGCCGCCGCCTGACTCGCTGCCCCCGGATGCTCCCCCTGCGGCCATCATCGCCACCCAGGCCTCGCCATCCAGCGCGGGCAGGTTCAGTACCATGCCGGGATGATCGGGCAGAGCAGGTGTTTTCTGCGCATCATTCAGCCAGATGCCACGATCGACGCGCAGCGTCGGCTCCAGCAACCAGCGGCTGTTAAAGCGATGGTTTGCATCGACGCTGCCACTGAGATCGAAATGGTGCAGGTCGCCACTGGCCTTGATTGCGACTGGCATCGCCTCACCGGCTTTCTTATTGAGCGGTGCAGGTAAGTGACTACTTACTTCTTTTGCATTACCGTTCAGCGTCACGTCATAACGCGCGCCGCCATGATGGGGCAGCGTAATATTGACGTCGCCCTGCCACGGCAGATTTCCGCCCAGCTGCTTGCTGACGGCTGCAGGAAGCTGGCTGATTTTAGCAGGCTGCCAGTCGCCCTGAAGTTTGACGTTCACGCCAAAGTCGTCCGGATTCTCTTTGGTGCTGAAACGCACGCCCATCGGCTGACCAAACCAGTTCGCACGCAGATCCTGACTGGCCAGATTGCCGTTGTCGTAACGGAAGCGCCCGGAGAGATTGTTAATGGTGGTTTTTAACGGTTTGATAAACAGCGAATTATTGTTCAGGTCCACATTGCCACGGGCATGAACCTGCTCACCATCCAGCGGGATATCCAGATTCAGGTGGCCGCCGACGCGGCCTTTGATTTCCAGTTGTTCCAGCGCGGCACCCAGTGAAGGTTTCAGCGGAGTCTGCCCGAAATAGTCCGCGATCTGCTGGCCTTCACCACTGATATCACCCTCAATGATCAGTTTTTCTTTCAGGTAGTCGGGGATGACCGCAGTGACGTTGCGCGCGTCCACCTCGCCCAGTTTCGCCACCGGCGCTTTCATCCAGAGACCGTCATTCAGGAAGTTAAGGTCGATATCGAGATTGCTTAACGCTGGCCATTTGGGCTGAAACGCATAGGTTGCCTGGCGAAGCGGCACCCAGACCTGGAACATGCCATCATTATGCTTGAACGGGAACAGCGCCGGATTACCGGCAAACAGCAGTGTGGCGTTGTCCACCTTGCCACCCTTCACTGCCCCACTCAGATAGTGCGTCAGGCTGTTACCCAACAGCGGTACCGGGAAGTAGCGCCAGGCATCGCCCGCATCGGTAAGCCGGATACCGGCCAGAATATCCAGACGAGGCTCACCGCCGCTATTCTGCTGGTAGCTGAAGTCGCCGCGCGCCCAGAGCGAGCGTGCCTCCAGGTCAAGATTTTCGCCCGCCAGCGTAAGGCCATGATCATCATTCAGCCAGCGCAGCGCACCGGTCACCCGCTTAATCTCTAACGGAGCCTGGAACATGTCGCCATAGGGAACGGTCGCCGCCCCCATATCCACACTGACCTGACCATTGCTCAGGCTGCCGCGCGCTTCCCCGCTTAAATGGCTGATGCCCGGCAACAGTTTCCAGTGCTGCCAGCTGAAATCACGCCACTTCACCTGTACGCGGGTTTTTTCAGGCTGCTGTAACGGAATATCCAGCGCCAGGCCATCGATGGTGCCCTGTGGCTGCAGCGTCTGCCAGTTTTCAAACAGTGCCGGAGAGAGCGGCGCAAACAGCGGAACGATCGGCGCAATATGACTCAGCACCAGCTGTGTGGCGCGAACGCGCACTTCCGGCTGACCATCCGGTCCCAGCATCTGCTTATCTTCAGGACGCCATAACAGAGAGAAGTGACCGGCGGGCCAGGCGTGGCCGTCGGTGCTGAGCCGGGTTTGTGGCACATTGACCACCCAGCCATTCTGGAAACGTGACAGATGCGCGGTCAGCCCATCGACCTCAATGCGGTGTCGTCCGGTCTCGCCCTGCCAGCTGGCTCCGCCCTTGCGCAGCAGCAGATCACCGGCGTAGATGTCGCCATCGCGCAGGTTAACCCAGGCCGCCAGGCTAAATCGTGCGCTATCCAGCCGGGTATTGTCACGCACCCAACGGCCCAGCCACGGGCGCATGTCGACGTCGTCGGCCTGCATCCAGATGCGGCCATCATTGAGTAAACCGTTGCTGTCGTTAAGATCAAGCCGCACCTGGACCACGCCGTGCTGGCCGGTGAAGCTCGACAGACTGACTTCGCCTTCGGCCCGGTGGCGGTTATCTTCATTGACCCAGGTGAGTCGCGGGATCGCCAGCTCAGCATGCTGACCGGAAGGGGTGCGGAAACGGATGGTGCTGTCACGCAGGTCAAAGTGGTCAAACTGACGCAGGAAGAGTTCGTTTATCTGCGCCGGACGGAAGCTGTTTTTCTCTTTGTCGTTATCCAGCAGCGGGCGATTAGTATCGAGGTGCAACTGCCAGAAGGTCAGATCGCGAAACTGCCACCGCCAGTGCAGCAGGGACTGCCAGACGTCGAGAGCCAGATTGATGCGTTTGATAGTGAGTTTGCCGTTCTCATGCAGATCGACGCTAAGATCGCGAACCTGCAGGGTTGGGCCAAAATTCTCCCATTTACCCTGTAACTGGCTGGCGTTGACCGGCACGCCGCTGCTGTCGGAGATGTATTGCAGAAGGTTGCTGCGATAGCTGTCGAGATGCGGCATCACCAGACGCAATCCGCTGACCAGCAGCGCGACAATCACGATGATTGCCGCGACCAGCAGTAACAAAATCCTCGGCAACTGCCTCACTCACGCCTCTCCTTGTGTTCCGTAAACGACGGATAGTTGGTTCTCATACCCGACCGTCTCCCGATAAAAGCGTTAAAACGCGCATTTTATCTCAAACAAGGGCGATTTTTCAGCCCGATATCCGAAGAAACCGGTGACCGGGCTGGCGTTACATCATCACTACGTCGAACTGCTCCTGAGTGTAGAGCGCTTCGACATGAACTTTAACCTGCTTGCCGACAAAGATTTCGACTTCAGCCAGTGCATGAGACTCGTCAGTTTTTAACGCCTCACCCACCGTCGGTGAAACATAGACCAGAAAGCGGTCAGAATCATAAGCGTGATGAACCCGGACAATCTCACGCATGATTTCATAGCAGACCGTTTCAACGGTTTTCAGCGTGCCGCGCCCTTTGCAGACCGGGCAGTCCTGACACAAAACGTGCTCAATGCTTTCACGGGTACGCTTACGCGTCATCTCCACCAGACCCAGCGCCGAGAAACCATTAATACCGGTTTTAACCCGATCTTTACTGAGCGCGCTTTCCAGCGAATGCAATACCCGGCGGCGATGGTCTTCGTTGCTCATATCGATGAAGTCGATAATGATGATGCCACCAAGATTACGCAGTCGCAGCTGACGTGCGATCGCCTGAGTGGCTTCAACATTGGTATTAAAGATCGTCTCATCAAGGTTACGATGGCCGACAAACGCACCGGTGTTGATATCGATGGTGGTCATCGCTTCGGTCTGATCGATGATCAGATATCCGCCTGACTTTAGTTCAACTTTGCGATCCAGCGAGCGCTGAATCTCATTTTCGACGTCAAACAGGTCGAAAATAGGCTGTTTACCGTTGTAGAGCTCCAGCTTACCGGCCATTTCCGGGATATATTCACCGGTAAATTCCACCAGCATATCGCAGGTCAGGCGGGAGTCGACCCGGATGCGATCCAGCGCCGCGCCCGCAAAATCACGCAGAATACGCTGGGCCAGAGCCAGCTCACCGTAGAGCAGGCAGCGGGTCTGATTGCGCTTTTTACGCTCGCTGACTTTGGTCCAGAGTCGTTTGAGAAAAGCCGCGTCCTGCGCCAGCTCCTCTTCCCCGATGCCTTCTGCGGCGGTACGGATAATAAAGCCGCCCAGATCGTCGCAGTAGTCAGCCACGACCGCTTTAAGCCGATCGCGCTCTTTCTCGCTCTCAATACGCTGAGAGACACCCACATGCGATGCGCCTGGCATAAAGACCAGGTAACGCGAAGGCAGCGTGATGTCAGTGGTCAGCCGGGCACCTTTGGTGCCAAGCGGATCTTTGACGACCTGAACCACCAGATCCTGTCCCTGCCGCACCAGCTCGGCGATATCCCGCACGATAAAGTTTTTCTTTTCGTCGCCCGCCACACATTCAGTATGCGGCATGATATCTGAGGCGTGCAGAAAGGCCGCTTTCTCCAGACCGATATCAACAAAGGCGGCCTGCATGCCGGGCAGAACACGGCTTACACGGCCTTTATAAATATTGCCAACGATGCCGCGCCGCGCCTCACGCTCAATGTGAATTTCCTGCAGTATGCCGCCGTCGATATAGGCAACACGTGTTTCAGAAGGCGTCACGTTTACCAGTAATTCAGCCGTCATGTTGACCCCTTACGGCACGCAGTGACTCGAAATGGCTGATCAACTCCCCTGTCTCAACCAAGGGTAATCCGACCACTGCATGGTAGCTTCCATTAATTTTGCGGACAAAGTTTCCTCCCCTGCCCTGAATACCGTATGCACCCGCTTTATCCATTGGCTCGCCGGTCGCGATATAGTCGTCGATGTCGGTGGCGGTTAAGGTGCGGAATGTCACATCAGTGGTTACGACGCAATCCAGCGCCTGCTGACTGTCGGCCAGCGCTACCGCCGTCATCACCTGATGCGTATGACCAGAGAGTTTGCACAGCATCGCGCGGGCATCAGCGGCATCGCGCGGCTTTTCCAGCACTTCGCCATTCAGCACCACAATCGTATCCGCGCCCAGTACCGGCAGATCCTGCGCGGCCAGTTTGACACCCGCCTGCGCTTTATCATTGGCCAGACGGCGGACATAGATTTCCGCCGCTTCGTTCGGCTGACGCTGCTCTTCAACGTCAGTCACGATGCGCTCGAATGTCAGCCCAAGTTGAGTTAACAGCTCACGACGACGCGGTGAACCGGAAGCAAGATAGAGGGTTACCATAAATTTCCTTATTGAACAGCGAACTGACGACGAATTTTTCTCATTAATAAGAATAGCCAGGGCCAGAGAATACCGTCGACGACACTGCTCCAGAAAATTTCAGGTCGGAATGAAACGTTGATTACCAGGAATTCAGCCCAGAAGACAATCACATCCATCGCCAGCGACAGCACCATAACCATTAACGCTTGCTGCCACAACGCTAAGTTGCGGAATAACTGGAACTTAAAGGCAATCAGGTAGGCGATGATACTGAGCGCCAGCGCACGCACGCCGAGTGTGGAACCCGCAATCAGATCCATGATGGCACCCAGCACAAATCCGCTACCGACATTGACCCGATGCGGCAGTGCGAGCACCCAATAGATAAGGATCAACAGTAGCCATGAGGGCCGGAACATATAAATTTCATCCGGCCAGGGCATGATCTGCAGGACAAGCGCAACCAGGAAGGAGAGCCAGATGACCCAACGTCCCTGGCTGCGATATCGACTCAAGGCTGCCCCCCGCGTGAACGCGAGGAGTTGCTTTGTCCACTGCTGCTGGTAGCTGACGGTGCAGGCGGTCCCATCTGTACGGCAGGCGCAGGCGGGCCCATTTCTCCCGCAGGCGGTAAGACCTGCGGCATCATCTGCATCAGACGCTCGTTCGCAACGCGATGAACTTCATCCTGCGGCAGCGGCATATCACCATTGCGATCGGCACCCCACAGCAGCAGCAGGTAACGCAGACGCTGCAGACCCGCGGTCGGATGCGCCTGAATCACCGTATAGGCGCGTTGGGTATCCACTTTTACCGAGGAAACCACACCCACCGGATAGCCTTCAGGGAATCGGCCACCGATACCTGAAGTCACCAGCACATCGCCGACCCGAATGTCCGTATTACCCGGCAGATGCTCAAGCTGAAGATCTTCAGTACAACCGTTACCTGCGGCAATGACACGAATATCATTACGCAGCACCTGAATCGGCAGGGCATGTGACGCATCGCAGATGAGCAGAACACGGCTGGTGAGTTGTCCGACAGCGATGACCTGACCGACTACCCCTTTATCACTGATGACCGGCTGGCCTTCATAGACGCCGTTAACGCTGCCTTTGTCGATTACCACCTGGTCGGTGTAAGGATCGGTGCCGGTAGAAATGACCTGTGTCACCATCTTTTGCTCATCCTGACGCAGCGGTGAACCCAGCAGTTCACGCAGGCGTGCGTTTTCCTGCTTATATTGCCCCAGCATTAGCAGGTTACTGTTTTTCAGGAAGAGCTCACGACGTAACGCTTTGTTTTCCTGCTCGAGTTGCTGACGTGACGCCAGCGACTCTGACACGCCATCCAGCAACTGACGTGGCCCATTGGCCAGGAAGTAAAACGGACTGACCGACGTATCCAGATAGTTGCGTATTTGGGTGAAAGAACCCACACGGCTGTCGGCAATGATAATGGCAATCGCCACGATAACCGCCAGGAATAGACGCAACTGCAGGGAAGGTCCCCTGCTAAAAATCGGCTTCATATAATCTGCGTGATCCTCGACAACAGGAGAGGAAGCGACGGCGTAACACCGTGCTTCCCTGGGCTGAACGCACTGCACCGGCACAGATTGCGCCGGTTCACATGCCACTCCCTCGCATGATCATTGCGTTCTTAGCCGGTTGAGGCAATTATTCTTCGCTGAACAAATCGCCGCCATGCATGTCGATCATTTCCAGCGCTTTGCCGCCACCGCGAGCCACACAGGTCAGTGGATCCTCAGCAACCACAACCGGAATGCCCGTCTCTTCCATCAGCAGACGATCCAGGTTGCGCAGTAACGCACCACCGCCGGTCAGCACCATGCCGCGCTCCGAAATATCTGAAGCCAGCTCAGGCGGACACTGCTCAAGGGCAACCATCACCGCGCTAACGATGCCGGTTAATGGCTCCTGCAGCGCTTCCAGAATTTCATTAGAGTTCAGTGTAAAGCCGCGCGGTACACCTTCTGCCAGGTTACGACCACGCACTTCGATCTCACGGACTTCATCACCCGGATAGGCTGAACCGATCTCATGCTTAATACGTTCTGCGGTCGCTTCGCCGATCAATGAACCGTAGTTACGACGCACATAATTAATAATAGCTTCATCGAAACGATCGCCACCAATACGCACTGACGAGGAGTAGACCACACCGTTCAGCGAGATCACCGCCACTTCTGTGGTACCGCCACCAATATCCACCACCATTGAGCCGGTCGCTTCTGAAACGGGCAGACCCGCACCAATTGCTGCAGCCATCGGCTCTTCAATCAGAAACACTTCACGCGCGCCTGCGCCCTGAGCGGATTCACGAATCGCGCGGCGTTCAACCTGTGTTGCCCCGACGGGTACGCAGACCAGCACACGCGGGCTGGGACGCATAAAACTGTTGCTGTGAACCTGCTTGATGAAGTGTTGCAGCATCTTTTCGGTCACGAAGAAGTCAGCGATAACGCCATCTTTCATCGGACGAATCGCTGCGATATTGCCTGGCGTACGGCCAAGCATCTGTTTGGCCTCATGACCCACGGCCGCAACACTTTTCGGTGAACCGGCACGATCCTGTCGAATAGCGACGACGGAGGGCTCGTTCAGTACGATGCCCTGTCCTTTCACGTAAATCAGGGTATTCGCGGTACCCAGGTCAATGGACAAGTCGTTGGAAAACATGCCACGAAATTTTTTAAACATACTAAGGGGTAATCCTGCAAGCTGGGGGCGGAAAATAAAATCCGCTTACTTTACCAACCACACGAAGCTGCCACAAGGCGCAAAAACGTTCTGCTTCGGTGAAAAAAGACGCCTGATTGCGTTTAAGTCATCTGAACTGGCGATCCACAACAGCAGAATGGCGACCAGACGCCATCAGCACTGCATTTCACGCTATTTCCCCTTGCCCTGTCCGACATAAAATCTAACATTTCCGGCAGTAAGTTCAGAGGTTCAGACGCGGATAAACATTAAAAAAGACCGTAAATTTCCGTCAGTACGACCGCAATTCATTAAATACGGTAACGTTGTGAATACTTCTTCACGTTACTGTTAACCGGAAGCGAGGGAGCAAAAAAGTCGCCCTGCCCACCTGCTACGCCCAACGTGACTAAGGTTTGCCACTCCGCTTTAGTGCGGACACCGGTAGCAAACACCTGAATGCCCGTACATTTACAGACTTCCAGCAGACTCTGCACAAACAGCTGATTTTCAGTCCGGCGCTCAATATTGCGTACCAGACCGGCATCAAGCTTGATCAGTTCCAGCGGCAGCTGTCGTATGTAGGCGCTGCTTACCACGGTTAAACCCGCCTGATTTACCGCAACCCGACAGCCAAAAGCCTTAAGTGCGCGGAAAACTGGCGTTAAACGGTTGATGTGTTGACAAACATCTGCCTCGGCAAGTTCAAATAAAAATCGTTTTCTTTGCGCTTTCGGGCACTGCAGCAGCATGTTCTGCAGCCAGAGGACAAAAGAGCGCTGCAGAAGCGAGGTAATCGTCACCGGGATCACCAGCGTCTCTTCTGGCCAGAGTTCAGAGAGTGCCGCAATGCGAGTCATTAACTGGCGATCCCAGCCATCAGCCATGCCGAGCTGCTGTACCAGGGGCATATATTCTGCGGCCAGCACTTCTTTATCGCCGTCGAAGATGCGGGTCAGCATCACCCGGTGCTGTACCTTACCCTCAATATTGACGGTGGGTTTATGATAGAGCCGCGGGCCGCCACGGCTAAGCGTGTTCTCCAGCAAGGTTCGCCAGCGCACACTACCCCGCCCGGCGTCCTGCGGATTTCCGGCACCATTGGTCCAGTTGTTGCCGCCCAGCAGTGCCGCACGTCGGGTAGCCATTTCGGCATTTTCCATCACCTGCGGCACAGTCTGCCCGCTGTGCCAGGCGCTGATGCCGATATGGATGAGATCATCACGATTAACCAGCCGCATCGGCGGCAGAGAATCAACAGCATTGATCAGCTGATCCGCAATACTGTTTGCCTCTTTAAGACTCCGATGCGGCAGTAGCACGGCAAAATCACTGCGGAAATAGCGTGCCAGCAGGGCGCCAGGATAGCGCAGCACAAAGGTGGAAAGCATGTTGACGAAATTGAAGAGGTACTCCTCAACCAGCCCCGGCTCCAGCGAATCCTTCAGCGTGTCCAGATCGGGCAGGCGCACCATCATAACCACACCATGGGTGCCGACAGCTTCCTGATCCTCCAGCAGGGTGGCGAGCTGGTTATCAAAGAACAGCCGGTTGTTGAGACCGGTGCGTCCATCCTGCGCAGCAAAGGTGCGGATCAGCGTGTCGATACGCAGACGCTGCTCGCCCGCCTCCTGCAGATCCGCCAGCAACACATCCAGTGCGCGGCTCGCTCTCGGTGGCCACTCATCCGCACCGCGTTTCGGCATTACGCCGCGCTCACCGCTGATAATCGCCTCTGCCCGTACTTCAAGATGCTCCATACCGCGCCACTGCCGACTGAGCCAGCGATGCATCAGCAGCAGCACCAGACTCATCACCAGCATGACGGTAAACAGGATGCCCAGCGTAGAGGTGCCGGTAATGGAGCGCAGCCAGGTTTTGGCAGGATCAAGGGTGACGACCCGCAGCTCTAACCCCGTCTGGTGCATCAAAGGCACATCGACCTGGATAAAACGATTAGGCTCGTCTTCCAGCATCTGGTTTTCGTGTCGGGAGAGGGTAAGGAAAGTCTGCCTGCCGTTGTGAAGAGAAATCTGCTCGGCATTCATTATCGGCATCATACGCGTGAGCCAGACATGCAGCTCTGCCGGCGTCTGGGTGAACATCGCCTGATCCACTTCGGTCGCCAGTATCTGCGCCCGATGTTCAACCCGCTGATGACTGAACCAGAAAACACTGAATGCACAGCCTGCCAGCATCAACGACATGGCCAGCAGGCTTAAAAAGGTAATAAACGCAGATAATTTTGTGGTTAATCGCATCCCTGTGCCTGTATTACTGCGGTGATAACCGGATCACCCAACCTTGTACCGTCAGCCTGACGAAAACGCGAGCAAAAATAGCATAATTTGCCGTTGCCGACAGCGCCGGGACGTATGAAGCCGAAGTATATCGTCGGGATATCATCGCTGACGTTGATCCTGGCACTTTTCGGTGCATTCTCATCGTACCGGCCAGCCAGGAAATTTCACATTTTCAGGGCGAAACTGGCTGATATCAGTAATAGTCATCATGCTGGTTAATGACATCCTGTCTGGAGAAGGCACCATGAAACGCACACCCCGTCTGACCGAAGCCGACGTAACGCCGGAAAGCATTTTTAACATGAAGCGCCGCCAGGTGCTGAAAACGCTGGGACTGAGCGCAGCGGCGATGGGTATGCCGGGCGTGGCGCAAGCCGATATTCTCAGCTGGTTCAAAGGCAACGATCGCCCACCCGCGCCAGCAGGCCGGCCGCTGGACTTTACCAAACCAGCGCAATATCAGGCCGATCTGACCTTAACGCCTGCGGATAAAGTTTCCGGCTATAACAACTTCTATGAGTTCGGGCTGGATAAGGCCGATCCGGCCGCCAATGCCGGTACGCTGAAAACAGAGCCCTGGAAACTGACCATTGATGGCGAAGTGGCTAAGCCCGTGACCCTGGATATGGATGACATCTTTAAACGGTTTGCCATGGAGCAGCGAATCTATCGCATGCGCTGCGTGGAGGCCTGGTCGATGGTAGTGCCCTGGATAGGCTTCGAGCTGAATAAGCTTATCTCTCTGGCGGAACCCACCAGCAAAGCGCGTTTTGTCGCCTTCCAGACGCTGTACGATCCTGAGCAGATGCCAGGTCAGAAAGATCGCTTTATTGGCGGCGGACTCAATTATCCCTATGTCGAAGGTTTACGTCTGGATGAAGCCATGCATCCGCTGACCATTCTGACTACCGGCGTCTATGGCAAAGCGCTGCCGCCGCAGAATGGCGCGCCGATTCGCCTGACGGTGCCGTGGAAATATGGTTTTAAGGGCATTAAGTCGATTGTCAAAATCACCCTGACCGCAAATCAGCCACCAACGACCTGGAACCAGATCGCCGCAGATGAATATGGTTTTTATGCCAATGTGAATCCGCATGTTAATCATCCACGCTGGTCGCAGGCCACTGAGCGATTTATTGGCCCGGGCGGCAGTCTGAAGGTCGAACGTCAGCCAACGCTGCTGTTTAACGGCTATGCCGAACAGGTTGCGTCGCTCTATCGTGGCCTGGATTTACGGGGGAATTACTAGGTGGTACGCCTGTCGATAAAACAGATCACCTGGCTTAAGGTGATTCTGCATCTGGCGGCCCTGTTGCCGTTGGTTTATCTGGTTCTTGCCGCGATGCAGGGCGGCCTGAGTGCGGATCCGGCAAAAGATATTCAGCATTTTACCGGCCGCATGGCGCTGAAACTGCTGCTGGGTACGCTGCTGGTCTCACCGCTGGCACGTTATGGCAGGCAACCGCTGTTAATCCGCACCCGGCGTCTGCTTGGCATCTGGACGTTTGTCTGGGCTTCTCTTCATCTGCTGAGCTATTACCTGCTGGAGCTGGGCGCTGACAATCTGCGTCTGCTGGGCAGCGAGCTGATTTCCCGTCCCTATCTGACACTGGGGATTATCAGCTGGCTGATATTACTGGCCCTGGCGCTGACGTCGTTTCAGCGCGCTCAGCGCAAGCTCGGTAAGCGCTGGCAAACCCTGCACAACGCGGTCTATCTGGTGGTCATTCTGGTGCCGATTCACTATATCTGGTCAGTGAAAACCGTGTCACCCCAGCCACTTATCTACGCACTACTTGCTGCAATACTGTTAGCCTGGCGTTACAAAAAATTTCTCAAATGGTGGCCTCGCTAGCGCTTCACCCGTTGTTTTCCTCTGCACTTTTCTGATAAAAGATGTGGCCCGCAGGCCACATCCGATCATCTTCGCAGATAAGACCAGTATTTTGCTGCGAAATGACACGAAACGGATATAATGCCCGGCTTTATTGCTCGTCGGGTCTTCTTTTTCATTCTCAAAGGTGACAAATGAAGATTCGCAAGGTATTTTACGCGATGCCTCAATGATTGCGGGAGATGGCAGCACGATGGCGCATAAATTACATATTCTGCTTTTAAACGGGCCCAACCTGAACCTGTTGGGAACGCGTGAACCTGAGAAGTATGGTCATACCACGCTGCGTCAGATCGTTGACGATTTGACACGTCAGGCAGACCAGTTGAATGTGGAATTGAGCCACCTGCAAACCAATGCTGAATTTCAGCTGATTGATCGCATTCATGAGGCCAAAGGCAATGTGGATTACATCATTATTAATCCTGCCGCGTTTACCCATACCAGTGTCGCACTACGTGATGCCCTGCTGGCGGTAGAAATACCGTTTATCGAGGTTCATCTCTCCAACGTGCATGCCCGCGAGCCCTTCCGCCATCACTCCTATCTTTCTGATGTCTCTGCTGGCGTGATCTGTGGGCTTGGCGCTGACGGCTACACATGGGCTTTACAAACGGCAGTAAAACGCCTGTCTCAAACTAATTAATCAAACTGAGTACGGAACCCCACTCATGGATATTCGTAAAATTAAAAAACTGATCGAACTGGTTGAAGAGTCTGGCATTTCAGAGCTGGAAATTTCTGAAGGTGAAGAGTCCGTTCGCATCAGCCGTGCACCTGCAAACGTGGGTTACCCGATGATGCAGCAGACTTACGCTGCGCCGGTTCAACAGCCTGCTCTGGCAACAGCTGTTGCTCCTGTTGCAGCGGTTGCCGAAGCGGCACCGGCTGAAATCAGCGGTCACATCGTGCGTTCACCAATGGTAGGGACCTTCTACCGTACGCCGAGCCCGGATGCGAAAGCCTTTGTGGAAGTCGGCCAGAAAGTGAATGCCGGCGATACCTTGTGCATCGTCGAAGCCATGAAAATGATGAACCAGATCGAAGCTGACAAATCAGGTGTAGTGAAAGCTATCCTGGTTGAAAGCGGTCAGCCGGTCGAATTTGACGAGCCACTGGTTATCATCGAGTAACGGGGCAGATCATGCTGGATAAAATTGTTATTGCTAACCGTGGTGAGATTGCGCTGCGCATTCTGCGTGCCTGTAAAGAACTGGGCATCAAGACTGTTGCGGTACACTCAAGCGCGGATCGTGACCTGAAGCACGTGCTGCTGGCAGACGAAACCGTCTGCATCGGCCCGGCGCAGTCAGTTAAAAGTTACCTCAACATCCCGGCGCTGATCTCTGCTGCAGAGATCACCGGCGCGGTGGCGATTCACCCTGGCTACGGCTTCCTCTCTGAGAATGCCGATTTTGCTGAGCAGGTTGAGCGCTCCGGCTTTATCTTTATCGGTCCGAAAGCAGACACCATTCGTCTGATGGGCGACAAAGTCTCTGCGATTAATGCGATGAAGAAAGCAGGCGTCCCAACCGTACCCGGTTCTGACGGTTCGCTGACCGATGATATGGAAAAAAACCGTGCCTTTGCGAAGCGCATCGGTTATCCGGTCATCATCAAAGCCTCTGGCGGCGGCGGCGGTCGTGGTATGCGCGTTGTGCGCAGCGACAAAGATCTGGAACAATCCATCAACATGACGAAAGCGGAAGCCAAAGCGGCTTTCAGCAACGACATGGTTTACATGGAGAAGTATCTGGAGAATCCGCGCCACATCGAGATTCAGGTTCTGGCTGACGGCCAGGGCAACGCGATCTATCTGGGCGAACGTGACTGCTCTATGCAGCGTCGTCACCAGAAAGTGGTTGAAGAAGCGCCAGGCCCAGGTATTACTGAAGAACAGCGCAGCTTTATCGGCAATCGTTGTGCCAAAGCCTGTATTGAGATTGGCTATCGTGGCGCAGGTACCTTCGAGTTTCTGTACGAAAACGGTGAGTTCTACTTCATTGAGATGAACACCCGTATTCAGGTGGAACATCCGGTGACCGAGATGATCACTGGTGTGGATCTGATCAAAGAGCAGCTGCGCATTGCTGCGGGTCAGCCACTGTCGATCAAACAGGACGAAGTGGTTATTCGCGGACATGCGGTCGAGTGCCGTATTAACGCTGAAGATCCGGTCACCTTCCTGCCAAGTCCGGGTAAAATCACCCGCTTCCATGCGCCAGGCGGTTTTGGCGTGCGTTGGGAGTCGCATATTTACTCAGGCTACACCGTACCGCCGTATTACGACTCCATGATCGGTAAGCTGATCACTTATGGCGAAACGCGCGACGTGGCTATCGCCCGCATGAAGAATGCGCTGGCGGAACTGATCATCGACGGTATCAAAACCAACGTTGAACTGCAGATGAAAATCATGTCCGACGAAAACTTCCAGCACGGTGGAACCAATATCCACTATCTGGAGAAAAAACTCGGCTTGCACGAGAAGTAAACGCAACGCTGAGTCAGTCAGAGGCCGGTTAATCCGGCCTTTTTCTTTTGCCGCTGGCGTTAAGGTTGAATCATGGATGCTCGTTTTATACAGGCACATAAAGAGGCGCGCTGGTCGCTCTACCTCACCCTGCTCTGGCTTGCTGCCTGGGGGCTTTCAGCCTGGCTGGGTGGCAGTGAAATTGGTATCACCGGCCTGCCGCGCTGGTTTGAACTCTCCTGCCTGTTTGCTCCCCTGTTGTTCATATTCCTGTGCTGGATGATGGTGCGGTTAATTTTCCGCGACATGCCGCTGGAGGACACAAATGAACAGTGAAATTATCCTGCCGTTACTGATTTATCTGGTGTTGATTGCCGCGCTGTCGGTGTTTGCCGTGCGCAAAAGGCGCGAGGGTAGCTTCCTCACTGAATATTTCCTTGGCAGCCGCTCCATGGGCGGATTTGTGCTGGCGATGACGCTCACCACCACCTATATCAGCGCCAGCTCGTTTATTGGTGGTCCCGGTGCCGCCTACAAATATGGGCTGGGATGGGTATTGCTGGCGATGGTGCAGGTGCCCGCCGTCTGGCTCTCGCTGGGTGTGCTGGGGAAAAAGTTTGCCATCCTGGCGCGCAAGCATAATGCGGTGACGCTGAATGACATGCTCTACGCCCGCTATCAGAGCCCGCTGCTGATCTGGCTGGCAAGTCTGAGCCTGCTGGTTGCCTTTATCGGTGCCATGACGGTGCAGTTTATTGGCGGCGCGCGGCTGCTCGAAACCGCCGCAGGCATCCCGTATGACACGGGTCTGCTGATTTTTGGCGGCACTATTGCGCTCTACACCGCTTTTGGCGGGTTCCGTGCCAGCGTTCTCAATGACGCCATGCAGGGCATCGTGATGCTGATTGGCACATTTCTGCTGCTGTTCGCGGTGATTCATCAGGCTGGCGGCCTGAGCACGGCCGTGCAGAAACTGCATGACATTGATCCCGCTCTGCTGTCGCCGCAGGGACCGGGTGAGATTATAACGCCGACCTTCCTCAGTTCATTTGTCGTGCTGGTCTGCTTTGGGGTGATTGGCTTGCCGCATACTGCGGTGCGCTGCATCTCTTATAAAGACAGCAAGGCAGTCCATCGGGCCATTATTCTGGGTACCATTGTGGTGGTGATCCTGATGCTGGGAATGCATCTGGCCGGTGCGCTGGGCCGGGCGATACTGCCGAATCTGACCGTGCCGGATAGTGTTATACCCACCCTGATGATCACTGTGCTGCCACCGTTAGCTGCCGGACTGTTTCTGGCAGCCCCCATGGCCGCCATTATGTCGACCATTAATGCCCAGCTGTTACAGGCTTCGGCTACGCTGATCAAAGATCTCTATCTGCGTGTTGCCCCACAGCAGATGGAAAATGAGACGCGGCTGCGGCTGTTATCTGGCACCATTACGTTCGCACTCGGTCTCCTGCTGCTGATTGCGGCCTGGAATCCACCCGATATGATTATCTGGCTCAACCTGCTGGCCTTTGGCGGCCTTGAGGCGGTTTTCCTCTGGCCGCTGGTACTGGGTCTCTACTGGGAACGCGCTAATGCCGCAGGCGCCATCACCGGCATGGTGGTGGGTGGAGGCTGCTACGCTTTTCTGGCGAGCCTGAACCTGCAGATTCTGGGTTTTCATCCCATTGTGCCCTCACTGCTTTTAAGCCTGCTGGCATTTTTAGTGGGCAACCTGTTTGGACGCGCGCCGCAAACGGTCGACGCGCCGCAACATTGACGGAAAGAGAGACGTTATGCCGTGGATTCAAATCAAAATTAATAGCTCAGGTGAACACGCGGAAACGCTGAGCGATGCGCTGATGGACATCGGTGCGGTTTCAGTGACCTTTCAGGATACCAACGACACGCCGGTGTATGAGCCGCTGCCAGGTGAAACCCGCCTGTGGGGCGATACCGATGTTATCGGCCTGTTCGATGCAGAAACTGATATGGCCGCGATTACCGCCGAACTGGCGCAGCATCCGTTGCTGGGCGCCGGTTTTCGTCACCGGATCGAGCAGATCGAAGATAAAGACTGGGAGCGCGAATGGATGGAAAACTTCCATCCGATGCGCTTCGGTGAGCGGCTCTGGATCTGTCCGAGCTGGCGTGATGTGCCGGATCCTGATGCCGTCAACGTGATGCTCGATCCCGGCCTGGCGTTTGGGACCGGCACGCATCCGACCACCTCACTCTGCCTTACCTGGCTTGACGGGCTGGATCTGGTGGGCAAAACGGTGATCGATTTCGGCTGTGGTTCGGGGATCCTGGCGATCGCCGCACTGAAGCTGGGCGCGGCTCAGGCGATCGGGATTGATATCGATCCGCAGGCTATTCAGGCCAGCCGGGATAATGCTGAGCGCAACGGCGTCTCTGATCGCCTGTCGCTCTATCTACCCCACCAGCAACCCGAAAATCTGCAGGCTGATGTGGTGGTGGCCAATATCCTGGCCGGCCCGCTACGTGAACTGGCACCGCTGATCAGCGTACTGCCGAAGTCTGGCGGTCATCTGGGCCTCTCGGGCGTGTTAGAGAGCCAGGCAGAGAGCGTCTGCGAAGCGTATGTCAGCGAGTTCACGCTCGACCCGGTTGCGGTTAAAGAGGAGTGGTGCCGGATAACCGGGATTAAATCCTGAATATGGCGCCTGTCTGCCGCCTCTGATATCGCTCTGCCCGGAACAAAGTGCCTTAACAGAACATTCAGCCAGCCCGTAGCGTAAGTTGCGGGCTTTCCCGATTTGAAATGGATGCTTGTATCGTTAATCACGGCATGTGACGTTTTTTATCTGGCGAATTGACGTACTTTTCTGGAAAAACTTTTGCTCACAATTTCAGCATAAATTGTTAACTCATTGATATTTAAGCTTAATAAATATGCGCATCGATCATGACCCGGATTTCATTGATCTTTCTTGCTGATTGTTCAAAGTTTGGCCTTTCATCTTCCTGCAAAAATGCGTAATATACGCCGCCTTGCAGACACAGTATGGCCATTCTGACTTCATGCGTATTGGAAACCTCCAGCTGAGAAATCGACTGATTGCAGCACCGATGGCCGGTATTACCGACAGGCCGTTCAGGGCGCTGTGTCACGAAATGGGTGCAGGCATGGCAGTTTCTGAGATGTTGTCTTCAAACCCGGAAGTCTGGGCTAGCGACAAATCTCGATTACGTATGGTTCACAGCGATGAGCCAGGCATTCGCACCGTGCAAATTGCCGGTTGCGATCCCAGTGAAATGGCGCAAGCTGCACGCATTAATGTTGAGGCTGGTGCACAGGTCATCGACATTAATATGGGATGCCCTGCCAAGAAGGTTAACCGCAAAATGGCGGGTTCAGCCTTGCTGCAATATCCCACCGTGGTGGAGTCAATTCTCTCCGCAGTGGTTAATGCAGTGAATGTGCCGGTTACGCTGAAAATTCGTACTGGCTGGGATCCTGAAAACAGGAACTGTGTCGCGATTGCCCAATTGGCTGAACGCTGCGGTATACAGGCTCTGACGATACATGGTCGCACTCGTGCCTGCCTGTTCAACGGAGAAGCTGAATATGACAGCATTCGGACAGTTAAGCAGAGTGTCTCCATTCCGATTATCGCGAATGGAGACATAACTGACCCGCATAAAGCCAGAGCGGTGCTCGACTATACAGGGGCCGATGCTCTGATGATAGGACGTGCTGCTCAGGGAAGACCGTGGATCTTCCGGGAAATCCAGCATTATCTGGACACTGGGGAGTTGCTTGCCCCGCTGCCGATGGCAGAGGTCAAGCGCTTGCTTGTTTCGCATATACGTGAGCTGCACGACTTTTACGGTTCAGGCAAGGGATACCGTATAGCGCGAAAGCACGTCTCCTGGTACCTGCAGGAGCACGCCCCGAATGACCAGTTTCGGCGCACATTCAACGCCATTGAGGATGCCAGCGAACAGCTGGAGGCGTTGGAGGCATACTTCGAAAATCTTGCGTAACGAAATAAAGAGCTGAAAGAACTATGTTCGAACAACGCGTAAATTCTGACGTACTGACCGTTTCAACCGTTAACTCACAGGATCAGGTAACTCAAAAACCTTTGCGTGATTCGGTTAAACAGGCACTGAAGAACTATTTTGCTCAACTGAATGGTCAGGATGTGAGCGACCTGTATGAGCTGGTTTTGGCTGAAGTCGAGCAGCCTCTGTTGGACATGGTGATGCAGTATACCCGTGGCAATCAGACCCGTGCTGCCCTGATGATGGGTATCAACCGCGGTACGCTGCGTAAGAAATTGAAAAAATACGGCATGAACTGATTTTTAGTTCTGTCTGTAAATCACGCCAGCCTTCGGGCTGGCGTTTTTATTTGTGCGTCGACGCACAAAGCCACAGTAATGATAGTGAAACAGTTTCCGATAATATGGTAACTGTAGTTGCAATCGCTGGCGTGATATTTCACCCTCTCGCTTTCGCCCGCTGTGATTTGACTTAGTGCCTGCCTGACCCTCACCTTGCTTCACATCCCCGCCACTGCTGGGTATGTGACTTTCTGCGCATTAAAAAGCAACGCAATCTCTTAATACATTTCTGCCTGAGTGAATGCTCACACTGCTCCCACATAGTGAAACTATTTGCACTAAATGTGATCGGGTCGACTCGCATTGCTTCCTTTTGGTGCGCCATATTAGCGGAACTTTCTAAGTGCTTCCGATTATTAACCGTTCTTTCATACGAATTCAGGAACCTGCAAACCTGGCATCAGCTTTGCAGAGTCGTGGATGGCTGACCGCCACAGACAGGAAAAACGCACACTAAAGTGCGCAAACATAACAACATGATCCCGCCACACAGGATGCTTTATGAAAAAGATGATGCTCTCTACGCTGATCGCTGCTGCCTCGCTGGTTGCCGTTGCTCAGCAAGCACACGCAGGCACCACACTGGATGCGATAAAGAAAAAAGGTTTTGTTCAATGTGGTATCAGTGACGGCTTGCCGGGCTTCTCCTATGCAGATGCTGGCGGCAAGTTTACCGGTATCGATGTGGATGTGTGTCGTGCGACGGCTGCCGCTGTGTTTGGTGATGCAACCAAAGTGAAATATACCCCGCTGACCGCGAAAGAGCGTTTTACCGCTCTGCAGTCCGGCGAGGTGGATGTGCTTTCACGTAATACCACCTGGACCTCATCGCGCGATGGCGGCATGGGCTTCCTGTTTGCGGGCGTGAACTATTACGACGGTATCGGCTTCCTGACTCACCAGAAGGCCGGCCTGAAAAGTGCGAAAGAGCTGGATGGTGCCACTGTCTGTATTCAGGCGGGAACCGACACCGAGCTGAACGTAGCGGACTTCTTTAAAGCCAACAAAATGCAATATACGCCTGTGACCTTTGACCGCTCTGATGAATCGGCTAAAGCGCTGGATAGCGGACGTTGCGATACGCTGGCATCTGACCAGTCTCAGCTTTACGCATTACGCATTAAGCTGGGCAAACCGGACGAATTTATTGTTCTGCCCGAAGTGATCTCCAAAGAGCCGCTGGGGCCGTTGGTGCGTCGTGGTGATGATGACTGGTTCACCATCGTGAAGTGGTCGCTCTACGCCATGCTGAATGCGGAGGAGATGGGCATCTCCTCGAAGAACGTTGACCAGATGACGGCCAAGCCAACCACACCAGACATGGCACACTTCCTGGGCGCCGAAGGTGATTTTGGTAAGGATCTGAAGCTGGATAACAAGTGGGCCTACAACATCGTCAAGCAGGTGGGTAACTATCAGGAAAGCTTTGACCGTAACGTCGGTAAAGACAGCGCACTGAAGATTGCACGTGGTCAGAATGCGTTGTGGAACCAGGGCGGTATTCAGTACGCACCACCGGTACGTTAACAGACCTCACTAATCGGGCACCCTATTCTGTGGTGCCCTACCCCAGCTTTCGTTACTGAGGTTTCAACATGTCACAACGCCCAACCGTGAAAAGGGATTTTTCATTTGGTAATCCCACGGTTCGCGCCTGGATTTATCAGCTCATCGCCGTCGTCGCGGTGCTTGGTGTGGTGGGTTATCTGGTGCATAACACCATTATTAACCTTGCTAATCGCGGTATTACATCGGGGTTTGGATTTCTTGAGCGCACTGCCGGTTTCGGCATCGTTCAGCATCTGATTGAGTACACTGAGGGAGATACCTACGCGCGCGTGTTTCTGGTCGGATTAACCAACACGCTGCTGGTCTCTGCACTCTGTATTGTTTTCGCTTCGATTCTCGGATTCGCGGTCGGTCTTGCCCGCCTTTCTGACAACTGGCTGCTGCGGAAACTCTCGAATATCTATATCGAAACCTTCCGTAATATCCCACCCCTGCTGCAAATCTTCTTCTGGTACTTTGCAGTCTTACGCAATCTACCGGGCCCACGTCAGGCGCTGAATGCTTTTGACCTGGCATATGTCAGTAATCGCGGACTCTACGTTCCATGGCCGACCTATGCAGCAGGCAGCTGGCCGTTTGTTATTGCACTGCTTCTGGCCGCGGCTGTGAGCTATGGCCTGTACCGCTTTAACCGTAAACATCAGCTGAAAACCGGTCAGTTACGTCGCACATGGCCCGCTGCCGTTGCGATGCTGATTCTCTTTCCTTTGCTTGCACACCTTGGGTTTGGCCCAGCCACGCACTGGGATGTGCCACAACTGCGCGGTTTCAATTTCCGTGGTGGCTCGGTGATGATACCGGAGCTGGCAGCCCTGACGCTGGCACTGTCGATTTATACGTCGTCGTTTATTGCTGAAGTGATCCGCTCCGGGATCCAGTCGGTCCCCTATGGTCAGCATGAAGCAGCGCGGTCGCTGGGGCTGCCTAATCCGGTTACGCTGCGCCAGGTGATTATTCCGCAGGCCATGCGCGTCATTATTCCGCCACTAACCAGCCAGTATCTGAACATCGTGAAGAACTCCTCACTCGCCGCCGCTATCGGTTATCCCGATATGGTGTCGCTGTTCGCCGGATCGGTACTGAATCAGACCGGTCAGGCCATTGAGACGATTGCTATCACGATGGGCGTTTACCTGATTATCAGCCTGCTGATATCAATGCTTATGAACTTCTACAACCGCAAAATTGCGCTGGTTGAGCGTTAAGAGAACGGGATAACTATGTCTGTGACTACGCATGAAACGCCCCCCGTCCCGACGACTCTGGTCAGTCGCGCCTGGTTTTGGGCTCGTAAAAACCTGTTTTCCAGCTGGTTTAATACGCTACTGACGCTGTTTTGCATCTGGGTTATCTGGCACGTCATTCCACCCGCGCTGAACTGGCTGGTCTTTCAGGCAAACTGGATCGGCACCACGCGCGCCGATTGCACCAAAGAGGGTGCCTGTTGGGTCTTTATCCATGCTCGTTTCGGCCAGTTCATGTATGGGCTTTACCCGCATGAATTGCGCTGGCGTATTAACCTGGCGCTGGTGATCGGCCTGTTGTCGATTGTGCCGATGTTCCTGAAGAGCCTGCCGTATCGTGGACGCTACATTGCTGCCTGGGCTGTCATCTATCCGGTGATTGTCTGGTTTCTGCTGTATGGCGGCTATCTGGGGCTGGAACGTGTCGAAACACGTCAATGGGGCGGATTAACGCTGACGCTGATTATTGCGTCAGTGGGTATTGCCGGTGCGCTGCCGCTGGGTATTTTGCTGGCGCTGGGCCGTCGCTCACGCATGCCGGTCGTGCGCACGCTGTCGATTATCTTTATTGAGTTCTGGCGCGGCGTGCCGCTGATTACCGTGCTATTTATGTCATCCGTGATGCTGCCGCTGTTTATGTCTGAAGGCACTAACATCGACAAGCTGGTGCGCGCGCTGGTCGGCGTCATTCTGTTCCAGTCCGCCTATGTGGCAGAGGTGGTTCGCGGTGGCCTGCAGGCACTGCCGAAAGGTCAGTACGAAGCAGCCGAATCTCTGGCGCTGGGCTACTGGAAGACGCAGATGCTGGTTATTCTGCCCCAGGCGCTGAAGCTCACTATTCCCGGCCTGGTCAATACCATCATCGCACTGTTTAAAGATACCAGCCTGGTCATCATCATTGGTCTTTTCGATCTGTTCAGCAGCGTCCAGCAGGCAACGGTCGATCCGACCTGGCTGGGGATGTCGACCGAAGGTTATGTCTTTGCTGCACTGGTCTATTGGATCTTCTGTTTTAGCATGTCGCGCTACAGCCAGTATCTGGAAAAGCGCTTTCACACCGGGCGTACATCGCACTGAGGTTTTACATGACTGACTCTATGACACACTCTTCCGACGCGTTGATGATCTCGCTTGAGAACGTGAATAAATGGTACGGGCAATTCCATGTACTGAAAGACATCAACCTGCAGGTTAAACCCCGTGAACGCATCGTACTGTGCGGACCTTCCGGCTCCGGCAAATCGACGACGATCCGCTGTATCAACCATCTGGAAGAGCATCAGCAGGGCCGCATTGTTGTTGACGGTATCCATCTTAATGATGACGTTCGTAACATTGAGCGCGTGCGCACCGAAGTCGGTATGGTCTTCCAGCACTTCAATCTCTTTCCGCATCTGACCGTACTGCAAAACTGCACGCTGGCACCTTCCTGGGTAAGAAAGATTCCAAAGAAGGAAGCTGATGAGCTGGCCATGCACTATCTGCAACGCGTACGTATTGCCGAGCATGCACATAAGTTTCCGGGCCAGCTTTCTGGCGGACAGCAGCAGCGTGTCGCCATCGCCCGCTCACTCTGTATGAAGCCCAAAATTATGCTGTTTGATGAGCCCACGTCAGCGCTGGATCCTGAGATGGTTAAAGAGGTGCTGGATACGATGATTGGTCTGGCGGAGGATGGGATGACCATGCTGTGCGTCACCCATGAGATGGGCTTTGCCCGAACGGTGGCTGACCGGGTGATCTTTATGGATCGGGGAGAGATCGTCGAAGTCGCGCCACCGCAGGAGTTTTTTGCGAATCCAAAATCGGAGCGTACCCGGGCGTTTTTATCGCAGGTTATTCACTGATCAGACGTTCAGTTATCTCATTACCCGGCCTGGTGCCGGGTTTTTTATGGACTGAACAGCCGCTTTAATATGCTTACTGACCTGTTGCTGTTATGAATAAACAGACAGATACGTTCTTCAGAGGGAGTTTTATCGCGGTTTGCCACAACGAAAAAAGCCCTTCGCATACGCAAAGGGCTCTCTCTTATTTGATGCCTGGCAGTTCCCTACTCTCGCATGGGGAGACCCCACACTACCATCGGCGCTACGGCGTTTCACTTCTGAGT
>NZ_JAALFV010000018.1:0-31495 GCF_011800405.1 Pantoea sp. EKM21T
GTATATTACGCTTTCCTCCTGCAGAGTCAACCTCTTTCTCAGAAGTTTTTCTCCGGCGGCGCAGTCTCCTGTGCCTCTCAACCCGCTTCCCGTTGCCGGTGTGCCGTGTTGATGGATGCGCATTATAGGGAGTTGTCTGAGAGGCGCAACCCATAAATTGCATAAAAAAGAGCGTTCGCTGCATTCCACAGCAAAAGCGGCTGTTATACGCAGTTACACACAATGTTATCCACATTAGTCGGGCCAGATAAATTTAGGCGAGCATCACGCAAACGTTTTCGCTACAATGCCGGGCGAAGTTCCGGACACCCCTTTTCGGGGCGTTACCTGAGGTTTTTGATTTTTTCTTCCTATATAAAGAAGAGAAAACCGCTGTAAAGCCTGATGTAACGCTCTTATATACGCGAAACAAAGCCAAGGGATAAACCACCATGCAACAAACTCGTCCTGTACGCCGCGCATTGCTCAGTGTCTCTGACAAAGCCGGTATCCTCGAATTTGCTCAGGCGCTCTCAAGTCGCGGTGTCGAACTGCTCTCCACAGGCGGAACAGCTCGCCTGCTGGCGGATGCGGGTCTGGCTGTCACAGAAGTCTCTGACTACACCGGTTTCCCGGAAATGATGGATGGACGCGTCAAAACCCTGCATCCCAAAGTGCATGGCGGCATTTTAGGTCGTCGCGGCCAGGATGATGCCATTATGGCGCAGCACGACATCAGCCCAATCGACATGGTGGTCGTTAACCTCTATCCCTTTGCACAGACCGTCGCCCGTGAAGGATGTTCACTGGAAGATGCAGTGGAAAATATCGACATCGGTGGCCCGACCATGGTGCGCTCTGCTGCCAAGAACCATAAAGATGTGGCAATCGTGGTCAGCAGCGGCGACTACGAAGCGATCATTGCCGAAATGGATGCCCATGAAAATGGCCTGACGCTTGAGACCCGTTTCGATCTGGCGATCAAAGCGTTCGAACACACCGCCGCGTATGACAGCATGATCGCTAACTACTTTGGCAGCCTGGTACCCGCCTATCACGGTGATCGTAATCAGCCTGCTGGCCGTTTCCCGCGTACCCTGAATCTGAACTTCATTAAGAAGCAGGATATGCGCTACGGTGAAAACAGCCATCAGGATGCTGCCTTCTATATAGAAGAGAACATCACTGAAGCTTCAGTGGCGACTGCCCGGCAGGTTCAGGGCAAAGCGCTCTCCTATAACAACATTGCTGACACGGATGCTGCACTGGAGTGCGTAAAAGAGTTCAGTGAACCCGCCTGCGTCATCGTCAAACATGCGAACCCTTGTGGCGTAGCGACCGGTGACTCTCTGCTGGCAGCCTATGAGCGTGCTTACCAGACCGATCCGACCTCCGCATTTGGCGGCATCATCGCCTTTAACCGCGAGCTGGATGAAGCAACTGCGCAGGCCATTATCAGCCGCCAGTTTGTTGAGGTGATTATCGCGCCAGCGGTTTCCGAGGCCGCGCTGAAAATTACCGCCGCGAAGCAGAATGTCCGTGTCCTGATCTGCGGCCAATGGCAAAACCGTACTGCTGCACTGGATTTCAAACGCGTCAACGGGGGTCTGCTGGTACAGGATCGCGATCTCGGCATGGTTGATGCCAGCCAGCTGCGCGTCGTCAGTAAACGTCAGCCAACCGAACAGGAGCTGCGTGATGCGCTGTTCTGCTGGAAAGTAGCGAAGTTCGTTAAGTCTAACGCCATTGTTTATGCACGCGACAACATGACCATCGGTATCGGTGCCGGACAGATGAGCCGTGTCTATTCCGCTAAGATTGCCGGCATTAAAGCAGCCGATGAAGGGCTGGAAGTAAAAGGATCAGCCATGGCGTCGGATGCCTTCTTCCCGTTCCGTGATGGCATTGATGCGGCAGCCGCGTCAGGCGTGAGCTGCGTCATCCAGCCTGGCGGCTCCATCCGCGATGAAGAGGTGATTGCGGCGGCTGATGAGCACGGCATTGCCATGATCTTCACCGACATGCGTCACTTCCGCCATTAATCGTTCTGGAGAGAAACAGATGAAAATTTTAGTAATCGGCAATGGCGGACGTGAACATGCTCTGGCCTGGAAAGCAGTCCAGTCGCCGCTGGCGGAAACCGTGTTTGTGGCACCGGGTAATGCGGGCACCGCATTAGAGCCTGCGCTGCAGAATGTCGCGATCAGTGCAACTGATGTCCCCGCCCTGCTTGAGTTTGCCCGGCGTGAAAAGATCGATCTGACGATTGTCGGCCCCGAAGCGCCGCTGGTGATTGGCATCGTGGATGCCTTCCGTGAGGCCGGGCTGGCTATCTTTGGTCCGACTCAGGCTGCTGCGCAGCTGGAAGGCTCTAAAGCTTTCACCAAGGATTTCCTGGCGCGTCATCAGATCCCGAGTGCGGAATACCAGAACTTCACCGAGGTTGAGCCCGCTCTCGCGTATCTGCGTGAGAAAGGCGCCCCTATCGTCATCAAAGCCGACGGTCTGGCCGCAGGTAAAGGCGTGATTGTGGCAATGACGCTGCAGGAAGCTGAGGATGCGGTTCAGGATATGCTGGCCGGAAACGCCTTTGGCGATGCCGGACACCGTATTGTGATTGAAGAGTTTCTGGATGGCGAAGAAGCCAGCTTCATCGTGATGGTGGACGGCGAGCATGTGCTGCCCATGGCCACCAGCCAGGATCACAAACGCGTGGGCGATGGCGATACCGGTCCGAACACCGGCGGAATGGGTGCCTACTCTCCGGCTCCGGTTGTCACCGATGAGATCCACCAGCGCGTTATGGATCAGGTTATCTGGCCGACCGTGCGCGGCATGGCGGCTGAAGGCAACGTCTATACCGGTTTTCTCTATGCCGGCCTGATGATCGATCACACCGGGCAGCCGAAAGTGATCGAATTCAACTGCCGCTTCGGCGATCCGGAGACTCAGCCGATCATGCTGCGCCTGCAGTCGGATCTGGTCGATCTTTGCCTGGCCGCCTGTGACGGTAAACTGGATCAGAAAACGTCACAATGGGATCCCCGCCCTGCGCTGGGTGTGGTGCTGGCGGCGGGCGGTTATCCGGGTGACTACGCTCAGGGCGATCAGATTCACGGTCTGCCACTGGAAGAAGTGGCTGACGGCAAGGTATTCCACGCCGGAACACGGCTGGAAGAGGACCTGGTGCTGACAAACGGTGGCCGCGTGCTGTGTGTCACCGCGCTGGGCGACGATGTGGCCGCGGCACAAAAGCGGGCTTATGAGCTGACACAGCCGATCTCATGGCAGGGCAGCTTCTGTCGCCGCGATATCGGCTACCGCGCCATTAATCGCAAATAAGTTCAGGGGGCACCAGGTGCCCCCTTTTCAATTCACATATCTTCTTCTGTCGGCTGCTGTGAGCAGTCATCCTGCTGACTGACCCGCAATAGCTGTATCCCTTCCGGCGCTTCAAGCCATGACACCATCAGCGGTGCCGATGCGCGGCGTTGCTGCTGTGTCAGCATCTGCAGAGCGTCGGCGTCAAAAGCGGGTCTGACCTGCTGGCCTTCGCAACTCTCCAGCACATTGTTTCCCAGCCAGTGTCCCTGTCTGAGGAACACCTGACCGCTTAATAGCGCATCGCTGAGGTTACGCATCCGCTCGGCATCAAACTTATAGAGCTCAACCGCATCCGGGCTGACCGCTTCACGCCGGCCTGAAAGCTGGCGCTGCATAAAGTTAAGACCGCCAGCCTGGTCAAAGCGCAGGGTCACATCATCAGGCTGGTTGCCCTTCACCTGACGCTGAATGCTGATCAACGACTCTTCCAGCCAGACATAATCCGTCACTTCACCCTCACCGCCACTGAACGGCGTATAGAAGGTGCGGATATGGACCGACTGGTGGTCGCTGTTTTTACGCCAGATACGAACAACACCACGATCGGCAAGATAGCCACTGGCAGAAAAGGGGGGAATATCCGGAGTAGAGCTGCAACCGAAAAGAAACAGGGAGAGAAACAGAACAGATAAACGCTGAAACAGCGGGGTCATGATGGCTGGCCTCTTAAACAAAAGGGGCGAAACGCCCCCTGTTTTAAAGCTTAACCGCAGTGCGACGTCTTACTTAACGGCGTCTTTCAGCGCTTTACCAGACACGAATGCCGGTACATTTGCTGCAGCGATTTTGATCTCTTTGCCAGTCTGCGGGTTACGACCGGTACGCTCAGCGCGGTGGTTCACTTTAAAAGTACCAAAACCAACCAGTTGTACAGCATCACCATCTTTCAGAGACTCAGTGATCGCAGCCAGAGTAGATTCCAGCGCTGCCTTTGCCTGGGTTTTAGACAGGTCAGCTTTTTCTGCGATCACATCAATCAGTTGAGTCTTGTTCATAAGTTATCCTTAAAGTGTATTTATCGCTTGCTAAGCAACGAGTGCGAGGGAAAAGCCATATTCTGGCACTCTTCTGCCTGCACGCACCGATAGCCACAATTTTCAGCCCCCCAAATGTAGACCAGACAGGGGGCCAATGTGAAGCCTCCAGGCGCGCTAATTCGGGCCTGAAGTCACGTTTTATCGCCTTACTGCTGGAAATTTATACCGATGTTGCTAATTCCCGCTTCACGCAGGTCAGATCGCAGACCTTTAATCAATTCAAGGTCGCGCTCTTCACACTCCGCCAGCAGGCGGAAAATCTCCCACTGAAGGTCCCACTCATCGATGATAGCCGGGTTTTCACGCAGCTCTTCGTCGGTCATTTCGCGTCCAGCCTGGGTCATTTCCAGCATGGCGATAGTAGTAATTGAGGTCTCGCTGACTTCAATTGCATGCTCAAGAGTTTCACCGCTCAGCTGCGCATGTACGACTTCGCTCAATGCCACACAGGCATCGATAGCCGGATAAACGCCGTAAACCTCAAACGCATCACCATCAGGAATGGCGGCTTCGAGCTTTTCCAGCTGGCTGTCGAAGTTAATCTTCGCATCTTTGACCGTCAGGTTTTCCCAGATCAGATCAAGAATGCGGCGATAGAGTGCCGGATCGGCAAATTCAGTCTGCTCGCAGAACGCACGATAGTTGGGATACATGCGCTCGCACAGGCAGGCCATAAAAGTAAGGTGCTGCCAGCTTTCCAGCTTCGCCAGACGCAGATGAACGGGATTTTGTAACATAAAGGTGGCTCTTATTCGTTTCGCTGGCCGCAGTGTAACTGCAAAACCGCAGCACAAACAGTGTTAAAGCGCGTTTTGCCAGCGCTGGAAAGCGGTTCGGTTCGAGGCAACCGCGTCGGCCCAGCGGGTCGGTTCCGGCAGCCGGTAACCACGCGTACAGTTTTCGACCCACTGTAGCGCGGTATCCAGGCTGACACGATGGCCGGTGGCGACAAACAGCGGATTACACCGCAGCTTGCTGCGCCATACCCAGCCTATCTGCTCGCCTTTGTCGATCAGTGGCTGACGACTGCCAGGCTGCGCATCCAGATCGGCAAAACGGCCACACAGGCGACTTTTCGCGACACCAATGGTGGGCACATCGACCAGCAGGCCAAAATGTGACGCGACGCCAAGTCGTCGTGGATGCGAAATACCGTGTCCATCCACAAACAGCAGGTCCGGCTTTTGCTCCAGCATCTGCCAGGCGGCCATCAGCGCTGGATATTCACGGAATGAGAGAAAGCCCGGAATATAAGGCATGGTGGTCTCAACGCGTGCGATGCGGTGCTCCACCAGCTTTAAGGAGGGATACTCCAGTATCACCATCGCCGCCCGGGTGATGGTGCCTTCCTGCTCAAATCCAACGTCCGCCCCGCCGATAAAGCGGGGTGGCAGCACATCAAAGTCATCTTCACGCACCACATCAGCGGCGCGTTGTAACTGCTCAGCGCGAAGTGCGGCAATATCCATGATTACTCCTGATGCCAGGGACGTGATAAACGGTGTACCGCCTCAACAAAGACGCCCGCATTTTCCGGTGGCACATCCAGATGAATACCATGACCCAGATTAAAGACATGCCCGGTGCCCGAGCCAAAGCGCTCCAGGATCCCAGCCACTTCCTGTTCGATACGCTCAGGTGCCGCATAGAGCATAGAAGGATCCATGTTGCCCTGCAGGGCGACTTTGTCGCCCACGCGACGGCGTGCGTCATCAATATCGGTGGTCCAGTCGAGACCCAGCGCGTCACAACCGGTGGCGGCCATCGCTTCCAGCCACTGTCCGCCGCCTTTGGTGAAGAGCGTCACCGGCACGCGGCGACCGTCGTTTTCACGCAGCAGGCCATCGACAATTTTGTGCATGTAATGGAGTGAGAATTCGCGGTAATCACGACCGGTCAGCACGCCACCCCAGGTATCAAACACCATAACGGACTGCGCACCGGCGCGGATCTGAGCATTGAGATAGAGGATGACGCTGTCGGCCAGCTTATCCAGCATCGCGTGGAGCGTAGCGGGATCGGCATACATCATCTTCTTAATTTTGGTAAACGCCTTGCTGCTCCCGCCTTCCACCATATAGGTGGCCAACGTCCACGGACTGCCGGAGAAGCCAATCAGCGGCAGATCGCCGTTCAGGTTCTTACGGATGGTACGGACAGCATTCATCACATAGCCCAGCTCCATTTCGGGATCGGGCACCGGTAAACGCTCAACGTCAGCGCGACAGGTCACAGGGTTTGAGAAACGCGGGCCTTCGCCGGTTTCAAAGTAGAGACCCAGTCCCATCGCATCCGGAATGGTCAGGATGTCACTGAAGAGGATGGCGGCATCCAGCGGATAACGGCGCAGCGGCTGCAGGGTAACTTCACAGGCCAGCTCGGCGTTTTTACACAGCGACATAAAGTCACCCGCCTGGGCGCGTGTCGCTTTGTACTCCGGCAAATAGCGCCCGGCTTGTCGCATCATCCAGACCGGCGTGACATCAACCGGCTGACGTAACAGGGCACGCAAATAACGATCGTTCTTCAGTTCACTCATCTCAACACTCTCTCAATAACAGGCGTGTAGTGTAGCACTTTCACACTTCGGCGCGGCACAGGGCGACGGTATCTTCAATCAGGCGGCGCGCCACGGTGCCTGGCGGTGGCAGCAACGGCAGCTCATCAAAACGGAACCAGGCCGCATCCAGCAGCTCTTTACCGTCGTGCTGCAGATCGCCGCTGTCATACTCCGCCATAAAGGCTGTCATCAGCGATTGCGGGAAGGGCCACGGCTGGGAGGTAACGTAACGGACGTTTTTGACGCGGATATTGCTCTCTTCCATCACTTCGCGGGCAACGGCCTGCTCCAGCGTCTCGCCCACCTCCACAAAACCTGCCAGCACGGTGTAGACCTTGTTGCGATGGCGGGCATGATTCGCCAGCAGGATTTCATCACCGCGACGGATAGCCACAATGATGCAGGGTGCGATCTGCGGATAGTAACGCTCGCGGCAATGGCTGCAGAGACAGGCAAATTCATGTTTGCTTTGGTGCATTTCATGGCCGCAATAGCCGCACCAGCGATGAGAACGGTAGAATTCCGCCAGTTGCACACCGCGACCCACCAGCTGAAACAGCGCCACATCCTGATCGATCAGCTGTCGTACTGAGAACATATCGGCAGAACGCGGCTCACAAATCAGCCAGACTTTTTCGCCCTGCCACTCACCGATGGTCCGGGCTTTACTGCCGGTCAAACCAAATTTTTCGGCGTTTCCGTGGGGTAAATCACCTTGTGGTAACCAAAGTTTCTGTTCATGGCTGACAATCCACCATCCAGCGTCTACGCTTGAGATTTCGCATTGCATTTATTTCGTCATCCTTAGCGTCAACTCGCACGCTGAAGTCCTGATGTTAAGTGTGTAGATAAACAACTATAACTCACATGGAGTTAGATATGCTTAACCAGTTAGACGTCCTGGCTGAACGCGTAGGTGGCAGTAATGAACTGGTCGATTCGTGGCTTGAAGCCCGTCGTCAGCTACTGGTGACCTATTATCACCTGGTCGGACTTAAACCAAACAAAGAGGCGCTGACGCGTCTTGATGAGCAGGCTCTGGACAACTTCTGTCACGGTCTGGTCGATTATCTTTCTGCGGGTCACTTCAGTATCTATGAACGCGTGATCAGTGAAATGAGTGGCGACAGCCCGATGATTGCCGCCGCACAGATCTATCCACCGCTGGAAGCCAATACTGAGCGTCTGATGCAGCTGTATGACGGCCACCTGCAGCAGGCGATCGACGACGAAAACTGCATGACCTTCCAGCAGGCACTCTCCGAAGTGGGTGAAGTGCTGGAAGCACGCTTTACGCTGGAAGATAAGCTGATCCAGCTGGCATGGGATAACCAGCTTGTCCCCCCGCCGGTAGCCAATGACAGCCATATCGCGCGTCCGGCTTAATCATCATCTCCGGCAAAGGGGTTGAGATTATCCCGTAGCCCTTTTATGCTGAACAGGTTCTGAGGAGAGTGCTCCAAAGAACCTTTTTTATTTTTGCTTTGAAATATAAGGTTTTTACGCCTGGCTCTGTTATCAGACACCCGCGTAAAAACAGCTTCTTGTCGGAGTGCCCAAGTTGGGCTGAGACCGTTAATTCGGGATCCGCGGAACCTGATCAGGTTAGAACCTGCGAAGGGAACAAGAGTAAATATTCTCTGTATACCAGCATGCTTACGCTGTCTATACGGTTACTCCTTCCGAACTCCGGACAAGCATCGTTCCCCCTTAACAGGAAGATTGCTATGTCTGACCAAAAAACAACCCGTCGTGAACAGCGTGCCCAGGCGCAGGAATTTATTGATTCCCTGCAAAGCGGCAGTGCATTTCCCCAGTCCCGCCGCATCTGGATTACCGGCAGCCGCGAGGATATTCGCGTTCCCATGCGTGAAATCGTGCTAAGCCCGACTCACATCGGCGGCAGCAAAGAACAGCCTCTCAATGAGCAGAACGAAGCGGTACCGGTCTATGACACGGCGGGTGCCTATGGCGATCCCGCGGCACAGATCGATGTTCATCGTGGCCTGGAAAAGCTGCGCGCCCGCTGGATTGCTGAACGCGACGACAGCGAACTTCTCGAACAGAACAGCTCAGGCTATACCCAGCAGCGGCTGTCTGACGAGGGGCTGGATCATCTGCGTTTCGATCAACTGCCGACACCGCGCCGTGCCCGCGCAGGCTGCTGCGTCACGCAATTGCACTATGCCCGCCAGGGGATCATCACCCCGGAGATGGAATTTATCGCACTGCGGGAAAACATGGGCCGTGAGCGGATCCGCAGTGAGGTATTGCTGCAACAGCATCCTGGCCACAGTTTTGGCGCGCATCTGCCAGCCAGTATCACGCCCGAGTTTGTGCGTCAGGAGGTCGCTGCCGGACGCGCCATTATCCCTGCCAATATCAATCACCCTGAATCGGAGCCGATGATCATTGGCCGCAACTTTCTGGTTAAGGTCAATGCCAACATCGGTAACTCGGCGGTGACCTCTTCTATTGAGGAAGAGGTGGAAAAACTGGTCTGGTCGACTCGCTGGGGTGCCGATACGGTGATGGATCTCTCTACCGGTCGTTATATTCATGAAACGCGCGAATGGATTTTGCGAAACAGCCCGGTGCCAATCGGTACAGTGCCGATTTATCAGGCGCTGGAAAAAGTGAATGGCGTGGCCGAGGCGCTGAACTGGGAAATATTCCGCGATACGCTGCTTGAGCAGGCGGAACAGGGTGTCGATTATTTCACTATCCACGCTGGCGTGCTGCTGCGTTATGTCCCGATGACGGCGAAACGTCTGACCGGAATTGTATCGCGGGGTGGCTCTATCATGGCGAAATGGTGCCTGTCGCATCATCAGGAGAGCTTCCTGTATCAGCACTTCCGGGAGATTTGTGAAATCTGCGCCGCCTATGATGTCTCCCTGTCGCTGGGCGATGGCCTTCGTCCGGGTTCCATTCAGGATGCCAACGATGAGGCGCAGTTTGCCGAACTGCGTACCCTGGGCGAACTTACCCGTATTGCCTGGGAATATGACGTTCAGGTCATGATTGAAGGCCCGGGGCACGTCCCGATGCATATGATCCGCCGCAACATGACCGAACAGCTCGACCTGTGCGATGAAGCCCCCTTCTACACCCTTGGCCCGCTGACCACCGACATCGCGCCCGGCTATGACCATTTCACCTCCGGTATCGGTGCTGCCATGATTGGCTGGTTTGGTTGCGCCATGTTGTGTTACGTCACGCCCAAAGAGCATCTGGGTCTGCCGAACAAAGAGGATGTGAAGCAGGGATTGATCACCTACAAAATAGCAGCGCATGCCGCCGATCTGGCGAAAGGCCATCCGGGTGCGCAGATCCGTGATAACGCCATGTCCAAAGCGCGCTTTGAGTTCCGCTGGGAAGATCAGTTTAATCTGGCGCTGGATCCCCATACGGCGCGGGCTATGCATGATGAAACCCTGCCGCAGGAGTCGGGCAAAGTGGCCCATTTCTGCTCGATGTGCGGCCCTAAGTTCTGCTCGATGAAAATTTCCCAGGAGGTGCGCGAGTTCGCAGCACGTCAGGATACGCGCGCCGAGCCCGTTGAAGTGGGCATGGCGCAGATGTCAGACCGTTTTCGTCGGCGCGGCGGTGAGCTTTATCATCCCGCCGATGCCATTAAGGAGGAGTAACGATGCCCGCATTTCCCGCTACCGCCCCGCGCCTGGGGCTTTATCCGGTGGTTGATAGCCCCGACTGGATTGAGCGCCTGCTGAAGATGGGCGTTCGTACACTGCAGCTGCGCATCAAAGATCAGCCCGATGAGGTCGCCGAGCCCGCCATCGCTCAGGCGATTGCAATGGGTAAACGCTATGACGCGCGCCTGTTTATCAATGACTACTGGCAGCTGGCGATAAAGCATCAGGCTTATGGCGTGCATCTGGGTCAGGAGGATCTCGATGTCGCCGATCTTGCCCGGATTCATCAGGCAGGATTGCGTCTGGGGCTCTCCACCCATGACGATGCTGAACTGGACCGCGCACTGGCAATCCAGCCCTCTTACATCGCGCTTGGACATATTTTCCCGACGCAGACCAAAGAGATGCCTTCTGCGCCGCAGGGCATTGAACAGCTGAAGCGGCATCTGACGCGCCTGACGCATATCCCCACCGTGGCAATTGGCGGTATTTCGATTGCTCGGGCACCTGACGTGCTGGCAACCGGCGTAGGGAGTATTGCGGTGGTGAGTGCGATTACCCAGGCAGATGACTGGCGTGAAGCAACACGTACTTTGCTGGCGCTGGCAGAGCTTCACCAATAAGGATTTGTGGAAGCTGTCCCGCATAGCGGCTGCAAAACCAGTAACGCCAGCGTTTCTGCCGGGAAAGAGGTGCGCAAAAGCGTAAGTTGCCGCTGGCGTGCTCTGATCCAAACCCTTAACGTGGCCTCCGTCAGGTTAAGGTTATCTGACCAGGGCCGGTTCCCTCCTCTTGCCGGCCCTGCTTCTTCTTTTCGCTATGCGAGAGTTGAAGCTGAAATCTGCGTTTCATGCTGGCACGAGAGCATGGCGCGTTCGACGGCTGCACCCACCAGCGCCAGCGCCTTTTCAGTCTGCTCGTTGATCGGCAGCCCGTAGTTTAAGCGCAGACAGTTACGGTATTTACCCGAGGCCGAAAAGAGTGAGCCTACGGCTATCTGAATTTTTGACTCGCGCAATTCGCGGTTGAGCCGGACCGCATCAAACGCTTCGGGGAGCTCTATCCACATCAGAAAACCGCCCTGAGGACGGGAAACGCAGATGCCGCAGGGAAAGTAGTGGCGCACCCAGCAGCTAAAGGTTTCATAGTTACGATGATAGATTTGCCGCATCCGGCGCAGATGGGGCTGATAATGGCCCTGGCGGATAAACTCGGAGACCGCATGCTGAGGCTGTGTGGCGGTGGAACCTGTGACGATATATTTCATGTGCAGTACACGGTCGCGATAGCGGCCGGGTGCAACCCAGCCGACACGCAAACCTGGCGCCAGCGTTTTGGAAAAGGAGCTGCACAGCAGAACCCGGCCATCGAGATCCAGCGCTTTAATGGTCGCTGGGCGCGGATATTCCCAGGCTAACTCACCATAAACATCATCTTCAATGACCGCCGCGTCAAACCGCTGCGCCAGGGCAAGCAATGCCCGCTTACGCGGCTCAGGCATGATAAATCCCAGCGGATTATTACAGTTCGGTACAACAACGACTGCTTTAATCGGCCATTGATCAAACGCCAGTTCCAGCGCTTCCAGGCTGATGCCGGTTACCGCATCGGTCGGGATCTCAATGGCACGAATGCCAAATCCGCGCAGGGTTTGCATGATCCCGTGAAACGAAGGCGACTCAACAGCAATGATATCGCCCGGCTCGCAGACCGCACGCACGGCTACCGATAACGCTTCATGGCAGCCGGTGGTAATAACAATGTCATCGGCGGTGAGCTGGCAACCGCTATCTATCGCCAGTCGTGCAACCTGTTGCCGCAGTGCGAGAACACCATAGAGGTTGTCATAATTGAGCAGCGCGATGTCCTGCTTCTGAGCCTGACGGCTGAAGGCTTTCCACAGCGGCTTAAGCGTCGGCTGCGTCAGATCGGGCATGCCGCTTCCCAGCTGCAACACATCATCTTCCAGACGACTGTTAATCAGCTCCAGCACCGCATCCCACTGCGTTACCTCAACCGGCCGCTGTGCGGGACGGGTCAGCGCAGGCATCGGGGGCGTCGCCTTACGCGAGGCCACAAAATAGCCAGAGCGCGACTGCGGCGTAATCATCTGCTTCTCTTCCAGCAGATGATAAGCCTGCTGCACGGTGCTGATACTGACGCCATGTTCGGCACTCAGACTGCGTACCGAGGGCAGGCGCTCACCACTGCGATATAAACCTTGTTCGATACGCTGAGCCAGCAGCGTGGCCAGATGTTCATATCGCGTCATTGTATTTCCTCTGATTCAGTAGCTGAGCATTAACCGGTACAGTTATGCCTCTTTTTTACCATTCAGATCGCCATTACCGCAATCTGTATGTTAAAGAAAGGTGATTTTTGCGTCTGTATCATACAGAGCGATCCGCTGAGAATAGTCCTCAGACAATTCACTGAGGGCACTATCATGGGATACGACGAGAATCGCGCAGCTAAACCGTTTACAGGCACGCCTTACCAGTTGGTTCGCTATCTTTGGCGCAGTTATAAACGCTGGCAGCTGAGGCGTGAGACGCGCGTCATCCTGTCGAAGCTGAGTGACAGTCAGCTGAAAGACATTGGCCTTGGCCGCAACGACTGGAATGTATGAATCAGAGACAAAAAAAAACCCTGCCGAGGCAGGGTTTTTATCAGGCAAAGGACGATTAATCGTCTTTGTTGCCGCCGAGACCGGCGTTCAACAGTTCAGCCAGGCTGGCTGAGGCTTCATCCGCAGTAACCTGCGGTGCAACCGGAACTTCACCTGCCGCTTTGCGGCGCATACGATCCTGATGGTACGCATAACCGGTACCGGCCGGGATCAGACGACCCACGATTACGTTCTCTTTCAGGCCGCGCAGTTCATCGCGCTTACCTGCTACTGCTGCTTCGGTCAGGACACGCGTGGTTTCCTGGAACGATGCTGCAGAGATGAACGATTCGGTAGCCAGTGACGCTTTGGTAATACCCAGCAGGTCACGCATGAAGGTTGCGCCAACTTTTCCGTTCGCTTCCAGATCACGGTTAGAGATCTTGATGCGAGAGAATTCAGCCTGCTCACCTTCCAGGAAGTCTGCACTTCCTGCGCTCACGATGGTTGCTTTACGCAGCATCTGACGAACGATGACTTCGATGTGCTTATCGTTAATCTTAACGCCTTGCAGACGGTAAACTTCCTGCACTTCGTTAGTGATGTAACGGGTCACCGCATGCACGCCACGCAAGCGCAGGATGTCATGTGGAGACTCTGGGCCATCGGAAACCACGTCACCGCGCTCAACACGTTCACCTTCGAACACGTTCAGCTGACGCCATTTCGGAATCATCTCTTCGTACGGCTCACTGCCATCCAGCGGAGTGATGACCAGACGACGCTTACCTTTGGTCTCTTTACCGAAGGAGATGATGCCGCTGATCTCCGCCAGAATAGCTGGCTCTTTCGGACGACGCGCTTCGAACAGGTCAGCAACGCGTGGCAGACCACCGGTAATATCCTTGGTACCGCCAGATTCCTGCGGAACACGTGCCAGCGTGTCACCAGCACTGATCTTCACGCCATCTTCCAGCTGAACAATCGCTTTACCAGGCAGGAAGTACTGAGCCGGCATGTCGGTGCCCGGGATCAGAACGTCGTTGCCGTTGGCATCAACAATTTTCAGCGCAGGACGCAGATCTTTACCGCCCGCAGTACGTTCAGCACTGTCCAGAACCACCAGCGAAGAAAGACCGGTTAAGTCATCTGTCTGACGGGTAATGGTCTGGCCATCAACCATGTCCGTGAAGCGAATGAAACCGCCCACTTCGGTGATGACTGGCATGGTATGCGGATCCCAGTTTGCGACGGTTTCGCCCGCTGCAACCTGCTCACCATCACCTTTCGCCATGGTAGAACCATAAGGAACTTTATAGCTCTCTTTGGTACGACCAAATTCGTCGATCATTTTCAGTTCAACGTTACGCGAGGTGATCACCAGCTTGCCTGCCGAGTTCGTTACCGACTTAGCGTTGGTCAGCTTGATGGTACCTTTGTTCTTCACCTGAATGCTGGATTCAGCAGCCGCACGTGATGCCGCACCACCGATGTGGAACGTACGCATCGTCAGCTGTGTACCTGGCTCACCGATGGACTGTGCCGCGATAACACCGATCGCTTCACCTTTGTTGATGATGTGACCACGTGCCAGGTCGCGACCATAGCAATGCGCACACACACCAAAGTCGGTTTCACAACCTACTACTGAGCGGACTTTCAGGCTGTCGACTGAGTTCAGTTCCAGCACGTCACACCAGTGCTCATCGAGCAGCGTGTTGCGTGGAACCAGAATATCAGCAGTACCCGGCTTCAGAACGTCTTCAGCGGTCACACGACCCAGAACACGTTCACGCAGTGGCTCTTTAACGTCGCCACCTTCGATGACAGGTGTCATCATGATGCCTTCGTGTGTACCACAGTCATCTTCGGTAACAACCAGATCCTGTGCAACGTCAACCAGACGACGCGTCAGATAACCGGAGTTCGCCGTTTTCAGTGCGGTATCCGCCAGACCTTTACGAGCACCGTGGGTTGAGATGAAGTACTGGAGTACGTTCAACCCTTCACGGAAGTTCGCCGTGATTGGTGTTTCGATGATGGAGCCATCTGGCTTCGCCATCAGACCACGCATACCGGCCAGCTGACGAATCTGTGCAGCAGAACCACGCGCACCGGAGTCAGCCATCATAAAGATGCTGTTAAAGGAAACCTGTCGCTCTTCTACGCCGTCACGGTTAATAACGGTTTCGGTTGAGAGGTTTTCCATCATCGCCTTGGCAACACGTTCGTTGGCTGCTGCCCAGATATCGATGACTTTGTTGTAACGTTCGCCTGCGGTTACCAGACCAGACTGGAACTGCTCCTGGATCTCAGCCACTTCAGCTTCCGCTTCGGTGATGATTTCTACTTTCTTCTCTGGAATAACCATGTCGTCGATGCCGACAGACGCACCTGAACGGGCTGCGTAAGCGAAACCGGTGTACATGGTCTGGTCAGCAAAGATAACGGTCGGCTTCAGGCCCAGAATGCGGTAACAGGTGTTCAGCATTTTGGAGATAGCTTTTTTGCCCAGCGCCTGGTTAACGATGGAGAAAGGCAGACCTTTTGGCACGATCATCCACAGGATGGCACGGCCAACAGTGGTGTCGATGATGCTGGTTTTAGCAACCCACTCATCCTGCTCATTTTTCTCGTGTTCGGTGATACGCACCTTAACGCGAGCATGCAGCGATGCGAGGCCAGCGCGATAAATACGCTCAGCTTCTTTCGGGCCAGTCAGCACCATGCCTTCGCCTTTGGCGTTAACACAGTCACGGGTCATGTAGTACAGACCCAGTACAACGTCCTGAGAAGGAACGATGATTGGCTCGCCGTTCGCAGGTGACAGGATGTTGTTGGTCGACATCATCAGCGCACGCGCTTCCAGCTGGGCTTCCAGCGTCAGCGGTACGTGAACAGCCATCTGGTCACCATCGAAGTCGGCGTTGTATGCCGCACAAACCAGCGGGTGCAGCTGGATCGCTTTACCTTCGATCAGAACCGGTTCAAAAGCCTGAATACCCAGACGGTGCAGCGTAGGCGCACGGTTCAGCAGAACCGGGTGCTCACGGATCACTTCGTCGAGGATATCCCAGACAACCGCTTCTTCGCGCTCAACCATTTTCTTCGCGGCTTTGATGGTGGTGGCCAGGCCACGCAGTTCCAGCTTGCCGTAAATGAACGGTTTGAACAGTTCGAGTGCCATTTTCTTCGGCAGACCGCACTGATGCAGGCGCAGGTATGGACCTACGGTGATAACCGAACGACCAGAATAGTCGACACGTTTACCCAGCAGGTTCTGACGGAAACGACCCTGCTTACCTTTGATCATGTCAGCCAGCGATTTCAGCGGACGCTTGTTGGAACCGGTGATCGCACGACCGCGACGACCGTTGTCCAGCAGTGCATCGACCGCTTCCTGCAACATACGCTTTTCGTTGCGCACGATGATATCTGGCGCAGCCAGATCCAGCAGGCGTTTCAGGCGGTTGTTACGGTTGATCACGCGACGATAGAGATCGTTCAGATCCGACGTTGCGAAACGGCCACCATCCAGCGGTACCAGCGGACGCAAATCCGGTGGCAGAACAGGCAGCACGGTCAGGATCATCCACTCTGGCTTGTTGCCAGACTGTACGAACGCTTCCAGCAGCTTGATGCGCTTGGTCAGTTTTTTACGTTTGGTTTCGGAGTTAGTTTCGTTCAGCTCTTCACGCAGCTGCTCGCACTCCTGCTCCAGATCCATGTTTTTCAACAGGGCCTGGATCGCTTCGGCGCCCATTTTGGCGTCGAACTCGTCACCAAACTCTTCCAGAGCGTCAAGGTACTGCTCTTCAGTCAGAATCTGACGCTTCTCGAGGTTGGTCATGCCACCTTCGATTACCACGTAAGATTCAAAGTAGAGCACGCGCTCGATGTCACGCAGTGGCATATCCAGCAGTAAGCCGATACGCGATGGCAGTGACTTCAGGAACCAGATGTGCGCAGTCGGCGACGCCAGTTCGATGTGGCCCATACGCTCACGGCGTACTTTAGTCTGGGTCACTTCAACGCCGCACTTCTCACAAATCACACCACGGTGTTTCAGGCGCTTGTATTTGCCGCACAGGCACTCATAGTCTTTTACCGGCCCGAAGATACGGGCACAGAACAGACCATCGCGCTCTGGCTTAAAAGTACGGTAGTTAATGGTTTCTGGCTTTTTCACTTCACCAAAAGACCAGGAACGGATCATGTCTGGCGAAGCCAGCGCAATTTTGATCGCATCAAACTCTTCGGTCTTAGTTTGCGCTTTCAGAAACTTAAGTAAGTCTTTCACGGATTAGCTCCCGTCGGAGTGAGACTCAGAGGGCGTCCAACCGAAATTGAACGCCCCGTAACCAGTACAATTGCGAGCGCTTTAAACCCTGCGCTTTCAGGCGGCGGCGAACCGCAGCCTGAAAAGGGGGTTACTCGTCTTCCAGCTCGATGTTGATACCCAGCGAGCGAATCTCTTTCAACAGTACGTTGAAGGATTCCGGCATGCCCGGTTCCATCTGATGGTTACCGTCAACGATGTTTTTATACATCTTGGTACGGCCGTTGACGTCATCAGACTTAACGGTAAGCATTTCCTGCAGGGTATACGCGGCACCATATGCTTCCAGTGCCCATACTTCCATCTCACCAAAGCGCTGACCACCGAACTGTGCCTTACCACCCAGCGGCTGCTGAGTAACCAGGCTGTAGGAACCGGTTGAACGTGCATGCATCTTGTCATCAACCAGGTGGTTGAGTTTCAGCATGTACATGTAGCCAACGGTTACCTGACGTTCGAACTGCTCACCGGTACGGCCGTCAAACAGGGTAATCTGACCGGAAGAAGGCAAGCCGCCGAGCTGCAGCAGCTCTTTGATTTCGCTCTCTTTCGCGCCATCAAACACCGGAGTGGCGATTGGCATACCTTTCTTCAGGTTCTCAGCCAGACGCAATACTTCGTCGTCGGAGAAGGTGTTCAGGTCAACTTTCTGACGCAGATCGCTACCCAGGTCATAGGCGCGCTGGATGAATTCGCGCAGTTTCGCGACGTCTTCCTGCTTTTTGAGCATGGCGTTGATCTTCTCGCCGATGCCTTTCGCTGCCATACCCAGGTGGGTTTCCAGAATCTGACCGATGTTCATACGCGATGGTACGCCCAGCGGGTTCAGAACGATGTCAACCGGCGTGCCGTTTTCATCGTAAGGCATATCTTCGATCGGGTTGATCTTAGAGATAACACCTTTGTTACCGTGACGGCCTGCCATTTTGTCACCCGGCTGAATCTGACGCTTAACAGCCAGATAAACCTTAACGATTTTCAGCACGCCTGGTGCCAGATCATCGCCCTGGGTGATTTTACGACGCTTACCTTCGAGTTTTTTCTCAAACTCGTGCTTCAGCTCGTCGTACTGCTCTGCCAGCTGCTCCAGCTGGTTTTGCTTGGCTTCGTCAGTCAGACCCAGTTCCAGCCAGCGCTCGCGCGGCAGCTTGTCCAGTTTGTCTGCTTCAACGCCACCAGAAATCAATACGTTCTGGATACGGCTGAACAGGCCCGCTTCCAGAATCTGCAGTTCTTCAGACAGGTCTTTCTTGGCCTGCTTCAGCTGCATCTCTTCAATTTCCAGCGCACGTTTGTCTTTTTCCACGCCATCGCGGGTAAAGACCTGAACGTCGATCACGGTGCCTGACACGCCATTCGGTACGCGCAGTGACGAATCTTTCACGTCAGAGGCTTTTTCACCGAAGATAGCGCGCAGCAGTTTCTCTTCTGGCGTCAGCTGGGTTTCACCTTTCGGCGTAACCTTACCAACCAGAATGTCGCCACCGGTCACTTCAGCACCGATGTAGACGATGCCTGACTCATCCAGTTTAGAGAGTGCAGCTTCACCCACGTTCGGGATATCAGCGGTAATCTCTTCCGGCCCCAGTTTGGTGTCACGCGACACGCAAGCCAGTTCCTGAATGTGGATAGTCGTAAAGCGATCTTCCTGAACCACACGCTCGGAGACCAGGATGGAGTCTTCGAAGTTGTAACCGTTCCACGGCATGAACGCTACGCGCATGTTCTGGCCCAGCGCCAGTTCACCCAGATCGGTGGACGGGCCATCTGCCAGCACGTCGCCGCGCTCAACCGGCTCACCCAGAGAAACACATGGCATCTGGTTGATGCAGGTGTTCTGGTTAGAACGGGTATATTTGGTCAGGTTGTAAATGTCGATACCGGCTTCGCCAGCATGCATTTCGTCTTCGTTAACTTTGATAACGATACGTGATGCGTCGACGTACTGTACGGTACCGCCACGTTTGGCAACGGCAGTTACACCGGAGTCAACGGCAACAGCACGTTCCATACCCGTACCAACCAGCGGCTTATCAGCACGCAGAGTCGGAACGGCCTGACGTTGCATGTTCGCACCCATCAGGGCGCGGTTAGCATCATCGTGTTCCAGGAACGGGATCAGGGACGCACCGACAGAAACGATCTGTTGAGTCGAAACGTCCATGTAGTCAACCTGATCGCGGCTGAACAGACTTGATTCGCCTTTGCTACGGCAGGTGACCAGGTCATCAACAAACGCGCCGTTATCATCAAGAGGGGCGTTCGCCTGAGCGATAACGTAGTTACCCTCTTCGATAGCAGAGAGGTAGTGAATCTCGTCAGAAACCAGACCGTCGATAACACGGCGGTAAGGCGTCTCAAGGAAACCGTACTCGTTGGTCTGTGCATACACAGACAAGGAGTTGATCAGACCGATGTTCGGGCCTTCAGGGGTTTCGATTGGGCAGACACGACCATAGTGCGTTGGGTGTACGTCACGCACTTCGAAGCCGGCACGCTCACGCGTCAAACCACCCGGGCCGAGAGCAGAGATACGACGTTTGTGCGTAATCTCTGATAGCGGGTTGTTCTGATCCATAAACTGAGAAAGCTGGCTGGAACCAAAGAACTCTTTCACCGCGGCCGAAATTGGCTTCGCGTTGATCATGTCCTGTGGCATCAGTGTATCAAGGTCGCCCAGTGACAGACGCTCTTTCACGGCACGCTCAACACGTACCAGACCGACACGGAACTGGTTCTCAGCCATTTCACCGACTGAACGAATACGACGGTTACCGAGGTGGTCGATATCGTCCACTTCGCCTTTACCGTTACGGATGTCGATCAGCTTCTTCATCACTTCGATGATGTCATCTTTGCTCAGGATGCCTGAACCTTCGATTTCATCACGCAGCAATGAACGGTTGAACTTCATACGACCCACAGCAGAAAGATCGTAACGATCTTCAGAGAAGAACAGGTTCTCAAACAGGTTCTCTGCTGCTTCGCGTGTTGGCGGCTCACCAGGACGCATCATGCGGTAGATCTCAACCAGTGCGCTCAGACGATCGCTGGTTGGGTCGACACGCAGGGTCTCGGACATATATGGACCGTGGTCCAGATCGTTGGTGAACAGCGTTTCGATGCGCTTGTGACCGGACTGGCTCAGTTTGGCCAGCAGATCCAGTGACAGTTCCATGTTCGCTGCAATGATCAGCTCACCGGTGCTCTCATCGATGTAGTCTTTAGCGACCACTTTGCCCGCGATATATTCAACCGGAACTTCGATGTGCTGAATGCCATCTTTTTCCAGCTGACGGATATGGCGCGCAGTAATACGGCGTGCTTTTTCTACGTAGACGGTGCCGTTCGCTTCGATATCGAAGGTCGCAGTTTCACCGCGCAGGCGCTCAGGCACCAGCTCCATCTGCAGCTTGTTGTCGCGAATTTCAAACACCACTTTCTCGAAGAAGATATCGAGGATCTGAGGTGTAGTGAACTGCAACGCACGCAGGATGATAGTGGCCGGCAGCTTACGACGACGGTCAATACGGACAAACAGGTTATCTTTCGGGTCAAACTCAAAGTCGAGCCATGAACCGCGGTAAGGGATGATACGTGCGTTGTAGAGCACTTTACCCGATGAGTGGGTTTTACCCTTATCGCTATCAAAGAACACGCCAGGACTACGGTGCAGCTGAGAAACGATAACGCGCTCGGTACCATTGATAACAAAGGTACCATTGTCGGTCATGAGCGGAATTTCGCCCATGTAGACTTCTTGTTCTTTAATGTCTTTTACGGTGCCTTCTGGCGCTTCGCGCTCATAGACCACCAGACGCAGTTTCACGCGCAGCGGTGCCGAATAGGTCACGCCACGGATCTGACATTCTTTCACGTCAAAGACAGGTTCACCCAGGCGATAGCTGACATACTGCAACTCAGAGTTGCCGCTGTAGCTCGCAATAGGGAATACAGAGCGGAATGCAGCTTCCAGTCCGTACTGACCTTCTGGATCTTGCTCGATAAACTTCTGGAACGAGTCGAGCTGGATGGAAAGGAGATAAGGTATGTCCAGTACTTGCGGACGTTTACCAAAATCCTTACGAATACGTTTTTTCTCGGTATAGGAGTAAACCATAGGGTTCCTCAGCTAGCTGACAAGTCGACCCACGCTGTCCGTCCTGACAGGACAGTTCATGCAACACGATTTTGTTTGATTCACTGGCTGCGCAGCAGCAGTGCAATACCTCTTTCTATCACGCTTAAATCATTTCATCGCTGTTGCGAGGGCAGGGAACCCGCACAGGTAGAGCGGTATATTAAGTCGTCGATAGAGAAAGATATTGAAGAGTAACAATGGACAAACAGTGTGAAACCCCATTGAGACCCTGTAGCGCAAAAAGGCTGGTGACCAAAAAGTCACCAGCCATCAGCCTGAAACTACTCAGACTGCAACCCGAAGGCTGTCTTACTTAACTTCAACTTCAGCGCCAGCTTCTTTCAGAGCAGCTTCAAGTGCAGCTGCGTCATCTTTGCTGATCGCTTCTTTGATTACGCCAGTTGCTTCAACCAGATCTTTGGCTTCTTTCAGGCCCAGACCAGTTGCAGTACGTACGGCTTTGATTACTGCAACCTTGTTCGGGCCAACAGCTTTCAGGACTACGTCGAATTCAGTTTTTTCTTCAACAGCTTCAGCCGGGCCCGCAGCAACAGCTACAGCAGCAGCAGCAGAAACGCCGAATTTTTCTTCCATAGCAGAAACCAGCTCAACTACTTCCATTACGGACATCGCTGCAACAGCTTCCAGAATTTGGTCTTTAGTAATAGACATGACAATTGTTCCTAAGAATCAGAAAAAGTTTATACGTAAGCAAGTACGAAGAAAAGAAGATGGCCTTAAGCCGCTTCTTTTGCATCGCGTACAGCAGCCAGAGTGCGGACCAGTTTGCCGGCAGCGGCTTCTTTCATGGTCGACATCAGACGTGCCAGTGCTTCTTCGTAGGTCGGCAGCGTTGCCAGACGGTCAATATTGGCCGCCGTGATCAGCTCACCTTCAAAGGCTGCAGCTTTGACCTCAAATTTTGCATTCGCTTTCGCGAAATCTTTGAACAGACGAGCAGCAGCGCCCGGGTGTTCCATAGAATATGCAATCAGGGTCGGACCAACAAACGTGTCTTTCAGGCACTCAAACTGAGTTCCTTCAACGACGCGGCGCAGCAGGGTGTTACGAACAACACGCATGTAAACGCCAGCTTCACGGCCTGCTTTACGCAGTTCGGTCATTTTATCAACGGTAACGCCACGGGAATCCGCAACAACCGCTGAAAGCGCACCTTTGGCTACTTCGCTGACTTCAGCAACAATCGCTTGTTTGTCTTGAAGATTTAATGCCATTAGCTTTTGCTCCTGGATTTGACCGGGAAAGGATTTCCCCGGAACTCACTTCACTTACTCACCCCAAGGGGAAATAAGCGCTCGAACACGGTGAGCAGAATCCAGCTAAGAAAAAATTCTTTTGGTTCTGTCACCGTCTACGCAGGGTATTAAGCGGAATATCCGGAGATAAGCAGCTCCTGCGGTCTTGGACGGAGGCCAGGATAAGGCCTGGCTCCAACCTAAATTCTGTGCGACGCAGCAGAGTCAGAGGGAAAGGCGATACACGCAACAATCAGTTCTGGCACTCTGGTGTCCTGTTCCGTTAATAACAGAACAACGGGCGTAAGATTCTAGGTGAATTTTTCGCCCGTTTCAAGCAGCAATTAGTTTGCTGTTGCGTTCAGACCAGCCTGGTCAACGGCAACGCCGGCGCCCATTGTGGTTGAAAGGCTAACTTTCTTGATGTACACGCCTTTCGCCTGAGATGGTTTTGCTTTTTTCAGCGCAACCAGCAGAGATTCCAGGTTTTCTTTCAGTTTGTCAGCGTCAAAGTCCACTTTACCGATGGTAGTGTGGATGATGCCGTTTTTGTCGTTACGATAACGAACCTGACCCGCTTTAGCGTTCTTAACCGCTTCAGCAACGTTAGGCGTTACAGTACCGACTTTCGGGTTTGGCATCAGGCCACGTGGACCCAGAATCTGGCCCAGCTGGCCAACAACGCGCATTGCATCCGGAGAAGCAATAACAACGTCAAAATTCATTTCGCCTTTCTTGATCTGATCAGCCAGGTCTTCCATGCCTACCAGCTCAGCGCCTGCTGCTTTAGCAGCTTCAGCGTTGGCGCCCTGGGCGAAGACAGCAACACGTACTGAACGACCAGTACCGTGTGGCAGAACGGTCGCGCCGCGAACGTTCTGATCAGATTTACGTGCATCAATGCCGAGGTTGACAGCAACGTCAACGCTTTCAACGAACTTGGCAGTAGCCAGTTCTTTCAGCAGAGCAACAGCTTCAGCAATATCATACTGCTTGGTCGCGTCAACTTTGTCGCGAATTACGGTCATGCGCTTGGTCAGCTTAGCCATTTCTTAGTCCTCTACTACCAGGCCCATGGAACGAGCAGTACCTTCGATTGAGCGAGTCATCGCTTCAACGTCAGAACCAGTCATGTCCGCAGCTTTGGTTTCTGCGATTTCACGTACCTGAGCACGAGTCACTTTACCGACTTTATCTTTGTTCGGCTTACCAGAACCAGACTTGATGCCCGCTGCTTTTTTCAGCAGTACGGCAGCCGGAGGCGTTTTGGTAATGAAGGTAAAAGAACGGTCGCTGTATACGGTGATAACAACAGGAGTCGGCAGACCTTTTTCCAGAGATTCGGTCTTAGCGTTGAACGCTTTGCAGAATTCCATGATGTTAACACCCTGCTGACCCAGAGCTGGACCAACCGGTGGACTTGGGTTCGCCATACCAGCTGCAACCTGCAGCTTGACGTAGGCTTGGACTTTCTTAGCCATGATATTTCCTCAATTGGGTTATAGCGCCTGTAAAGGCTCCCCGTGATAACGATTTACACGCTGTTGCCAGCGCATAAAAACAAAAGGCGCGAAATTGTAGTTAAATTTCGCGCCTGCTGCAACAGCTAATTTGTGAGCGGAAAGAGGTTAACCTTTCTCCACCTGACCGAAGTCGAGCTCAACCGGCGTGGCACGTCCAAAGATGGAAACGGATACCGTCAGGCGGCTCTTCTCGTAATCCACATCTTCAACCACACCGTTAAAGTCAGCAAAAGGACCGTCATTAACGCGAACCATTTCACCTGGCTCAAACAGCGTTTTCGGACGAGGCTTGTCGCCGACCTGCTGCAGACGGTTCATGATCGCATCAACTTCTTTATCGCTGATAGGTGCCGGACGGTCAGATGTACCGCCGATGAAACCCATCACGCGTGGGACGCTGCGTACCAGGTGCCAGCTGGCGTCATTCATCACCATCTGAACCAGTACGTATCCCGGGAAAAACTTGCGCTCGCTCTTACGACGCTGGCCACCACGAATTTCAACGACTTCTTCAGTCGGAACCATGACGTCGCCAAACAGCTCTTCCATGTTGTGCAATTTGATATGCTCGCGCAGCGATTGTGCTACGCGGCCTTCAAAACCGGAAAACGCCTGTACGACGTACCAGCGTTTCTTTGGAGCTTCAGACATCTCAGAACCTCAGGCCAGTGATAAACGATACCAGACGGACCAGAATACCATCCAGCCCCCACAAAATCAGTGACATCACGGCAGTAACCGCGGCAACGATTAACGTGGTGTGCAGCGTTTCCTGGCGGGTTGGCCAGATAACCTTACGCATTTCTGTTCTTGCTTCACGAGCAAAAGCCACGGTCGCTTTGCCTTTGGTCGTTAAAAGCGCAATGCCGCCAGCCGCTGCAATCAGTACAACTACGGCTAAAGCACGCAGTGGCAGTGACACATCACGATAGAGGTAGTTACCTACAATCGCTGCAAGCAGCAGTAACACGACTACTACCCACTTTACCGCTTCCAGGCCACGCCCGCTCCCTTGAGCTTCGGTATTCGCACTCATAAACCAACCTGCCACAATAATTCAGAAACTATTCTGCCCCGCAGTGCGAGGCGTCCAAACCGAATGAGCTTTTGGGGCGTAACTCGGTATCCAACGCCGCATAACAGAGCCTGTCTCAGCAATGATTATGATTCAAAAAATCACTGATGAGCCAGGTTCTATGAAACAGCGTGCAAAAAGGGCATCAAATGATGCCCTTTCCGTGTGCATTGCGTCAAACGTTATCGGTAATTATGCGATAACTTTAGCAACAACACCCGCGCCAACGGTACGGCCACCTTCGCGGATTGCGAAGCGCAGACCTTCGTCCATTGCGATTGGGTGGATCAGGGTAACAACCATTTTGATGTTGTCGCCTGGCATGACCATCTCAACGCCTTCTGGCAGCTCTACTGAACCGGTTACGTCAGTTGTACGGAAGTAGAACTGTGGACGATAGCCTTTGAAGAACGGAGTATGGCGGCCACCTTCGTCTTTAGACAGAACGTAAACTTCTGACTCGAACTGGGTGTGCGGCTTGATTGAGCCTGGCTTAGCCAGAACCTGGCCACGCTGGATGTCTTCACGCTTGATACCGCGCAGCAGAACACCACAGTTTTCGCCTGCCTGACCCTGGTCCAGCAGCTTACGGAACATCTCAACACCGGTACAGGTTGATTTCGCAGTATCTTTGATACCCACGATTTCAACTTCGTCGCCGACTTTAACGATGCCGCGCTCAACACGACCGGTAACAACGGTACCACGGCCAGAGATTGAGAATACGTCTTCGATTGGCAGCAGGAACGGCATGTCGATCGCACGGACTGGATCCGGGATGTAGTTGTCCAGGTGTTCAGCCAGCTCAACGATTTTTGCTTCCCACTCAGGAACGCCTTCCAGCGCTTTCAGAGCAGAACCACGAACGATTGGGGTGTCGTCGCCTGGGAAGTCGTACTGTGACAGCAGGTCACGTACTTCCATCTCTACCAGTTCCAGCAGCTCTTCATCATCAACCATGTCACACTTGTTCAGGAACACGATGATGTAAGGAACGCCAACCTGACGACCCAGCAGGATGTGCTCACGAGTCTGTGGCATTGGGCCATCAGTCGCAGCAACAACCAGGATCGCGCCGTCCATCTGCGCAGCACCGGTGATCATGTTTTTCACATAGTCGGCGTGGCCTGGGCAGTCAACGTGAGCGTAGTGACGTGCAGCAGTCTCATACTCAACGTGTGCGGTGTTGATGGTGATACCGCGGGCTTTTTCTTCAGGCGTGCTGTCGATCTGATCGAATGCACGAGCCTGGCCGCCGTTGGTTTTAGCCAGTACGGTAGTGATAGCTGCAGTCAGGGTGGTTTTACCGTGGTCAACGTGACCGATGGTGCCCACGTTTACGTGCAGTTTGTTACGTTGAAATTGCTCTTTAGCCATCGCTAGTCCCTCTAAGACACGGATATATCAATGATATCATCACATTAACCAGGCAATGCCTGACTGCAAGGAAGTTACAGAGAAAATCAGGAGGGAGATTAAAGGAAGTGGTGCTGATACCCAGAGTCGAACTGGGGACCTCACCCTTACCAAGGGTGCGCTCTACCAACTGAGCCATATCAGCACATCTGGAGCGGGCAGCGGGAATCGAACCCGCATCATCAGCTTGGAAGGCTGAGGTAATAGCCATTATACGATGCCCGCATCCTGGAACTCGGCTACCTGTTCTTTCTGTAGCTTGCAGATAACAGAGATGTTTCTCTATTATCTACTGCCTGTCAGCGAAGCTGACCGACTTTGACTTCGCTAACGCTCAGTCTGAATTCAGGGTGATAAGTGACTCACCTGACAGATAAACAGGTTGTTTATCTGCGTACCCAACCGCGAGGTTGAGATGGTGGTGGGAGAAGGATTCGAACCTTCGAAGTCTGTGACGGCAGATTTACAGTCTGCTCCCTTTGGCCGCTCGGGAATCCCACCTACTTGATGGTGCCGGCTACCGGAATCGAACTGGTGACCTACTGATTACAAGTCAGTTGCTCTACCAACTGAGCTAAGCCGGCATCAAGTGGAGCGCATTCTAGGAAGGTCGGGCTCTGGATGCAACTAAAAAATCGCTTATTTTTTTCTATCGCTTACTATTTGTGCAAATCATCGCATTTTAGTGTTTTTGTGCAGAATATTTGTGCAATCTGGTCCTGTTTTCATAGGATCAGTCGGCTCGCGCTAATGCCTTAGGCCTCTCTCCGGACCGCTTTTCAGCAGGTAAATGATCTGCAGGGAGTATTTTTATTTCACACGCCTGTACCGAACGATGCTTTTTTGACCTCGCCTGCGCTTTTTTTTCATGTGCAGGCACTTTTCTGTAGAAAGCAGGCCTGTTTTGACATGCGTGTCCCTTATGTCGGTACGACGATGACCAGGCGTGGAGCCTTTCAAAATGACTCTATGCCGTTTGTTCGTTTGCTGAAGTCCTTATGGGACATATTGAATCTGTACCGCCTCAGCCTCTCTATATGCCCTTATGGCGGCGTTTTGTCATTCAGACGTTGGTCAGATGTAAAAAGCAGATAAAAGCCGCACATGCGCTGTGATGACCTGCAATATCATAAACAACGATAAAGCAGTAACAATTAAAGCCACCATGATGTTTTGTGGGTATACCGACGAAAGCGAGATCACGTTTATCTTTTTACTTCTGTTAAAAGCCATACTGGTGATACCCTCCAGCCCATTGTTCTCACTGATAAACCAGCGATTCGTGATTCACTTCACCTGTGCTGTCCTGCTTATCGGATAACACGCGGTTGATAGCCATGAATTTGCGGTCAGATGCATGCTTATGGATAAAACGACCCCCCTGACAACGCCTTATTTAGAGTTCACTCGTGAGCAATGGGCTGCATTACGTGATTCCGTACCTATGACGCTGTCAGAGGAAGAGATCGCGCAGCTGGAGGGCATCAACGAGGATCTCTCGCTGGAGGAAGTAGCGGAAATTTATCTGCCACTTTCACGTCTGCTTAATTTTTATATAAGTTCTAACGTTCGCCGGCAGGCTGTACTGGAGCAATTTCTGGGCACCAATGGCCAGAAAATCCCCTATATCATCAGTATTGCGGGTAGCGTAGCGGTCGGTAAAAGCACGACTGCGCGTGTCTTGCAGGCTTTGCTCAGCCGCTGGCCTGAACATCGCAAAGTCGAATTGATCACCACTGATGGCTTCCTTCATCCTAATGCCGTGCTGAAAGAGCGTGGATTAATGAAGAAAAAAGGATTCCCGCAATCCTACGATATGCACCGGTTGGTCAATTTCGTCTCCGATTTGAAGTCGGGAGCCAGTCAGGTGACTGCTCCGGTCTATTCACATCTGATTTATGATGTCATCCCTGATGGCGATAAAGTGATACAGCAGCCTGATATTCTGATTCTGGAAGGTCTGAATGTATTACAGAGTGGAATGGACTATCCCCACGATCCCCATCATGTCTTTGTTTCAGACTTCGTCGATTTTTCTATCTATGTTGATGCAGAGGAAGATCTCTTGCAAAGCTGGTATATCAATCGATTCCTGAAATTCCGCCAGGGCGCATTTACCAATCCGGACTCCTATTTCCATCATTACGCCCAGCTTTCAGAAGCAGAAGCGGTTGAAATTGCTGGCAATTTATGGAAAGAGATTAACTGGCTTAACCTGCAGGAAAATATCCTGCCGACGCGCGAACGAGCCAGCCTGATTATGACCAAAAGTGGCGATCACGCAGTCGATAAGGTTCGCTTGCGTAAATAACTGCTGTCATAAAAAAGCCTGCGTTGCTGCAGGCTTTTTTTACTCAGACAGGACGCAGTGATATTTCTCCACCCACCCAGGCTTTTATTTCGCCATCCTGTTCCAGTAACAGGCCACCCTGGCTGTCTACGCCTCGCGCAATACCATGGACCTCACGTTCACCGATAAGCAGCTTAACCGGCCGGTTAATAAAGTTATCCAGCGCAGCCCAGCGTGCGACAAACGGGGTTAATCCCTCCTGCTCAAAGAGCGGCAGAGCTTCGCGCAGACTATTGATCAGACGTGCCGCCAGCTCATTGCGGTTTACCGTTACCCCGGCCTCCTGCAGGTTAATCCAGCCCTGATTAATCTGTGATGCATCGGCTGTTCGCATCGCCAGGTTAATCCCCGCACCAATCACGATCTGCGCAGCATCGCCGGTTTTACCTGTCAGTTCGACCAGAATACCCGCCAGTTTACGATCGTTCAGGTAAATATCATTGGGCCATTTTACGCGGACATCATCGGCCCCTAATGAACGTAATGTCTCAGCCATGATAATGCCAATTACCAGGCTCAGACCCATCGCCGCTGCCGGCCCCTGCTCCAGACGCCAGTACATAGACATGTAGAGGTTCGCGCCAAAGGGCGAAAACCACTGACGGCCACGACGGCCGCGACCCGCCTGCTGATATTCCGCAATGCAGGCAGCACCCGACTCCATTTCATGCATACGTTCCAGCAGATACTGATTTGTGGAATCAATCACCGGGATTACCGAGACGTTACCCTGCGTAACCTGTGAGAGTATCGCCTGCTCATCCAGCAGCTGTATCGGGGCAGAGAGACTGTAACCTTTACCTGTCACGGTATAGACGTCAAGACCCCAGCTTTTTAACGTCTGGATATGCTTATTTATGGCTGCGCGACTCATGCCCAGCGTTTCACCCAGTTGCTCACCGGAATGAAACTCACCATCAGATAAGATATCAACCAGCTTTAGCGGAACATTATGGTCTTTCATGCGATCACCCCGACGGCATTACATTCACCCTGCGCCTGAATAAAGCGCACTTCGGGCTCAAGCCAGACATCAAATTTTTCACCAACCTGAGCGCGCACGGTTTTTGCCAGCGCAACGATATCGCCGGGTGTGGCATTTTCAGCGTTGATCAGCACCAGTGCCTGTTGCTGGTGAACTGCCGCGCCCCCGATGCGATAACCTTTCAGCTGGCACTGATCGATAAGCCATCCTGCTGCCAGTTTGATTTCACCATTTGGCATCAGATAGTGTGGCATAGCCGGAAAATGCGTCAGTAGTGAGCTGCACTGCGCCTCGGTGACGACAGGATTTTTAAAAAAGCTGCCTACATTACCGGTGACTTTCGGATCGGGTAATTTGCTCTGCCGCATCTGGCATACCGCGTGATAGACATCCCAGGCATTGGCCGTCACCGGATTGAGCGTTTTCAGATCGCCGTAGGTTAATACCGGTTGCCATTGCTTAGGCAATATTATCCCGACTGCGACGATGACATAGCCTGACTGGTAGTGATGTTTAAAAATGCTGTCACGATAGCCAAACTCACAGGCTTCACGATCGAGACGTTCTGTCTGACCACTGTGCAGATTAAGTACATCCACGTATTCGCAGACGTCTTTTAATTCCACGCCATAAGCACCTATGTTCTGAATCGGTGCCGAACCGGTCATACCAGGGATCAACGCCAGATTTTCCAGGCCTGTGATTCCTTTTTCCAGCGTGCTTTTAACCAGCTGATGCCAGTTCTCACCTGCCCCAACGTGCAATTTCCAGCACTCATATTCATCCTGAATTTTGATGCCTTTGATGCGGTTCAGCACCACTGTACCGGCAAAATCTTCCAGGAAGAGGACATTGCTGCCTTCACCGAGCACAAGGAAAGGCGTTTGATCACTCTGGCTGGCCTGCCATGCTGCCAGAATGGCGGCTGGCGTCTCGGCGACGATGCGTTTCTGTGTATGTACTTCAAGCCCAAGCGTATTGTCGGCTTTTAAGGAGGGATGCTGGCTGGACATTTGACGGCCTTTACTGAGTTATCTGGCCGTAGTTTACCGTATCAGAGAGGGGTTCTCAGGCTGTTTTCGGGGGTTATGATGAGGTTTTTCACGATCTGCAGACGTAAAAAAGCCCCGCACTTTCGTGCGGGGCTTCTTCACTTATTTAATGCCTGGCAGTTCCCTACTCTCGC
>NZ_JAALFV010000019.1:0-28321 GCF_011800405.1 Pantoea sp. EKM21T
GACAACATCAAAATGGTTGTTACCCTGATCCACCCAATCGCAATGGACGAAGGTCTGCGCTTCGCAATCCGCGAAGGCGGCCGTACCGTTGGCGCGGGTGTTGTTGCTAAAGTTATCGCTTAATTGTGATATCTGCTGTGGCTGTGTAAATGGCCACTGCAACACAGTAAAAAGAGCACTTCGGTGCTCTTTTTTTTTGCTCTGAAAACGCCATAACCCTGCAAAGGGTGGGTTTGAAATAAAAACGATTCGCATTTACACTATGTACAGAAAATGTACCCGAGTGATGAATCAATGTACGTCTGCCTGTGTAATGCCATCAGTGATAAAACCCTTCGTGAAGTCGTGCGTCGCTATCAGCCCAAATCTATTCAGCAACTGCGCCAGCTTGTGCCGGTCGGCAAGCAATGCGGCAAATGCATTCGTACTGCGCGTGAAATTATGGATGAAGAGATGCAGCATGCACCACTCTACAAAGAGATAGCCTGACCGACGATCGGTGCGTGAATACCCACAATATCTGTCGCGTTTTTTTGACTTCTTTTTAACCACATCTACGCTCTAATAAACCAGGCGCGGAGGGTTAACAATGAAGGGCGATATCAAAGTTATCAGTCATCTCAACAAACTGCTTGGAAATGAACTGGTTGCTATCAATCAGTACTTTCTTCATGCGCGCATGTTCAAAAACTGGGGTCTGACGCGCCTCAATGATGTGGAATACCATGAATCAATCGATGAGATGAAACATGCCGATAAATATATTGAGCGTATTCTTTTCCTTGAAGGGATCCCAAATCTTCAGGATCTGGGACGGCTCCGTATCGGTGAAGATGTTGAAGAGATGCTGAGTTCAGACCTGAATCTGGAGCTGGAGGGCGCGAAAGACCTTCGTGAAGCTATCTCCTATGCTGACAAAGTGCATGACTATGTCAGCCGTGACATGATGATTGAAATCCTGGCTGATGAGGAACATCACATCGACTGGATTGAAACGGAACTTGAGTTAATCCAGAAGATGGGCATCCAGAACTATCTGCAGGCTCAAATCAAACAAGAGTGAATCGGGTCTGCAGTACTATCGCTACCCAGCCCGCAATGGCCAGGAAAGGGCCAAACGGCAGCGGGCTGTCCCCCTGAATAAAACCCCGCAGTTGCAGCATCACGATCGACGTCAGCGCCATAACGGTGGCACCCAACGCAATCCAGGGTAATGCCTGCCAGCCACAGCAGGCACCTAACGCTGCGAAGAGCTTGATATCGCCATAACCTAATCCCTCGTACCCCCGCATCTGCCGATAGCTCCAGGCGAGCAGCCACAACGCACAGTAGCCCGCCACAGCACCCCATATCGCCGTTGTTTCGGTTCCGGACAGCGTGGCATGGAATAATCCAGACCAGATCAGCAGATAATTGAGCGGGTCAGGTATACAGAAGTGGCGACGATCGATGGCAGCCACGAGCAGCAAGAGGCCGGAGGCAGTAATAATAAAAATAGCCTCCGCAGAGTGGTCAAAACTCTGCAGCACCAGCAGGCACAGAAGGGCAAACAGCCATTCAATGACAACGCTTTCTGCGCCGAACGCGCGATGACAGAAGCGACACCGCCCTTTTAAGCCAGGCCAGCTTATTAACGGCAGCGCATCTCGCCACAGCAGGCGCTGCTGGCAATGATTACAGTGCGAACCCGGAAAGCAGAGTAGGGCAAACCATTGAGCGGGTGAGAGGGCGGGGGTGAAGCGCTGGCTGGTCAGCGAAAGAAAGCTTCCCAATGCACCTCCGCCTGCGAGTGCAGCAATGTGAGTTATCAGAGTGGGCGACATGATTATGCTCCGGACGAAAGGTTAGATGCACTCTCGTGGGCAACGGGTTCTGTGTCACCTATGAATGAAGAAGGGCGGAAACAGACTCACAACTGAATAACTGATTTATCAGCGATACGGCAGTGCAATGCGACGCACGCTTCACGAACCGGCCACAATTTAATGGGTAAAACCTCAACACGGGTTGCTTCCTGAACAGATTTACGTATAATGCGCGGGCCTGCAGATATTGCAGGCGCGATTCGAGCAGAATCGCAGACGGCTGAAATTTAGGCCGCCTGACAATACTCCCAATTGTGGAGTTATATGCTGAACGATTACACTCTCCCATCAATCGTAATGGGCTCGAGTAGTAATTTTTTTCGTCTATAAAAAGTTTGGAGCTCTGGTCTCATGCAGAACCAAAGAATCCGTATCCGTCTTAAAGCGTTTGATCATCGTCTGATCGATCAATCAACCGCGGAAATCGTTGAGACCGCCAAGCGCACTGGTGCGCAGGTTCGTGGTCCAATCCCGCTGCCAACCCGCAAAGAGCGTTTTACTGTTCTGATCTCTCCGCACGTTAACAAAGATGCGCGTGATCAGTACGAAATCCGCACTCACAAGCGTCTGGTAGACATCGTTGAGCCAACTGAAAAAACCGTTGATGCTCTGATGCGTCTGGATCTGGCTGCCGGTGTTGACGTGCAGATCAGCCTGGGTTAATCAGGTCATCGAGCGATTGAGAGGTTGAAACAATGATTGGTTTAGTCGGTAAAAAAGTGGGCATGACCCGCATCTTCACTGAAGATGGCGTTTCTATCCCCGTCACCGTAATCGAAGTTGAAGCGAACCGCGTTACTCAGGTCAAAGGCCTGGAAAACGATGGTTACCAGGCAATTCAGGTTACCACCGGTGCTAAAAAAGCAAACCGTGTGACCAAACCTGAAGCTGGTCATTTTGCTAAAGCTGGCGTTGAAGCTGGCCGTGGCCTGTGGGAATTCCGCACTGCTGAAGGTGAAGAATACTCTGTAGGTCAGAGCATCAGCGTTGAGATTTTCGCTGAAGTTAAGAAAGTTGACGTAACCGGTACCTCTAAAGGTAAAGGTTTCGCCGGTACCGTTAAGCGCTGGAACTTCCGTACCCAGGACGCTACTCACGGTAACTCCTTGTCTCACCGCGTTCCGGGTTCTATCGGTCAGAACCAGACTCCGGGCAAAGTGTTCAAAGGCAAGAAAATGGCAGGTCAGCTGGGTAATGAGCGCGTAACCGTTCAGAGTCTGGACGTAGTACGTGTTGACGCTGAGCGCAACCTGCTGCTGGTTAAAGGTGCAGTTCCCGGTGCTACCGGTAGCGACCTGATCGTTAAACCAGCTGTGAAGGCGTAAGGGGATAGCAATGGAATTAGTATTGAAAGACGCGCAGAGCGCGCTGACTGTTTCCGAAACTACCTTCGGTCGTGATTTCAACGAAGCGCTGGTTCACCAGGTTGTTGTTGCTTACGCATCTGGCGCCCGCCAGGGTACTCGCGCGCAGAAAACTCGCGCCGAAGTAACCGGTTCAGGCAAAAAGCCATGGCGTCAAAAAGGCACCGGCCGTGCGCGTGCAGGTTCTGTAAAGAGCCCAATCTGGCGTTCAGGTGGTGTGACCTTTGCTGCGAAGCCGCAGGACCACAGTCAAAAAGTTAACAAAAAGATGTACCGCGGCGCGCTGAAAAGCATCCTGTCCGAACTGGTACGTCAAGATCGTCTGATCGTTGTCGAATCATTTGCTGTAGAAGCACCGAAAACCAAGCTGCTGGTACAGAAACTGAAAGACATGGCTCTGGAAGACGTGCTGATCATCACCGGTGAACTGGATGAGAATCTGTTCCTGGCTGCGCGCAACCTGTACAAGGTTGACGTACGTGATGCATCCGGTATCGACCCAGTTAGCCTGATCGCCTTCGACAAAGTCGTTATGACTGCTGATGCAGTTAAGCAAGTTGAGGAGATGCTGGCATGATCCGTGAAGAACGTCTGCTGAAAGTACTGCGCGCGCCGCACGTATCTGAAAAAGCATCTAGCGCGATGGAAAAAACCAATACCATCGTTCTCAAAGTTGCTAATGACGCGACCAAAGCAGAGATCGTTGCTGCTGTTGAGAAACTGTTCGAAGTAGAAGTTAAAGACGTAAACACCCTGGTAGTTAAGGGCAAAGTTAAGCGTCAAGGACAGCGTATCGGTCGTCGTAGCGACTGGAAAAAAGCTTACGTCACCCTGAAAGAAGGCCAGAATCTGGACTTCGCTGGCGGCGCTGAGTAAGTCGGAGGAGAAAGACAATGGCAGTTGTTAAATGTAAACCGACATCTCCGGGTCGTCGCCATGTAGTTAAAGTGGTAAACGCGGAGCTGCACAAGGGCAAACCATTTGCCCCGCTGGTAGAAAAAAACAGCAAATCCGGTGGCCGTAACAACAATGGTCGTATCACTACCCGTCATATCGGTGGTGGTCACAAGCAGGCTTATCGTATTGTTGACTTCAAACGCAACAAAGACGGTATCCCGGCAGTTGTTGAACGTCTTGAGTACGATCCGAACCGCTCTGCGAACATCGCACTGGTTCTGTACAAAGACGGCGAGCGCCGTTACATCCTGGCCCCTAAAGGCCTGAAAGCCGGCGACCAGATCCAATCTGGCGTTGATGCTGCGATTAAAGCAGGTAACACTCTGCCGATGCGTAACATCCCGGTGGGTTCAACCGTGCATAACGTAGAAATGAAACCAGGCAAAGGCGGTCAGATTGCTCGCTCAGCCGGTGCTTACGTGCAGATCGTTGCGCGTGAAGGTTCTTACGTTACCCTGCGTCTGCGTTCAGGTGAAATGCGTAAAGTCGAGTCTGACTGCCGCGCAACACTGGGCGAAGTCGGCAACGCTGAGCATATGCTGCGCGTTCTGGGTAAAGCTGGTGCAGCCCGTTGGCGTGGTGTTCGTCCTACCGTTCGTGGTACCGCGATGAACCCAGTTGATCACCCGCACGGTGGTGGTGAAGGTCGTAACTTTGGTAAGCACCCGGTAACTCCGTGGGGCGTTCAGACCAAAGGTAAGAAGACCCGTAGCAACAAGCGTACCGATAAGTTTATCGTACGTCGCCGTAGCAAATAATATTAGAGGATAAGCCATGCCACGTTCTCTCAAGAAAGGTCCTTTTATTGACCTGCACTTGCTGAAGAAGGTAGAGAAAGCGGTGGAAAGCGGTGACAAGAAGCCTTTGCGCACTTGGTCCCGTCGTTCAACGATCTTTCCTAACATGATCGGTTTGACCATCGCTGTCCATAATGGTCGTCAGCACGTTCCTGTCTTTGTTTCCGACGAAATGGTTGGTCACAAACTGGGTGAATTCGCGCCGACACGTACTTATCGCGGTCACGCGGCTGATAAAAAAGCCAAGAAGAAATAAGTAGGAGGAAGAGATGGAAACTTTAGCTCAACATCGCCACGCTCGTTCTTCTGCTCAGAAGGTTCGCCTTGTTGCTGACCTGATTCGCGGTAAGAAAGTGTCGCAGGCACTGGACATTTTGACCTACACCAATAAGAAAGCGGCTGTACTGGTCAAAAAAGTTCTGGAATCTGCCATTGCTAACGCCGAACACAACGATGGCGCTGATATCGACGATCTGAAAATCACGAAAATTTTCGTTGATGAAGGTCCGACCATGAAACGCATTATGCCGCGTGCCAAAGGTCGTGCAGATCGCATCCTGAAGCGCACCAGCCACATTACTGTGGTTGTGTCCGATCGCTGAGACTCTGGAGACTAGCAATGGGTCAGAAAGTACATCCTAATGGTATTCGCCTGGGTATTGTAAAACCATGGAACTCTACCTGGTTTGCGAACACCAAAGAATTCGCTGACAACCTGGACAGCGATTTTAAAGTACGTCAGTTTTTGACTAAAGAACTGGCTAAAGCATCTGTCTCTCGTATCGTTATCGAGCGTCCAGCGAAGAGCATCCGTGTGACTATTCACACCGCTCGTCCGGGCATCGTTATCGGTAAGAAAGGCGAAGATGTAGAAAAACTGCGCACGGTCGTCGCGAATATCGCTGGCGTTCCTGCACAGATTAATATCGCCGAAGTCCGCAAGCCGGAACTGGACGCGAAACTGGTAGCTGACAGCATCACTTCACAGCTGGAGCGTCGTGTGATGTTCCGTCGTGCTATGAAGCGTGCAGTTCAGAACGCCATGCGTCTTGGCGCGAAGGGTATTAAAGTCGAAGTTAGCGGCCGTCTGGGTGGCGCCGAGATCGCACGTACCGAATGGTATCGTGAAGGTCGCGTGCCATTGCACACACTGCGTGCTGACATTGACTACAACACCTCTGAAGCGCACACCACTTATGGTGTAATCGGCGTTAAGGTATGGATCTTCAAAGGTGAGATCCTGGGTGGTATGGCTGCTGTTGAACAACCGGAACCGGCTGCTCAACCTAAAAAGCAGCAGCGTAAAGGCCGTAAGTAAGGAGAGTCGCTGATGTTACAACCAAAGCGTACGAAATTCCGTAAAGTGCACAAAGGCCGTAACCGCGGTCTGGCTGCGGGTACGGATGTCAGCTTCGGTACTTTCGGTCTGAAAGCTGTTGGCCGTGGTCGTCTGACTGCTCGTCAGATCGAAGCAGCACGTCGTGCTATGACCCGTGCAGTTAAGCGTCAAGGTAAGATCTGGATCCGAGTATTCCCGGACAAACCGATCACCGAGAAGCCGCTGGAAGTGCGTATGGGTAAAGGTAAGGGTAACGTAGAGTATTGGGTTGCCCTGATCCAGCCTGGTAAAGTCCTGTATGAAATGGACGGCGTACCAGAAGAGCTGGCCCGTGAAGCATTCAAGCTGGCAGCAGCAAAACTGCCTATCAAAACCACCTTTGTAACTAAGACGGTGATGTAATGAAAGCAACTGAGCTGCGTGAAAAAAGCGTTGAAGAGCTGAACACTGAGCTGCTTAATCTGCTGCGTGAGCAATTTAACCTGCGCATGCAGGCAGCATCTGGCCAACTGCAGCAGACTCATCTGCTGAAACAGGTTCGCCGTGATGTTGCACGCGTTAAGACTTTACTGACTGAGAAGGCGGGTTCGTAATGACCGATAAAATCCGTACTCTGCAGGGTCGTGTAGTAAGTGACAAAATGCAGAAATCTGCAGTTGTTGCTATCGAACGTTTCGTGAAACACCCGATCTACGGCAAATTCATTAAACGTACGACCAAGCTGCACATCCATGACGAGAACAATGAATGTGGAATTGGTGACGTGGTAGAAATCCGCGAATGCCGTCCACTGTCCAAGACTAAATCCTGGACCCTGGTTCGCGTAATCGAGAAAGCTGTTCTGTAATAAGAATTGTTTTTTCTGAGGAAACCCTCTGCTTCGGCAGGGGGTTTTTTTTTGCCTGCGATTCGGGCTTGATCCATTTGTGCCCGTGGCAATACGGATTTGATGGTGCTCAAAAATTCAGGGATTTGCAGGGATTAAGCTGCCTCTCTTCAGGCGAGGTGGTCTGAAAGCGCCAGGCTATAAACGCCGGGGTTATCATAACTGTACAAGGAAATGTGCCGTGAAAATGGAGAGTCATGACCGCTTACGCCGGTCACTGTTAAAATTGCCACTGTTAGCTGCGTTACCTGCGATTAGCTCTGCCAAAAGCTTGCCGCTATTATCGGGTAACACACAACCACTACCCACAGGCAATAGCATGGAACGAACTCTGTTACTGAAGAATGCTGAATGTGTGGTCTGCATGGATGCTGACCGTCGGGAAATAGGTAACGCCTCTATTCTGATAAAAGGAAATAAGATCGTTGCAGTCGGGGAAGCACGCTTGTTACCTGATAGCGCGGATGAGATCATCGATCTGCGAGGACACATTGTCATCCCTGGCCTGATCAATACGCATCACCACATGTATCAGAGCCTGACCCGCGCTATTCCTGCAGTGCAAAACGGCGAGCTCTTTAACTGGCTAACCCACCTCTATCCACTGTGGCAGAATCTGACGCCTGAGATGATTCATATCTCAACACAGATCTCTATGGCTGAGTTAATGCTCTCCGGCTGCACCACCACCAGTGACCATCTCTACGTCTACCCGAATGGCTGTAAGCTTGACGACAGTATTGAGGCTGCAGCCTTAATGGGCATGCGTTTCCATGCGAGCCGGGGCAGCATGAGCGTCGGTAAGTCCCTGGGTGGCTTACCACCCGATGCACTGGTAGAGGATGAAGCCGCCATTCTTAAAGATACGCAGCGTGTGATTGAGCGCTACCATGATGACAGCCACGGTTCGATGTTACGCATCGTGGTTGCGCCATGTTCGCCGTTTTCAGTCAGCCGTGAGCTGATGAAGCAATCCGCAGCGATGGCACGCAGCTTCAACGTCTCAATGCACATCCATCTGGCGGAGAACGACAGCGATATCCGTTATAGCCGTGAAAAATTCAATATGACGCCAGCACAGTATGTTGAAGACCTCGGCTGGGTAGGACCGGATGTCTGGCATGCACACTGCGTCAAACTGGATCAGCATGGCATAGAACTCTTTGCACGTACCGGTACCGGCGTCGCGCACTGTCCCTGCTCGAACATGCGTCTCGGTTCCGGTATTGCGCCGATACGCCATATGTGTGATGCCGGCGTACACGTGGGTATGGGTGTGGATGGCTCAGCCTCCAATGACAGCTCAGACATGATGGCCGAAGTTCGTCAGGCGATGCTGCTGCAACGCGTTGGCTTCGGCCCGGATGCGATGACGGCACGTCAGGCACTGGAACTGGCGACGCTGGGTGGAGCAAAGGTGCTAAACCGCGATGATGTAGGCACCATTGCGCCGGGCATGATGGCCGATCTGGCCATTTTTGACCTGAATAGAATTGGACTTGCCGGGGCAGGGCACGATCCTGTCGCCGCCCTGGTGTTCTGTAATCCGGGACAGGTTGCCTATAGCATCATTAACGGAAAAGTCCGGGTACGGGACGGACAAGTGGCCGGAATTGAACTGCCAGCCGTGTTGCGTCAGCATAACCAACTGGCCAGGAAACTGGCTGATTGAGTCAGAAGGGCACTTTATTTGGGAGGCGACGAAAAATAAGGCAGATTACATTTGCTACTGTTCGCACTATTCCCTAGAATACGCCCTCCCTGTCATCAGGGGAAATCAGCGGCTCGATTGAGAGCCGTTTATTTTTTCTACCCATCTGTGAGAACCGGTGTTACAATGCCGCGCCCTCAATTATGGGGCTTTCTAACGACCTGAGGTTTAGGTCCCGAAGTAGTAGTTGACATTAGCGGAGCACTAAAATGATCCAAGAACAGACTATGCTGAACGTCGCCGACAACTCCGGTGCACGTCGCGTAATGTGTATCAAGGTTCTGGGTGGCTCGCACCGTCGCTACGCAGGCGTCGGTGACATCATCAAAGTTACCATCAAGGAAGCAATTCCGCGTGGTAAAGTCAAAAAAGGTGATGTCCTGAAGGCGGTAGTGGTGCGCACCAGGAAGGGTGTTCGTCGCCCGGACGGTTCTGTCATTCGCTTCGATGGTAATGCATGCGTTATTCTGAACAATAACAGTGAGCAGCCTATCGGTACGCGTATTTTTGGGCCGGTAACTCGTGAACTTCGTACTGAAAAGTTCATGAAAATTATCTCTCTGGCACCAGAAGTACTCTAAGGAGCGAACAATGGCAGCTAAAATCCGTCGTAACGACGAAGTTATCGTGTTAACCGGTAAAGATAAAGGTAAGCGCGGTAAAGTTAAGAATGTCCTGTCTTCTGGTAAGGTCATCGTTGAAGGTATCAACCTGGTGAAGAAACATCAGAAGCCGGTTCCGGCTCTGAACCAACCAGGTGGCATCGTTGAAAAAGAAGCTGCTATTCAGGTTTCTAACGTTGCACTGTTCAACGCGGCAACTGGTAAGGCTGACCGTGTAGGCTTTAGATTCGAAGACGGCAAAAAAGTCCGTTTCTTCAAGTCTAACAGCGAAACTATCAAGTAATTTGGAGTAGTACGATGGCGAAACTGCATGATTACTACAAAGACGAAGTAGTCCAGAAACTCATGACAGAGTTTGGCTACAATTCTGTCATGCAAGTCCCTCGGGTCGAGAAGATCACCCTGAACATGGGTGTTGGTGAAGCGATCGCTGACAAGAAACTGCTGGATAACGCAGCAGCTGACCTGGCAGCAATCTCCGGTCAAAAACCGCTGGTCACCAAAGCACGCAAATCAGTTGCAGGCTTCAAAATCCGTCAGGGCTATCCGATCGGCTGTAAAGTAACTCTGCGTGGCGAGCGCATGTGGGAGTTCTTTGAGCGTCTGGTCACCATTGCTGTTCCACGTATCCGTGACTTCCGTGGCTTGTCCGCTAAGTCATTCGATGGTCGTGGCAACTACAGCATGGGTGTACGTGAGCAGATCATCTTCCCAGAAATCGACTACGACAAAGTCGATCGCGTTCGTGGTTTGGATATCACCATTACCACTACTGCGAAATCTGATGATGAAGGCCGTGCTCTGCTGGCTGCCTTTGACTTCCCGTTCCGTAAGTAAGGTAGGGTTACTTAATGGCTAAGCAATCTATGAAAGCACGCGAAGTTAAGCGTGCAAAATTAGCAGACAAATTCTTCGCTAAACGCGCTGAACTGAAAGCGATCATCTCTGATGTGAACGCTTCCGACGAAGATCGTTGGGATGCTGTTCTGAAGCTGCAGAGTCTGCCGCGTGATTCCAGCCCTTCGCGTCAGCGTAACCGCTGCCGTCAAACAGGTCGTCCGCACGGTTTCCTGCGGAAGTTTGGGTTGAGCCGTATCAAGGTCCGCGAAGCCGCCATGCGCGGTGAAATCCCGGGCCTGAAAAAGGCTAGCTGGTAATTGTCACCAATTGAATCACGGGAGTAACACAGATGAGCATGCAAGATCCGATCGCGGATATGCTGACCCGTATCCGTAACGGTCAGGCCGCAAACAAAGTTGCGGTCACCATGCCTTCCTCCAAGCTGAAATTGGCAATTGCCAACGTTCTGAAGGAAGAAGGATATATTGAAGATTTCAAAATCGAAGGCGACATCAAGCTGGAACTGGAACTTACTCTCAAGTATTTCCAGGGCAAAGCTGTTGTAGAAAGCATTCAGCGAGTAAGCCGTCCTGGTCTGCGCATCTATAAGAAAAAAGATGAGCTGCCAAAGGTAATGGCTGGTATGGGCATCGCTGTAGTTTCTACATCTAAAGGTGTCATGACTGATCGTGCAGCGCGCCAGGCAGGTCTTGGTGGCGAAATTATCTGCTACGTAGCGTAATCGGAGGATACATATGTCTCGTGTTGCTAAAGCACCTGTCGTTGTTCCTGCCGGCGTAGAGGTAAAACTCAACGGTCAGGTAATTTCGATTAAAGGTAAAAACGGCGAGCTGACTCGTACTATCAATGATGCTGTTGAAGTTAAGCATGCTGACAACGCTCTGACTTTCGCTCCGCGCGAAGGTTTCGTTGACGGCTGGGCGCAGGCGGGTACTTCTCGCGCGCTGCTTAACGCAATGGTAATCGGTGTTACCGAAGGCTTCACTAAGAAGCTGCAGCTGGTTGGTGTAGGTTATCGTGCAGCCGTTAAAGGCGACGTGGTTAACCTGTCTCTGGGCTTTTCTCATCCAGTCGATCACCAGCTGCCCGCGGGTATCACTGCAGAATGTCCAACTCAGACTGAGATCGTGCTGAAAGGCGCTGATAAACAGCTGATTGGTCAGGTTGCAGCGGACTTGCGCGCCTACCGTCGTCCTGAGCCTTATAAAGGCAAGGGTGTCCGTTACGCCGACGAAGTCGTGCGTACCAAAGAGGCTAAGAAGAAGTAAGGTAACACTATGGATAAGAAATCTGCTCGTATCCGTCGTGCGACCCGTGCACGTCGCAAGCTCAAAGAGCTGGGTGCTACTCGCCTGGTGGTACATCGTACCCCGCGTCATATTTACGCACAGGTAATCGCCCCGAACGGTTCCGAAGTTCTGGTCGCTGCTTCTACTGTAGAAAAAGCTATCACTGAACAACTGAAGTATACCGGTAATAAAGAAGCCGCAGCTGCAGTAGGTAAAGCTATCGCAGAACGCGCAATCGAAAAAGGCATCACTGGTGTTTCTTTCGACCGTTCCGGTTTCCAATATCATGGTCGCGTCCAGGCACTGGCAGATGCTGCCCGTGAAGCTGGCCTTCAGTTCTAAGGTAGAGGTCTAAGATGGCACACATCGAGAAACAAGCTGGCGAACTGCAGGAAAAACTGATCGCGGTAAACCGTGTTTCTAAAACTGTTAAAGGTGGTCGTATCTTCTCCTTCACAGCACTGACTGTGGTAGGCGATGGTAATGGTCGCGTAGGTTTTGGTTACGGTAAAGCGCGTGAAGTTCCAGCAGCGATCCAGAAAGCGATGGAGAAAGCCCGTCGCAACATGGTTAACGTCGCGCTGACCAACGGCACCCTGCAGCACCCAGTTAAAGGTGCACACACGGGTTCCCGCGTGTTCATGCAGCCGGCTTCAGAAGGTACCGGTATTATTGCCGGTGGTGCAATGCGCGCCGTTCTGGAAGTCGCTGGAGTTCATAACGTACTGGCAAAAGCCTATGGTTCTACTAACCCGATTAACGTGGTTCGTGCAACTATCGACGGCCTGGGCAATATGAAATCTCCGGAAATGGTCGCTGCTAAGCGTGGTAAATCCGTTGAAGAAATTCTGGGGTAATCACGATGGCTAAGACTATTAAAATCACTCAAACCCGTAGTTCAATCGGCCGCTTGCCTAAGCATAAAGCCACTCTGGTTGGCCTGGGTCTGCGTCGTATTGGCCACACCGTTGAGCGTGAAGACACGCCTGCAGTACGCGGTATGGTTAACGCGGTTTCCTATATGGTTAAAGTGGAGGAGTAAGAGATGCGTTTAAATACTCTGTCTCCGGCCGAAGGGTCTAAGCACGCTACCAAGCGTCTGGGTCGTGGTATCGGTTCTGGCCTCGGAAAAACCGGTGGTCGTGGTCACAAAGGTCAGAACTCACGTTCTGGCGGTGGCGTACGTCGCGGTTTCGAAGGTGGTCAGATGCCTCTGTACCGTCGTCTGCCGAAGTTCGGTTTCACCTCTCGCAAAGCAATGATCACAACAGAGATTCGTCTGTCTGATCTGGCGAAAGTTGAAGGCGGTATCGTCGACCTGAACGCGCTGAAAGCAGCCAACATTGTCGGTGTTCAGATTGAATTCGTTAAAGTAATTCTGTCTGGTGAAGTTTCTACACCGGTAACGGTTCGCGGTCTGCGTGTCACCAAAGGTGCACGTGCTGCAATCGAAGCTGCTGGCGGTAAAATCGAGGAATAAGTAGCAGATGGCTAAACAACCGGGATTAGATTTTCAAAGTGCCAAGGGTGGCTTTGGTGAGCTGAAACGCAGACTGCTGTTTGTAATCGGCGCACTCATTGTCTTCCGTATTGGCTCTTTTATTCCAATCCCTGGTATTGATGCCACTGTACTTGCCAAACTGCTTGAGCAACAGCGTGGCACCATCATTGAAATGTTTAACATGTTCTCTGGTGGTGCTCTGAGCCGTGCTTCTATCTTCGCACTGGGCATCATGCCGTATATTTCGGCATCGATTATCATCCAGTTATTAACGGTGGTTCATCCAGCGTTAGCGGAAATTAAGAAAGAAGGGGAGGCTGGCCGTCGTAAGATTAGCCAGTACACCCGATACGGTACGTTGGTATTGGCTATATTTCAGTCGATCGGTATTGCTACCGGTCTGCCGAATATGCCAGGGATGCAAGGCCTGGTAATGAATCCAGGCTTTGCTTTCTACTTTACCGCTGTTGTGAGTCTGGTCTCAGGAACGATGTTCCTGATGTGGCTGGGCGAACAGATTACTGAACGTGGTATCGGTAACGGTATTTCGATCATTATCTTCGCAGGTATCGTTGCGGGTCTCCCGCCGGCCATTGGCCATACCATCGAGCAAGCGCGGCAAGGCGACCTGCACTTCCTTCTGTTGCTGTTGGTTGCAGTACTCGTATTCGCAGTGACCTTCTTTGTTATCTTTGTTGAACGTGGTCAACGCCGCATTGTGGTGAACTACGCAAAACGTCAGCAAGGTCGTCGCGTTTACGCTGCACAGAGCACACATTTACCGTTGAAAGTGAACATGGCAGGCGTCATTCCAGCCATCTTTGCTTCCAGCATTATTCTGTTCCCGGCAACGATTGCATCGTGGTTTGGGGGCGGTACCGGTTGGAACTGGCTGACAACAATTTCGCTGTATTTGCAGCCAGGACAGCCGCTTTATGTGCTACTCTATGCGACTGCAATCATCTTCTTCTGTTTCTTCTATACGGCGTTGGTTTTCAACCCACGTGAAACAGCAGATAACCTGAAGAAGTCTGGTGCATTCGTACCGGGAATTCGTCCGGGAGAGCAAACGGCGAAGTATATTGATAAAGTAATGACGCGATTGACCTTAATCGGCGCTCTCTACATTACGTTTATCTGCCTTATCCCGGAGTTCATGCGTGATGCGATGAAGGTTCCCTTCTACTTTGGCGGTACTTCACTGCTTATCGTAGTTGTCGTCATCATGGACTTTATGGCTCAAGTGCAAACTCTGATGATGTCAAGTCAGTACGAGTCGGCACTGAAGAAAGCTAACCTGAAAGGCTACGGCCGTTAATTCAGTTGGTTGAGAAGTTACGGAGAGTAAAAATGAAAGTTCGTGCTTCCGTCAAGAGATTATGTCGTAACTGCAAAATCATTCGTCGCGACGGTGTCGTCCGTGTGATCTGCAGCGCCGAGCCAAAGCATAAACAGCGCCAAGGCTGATTTTGTCACATATTTTTCTTGCAAAGTCGGGTTGAGCTGGCTAGATTAGCCAGCCAATCTTTTGTATGTCAGTGCGTTTCCATTTGAGTATCCTGAAAACGGGCTTTTCAGCATGGGACGTGCTTGTTTAATTATAGGAGTGCATAGTGGCCCGTATAGCAGGCATTAACATTCCTGATCAAAAACATACCGTTATCGCATTAACTTCGATCTTCGGTATCGGTAAAACTCGTTCTAAAGCCATCTGCGCTTCAACGGGTATTGCTGAAAATGTTAAGATCAGTGAGCTGTCTGAAGAACAAATTGATCAGCTGCGTGATGCAGTTGCGAAATTCGTTGTAGAAGGTGATCTGCGCCGTGAAATCACCCTGAGCATCAAGCGTCTTATGGACCTTGGTTGCTACCGTGGTTTGCGCCATCGTCGTGGTCTTCCGGTTCGCGGTCAGCGTACTAAGACCAACGCACGTACCCGTAAGGGTCCGCGTAAACCGATCAAGAAATAATCGGGGTGAGTAAATAATGGCAAAGGCACCAGTTCGTGCACGTAAGCGTGTAAGAAAACAAGTCTCAGATGGCGTGGCTCATGTCCATGCTTCTTTTAACAACACCATCGTTACCATTACTGATCGTCAGGGTAACGCACTGGGTTGGGCAACCGCCGGTGGTTCCGGTTTCCGCGGTTCACGTAAATCCACTCCGTTTGCTGCTCAGGTCGCTGCAGAGCGCTGTGCAGAAGCGGTAAAAGATTACGGAATTAAGAACCTGGAAGTTATGGTAAAGGGTCCGGGTCCAGGTCGCGAATCTACGATTCGTGCTTTGAACGCCGCTGGTTTCCGCATCACTAATATTACTGATGTGACTCCGATCCCTCATAACGGTTGTCGTCCGCCGAAAAAACGTCGCGTATAACGCCCGTTTTTTTAGGATAGTTGGAGAAAGAAAATGGCAAGATATTTGGGTCCTAAGCTCAAGCTGAGCCGTCGTGAGGGCACTGACTTATTCCTTAAGTCTGGCGTTCGCGCGATTGATTCCAAGTGTAAGATTGAACAAGCCCCTGGTCAGCATGGTGCGCGTAAACCGCGTCTGTCTGATTACGGCGGTCAGTTACGTGAAAAGCAAAAAGTTCGTCGTATCTACGGCGTGCTGGAGCGTCAGTTCCGTAACTATTATAAAGAAGCAGCTCGTCTGAAAGGCAACACCGGTGAAAACCTGTTGGCTCTGCTGGAAGGTCGTCTGGACAACGTAGTTTATCGTATGGGCTTTGGTGCCACTCGTGCAGAAGCACGTCAGCTGGTTAGCCATAAGTCTGTTCTGGTAAATGGCCGCGTTGTTAACATCGCTTCTTATCAGGTATCTCCGAATGATGTCGTTAGCATCCGTGAGAAAGCCAAAAAGCAATCTCGCGTGAAGGCCGCTCTGGAGCTGGCTGAGCAGCGTGAAAAGCCAACCTGGCTGGAAGTTGATGCGACTAAGATGGAAGGTGTGTTCAAGCGTATTCCTGAACGTACTGATCTGTCTGCGGACATTAACGAACACCTGATCGTCGAGCTTTACTCCAAGTAAGGCTTAGTACCAAAGAGAGGACACAATGCAGGGTTCTGTGACAGAGTTTCTAAAACCGCGCCTGGTAGATATCGAGCAAGTGAGTTCGACGCACGCCAAGGTGACCCTTGAGCCTTTAGAGCGTGGCTTTGGCCATACTCTTGGTAACGCACTGCGCCGTATTCTGCTTTCATCCATGCCGGGTTGCGCGGTGACCGAGGTTGAAATTGATGGTGTACTTCATGAGTACAGCACCAAAGAGGGAGTACAGGAAGATATCCTGGAAATCCTGCTCAACCTGAAAGGGCTGGCGGTAAGAGTTCAGGGGAAAGATGAAGTTATTCTGACCTTGAATAAATCTGGCATTGGCCCTGTGACTGCAGCCGACATTACCCATGATGGTGATGTCGAAATCGTCAAGCCTCAGCATGTCATTTGCCATCTGACCGATGAGAACGCTGCTATCAGCATGCGTATCAAAGTTCAGCGTGGTCGTGGCTATGTGCCGGCTTCTGCCCGAATTCATTCGGAAGAAGATGAGCGCCCAATCGGCCGCCTGTTAGTTGACGCTTGCTACAGCCCTGTAGACCGTATCGCCTACAATGTTGAAGCAGCGCGTGTAGAGCAGCGCACCGACCTGGACAAGCTGGTCATCGAAATGGAAACCAACGGCACAATCGATCCTGAAGAGGCGATTCGTCGTGCGGCAACCATTCTGGCAGAACAACTTGAAGCTTTCGTTGACTTACGTGATGTACGTCAGCCGGAAGTTAAAGAAGAGAAACCAGAATTCGATCCGATCCTGCTGCGCCCTGTTGACGATCTGGAATTGACTGTCCGCTCTGCTAACTGCCTTAAGGCAGAAGCTATCCACTACATCGGTGATCTGGTACAGCGTACCGAGGTTGAGCTGCTTAAAACGCCTAACCTTGGTAAAAAATCTCTTACCGAGATTAAAGATGTGCTGGCTTCGCGTGGTCTTTCTCTGGGCATGCGCCTCGAGAACTGGCCGCCAGCAAGCATTGCTGATGAATAATCAGATCACAGGTTAAGGTTTCACTGAGAAGGATAAGGTCATGCGCCATCGTAAGAGTGGTCGTCAACTGAACCGCAACAGCAGCCATCGTCAGGCTATGTTCCGCAACATGGCCGGTTCTCTGGTTCGTCATGAGATCATCAAAACGACTCTGCCGAAAGCCAAAGAACTGCGTCGCGTAGTTGAGCCGCTGATTACTCTTGCCAAGACCGACAGCGTAGCTAATCGTCGTCTGGCATTCGCCCGTACTCGTGATAACGAGATCGTGGCAAAACTGTTTAATGAGCTGGGCCCGCGTTTCGCGAGCCGTGCCGGTGGTTACACTCGTATTCTGAAGTGTGGCTTCCGTGCTGGTGACAACGCTCCGATGGCTTACATCGAGCTGGTTGATCGTCCAGAAGCTCAAGCAGAAGCAGCCGCAGAGTAATCTGTAGCAACGTAAAAAACCCGCTTCGGCGGGTTTTTTATTGCCTGAAATTTACTACCTTAGAGCTTACTCTTTTCATGTTCAAAGGAGCTAACTATGTGGCTGGTTGATGAACTTGCTGAACAGCACATCAAAGCGGCGCTGGAAAAAGGCGAGCTGAGTAATCTTCCCGGCTCTGGTAAGCCGCTGCAGCTGGATGATGACAGTCATGTTCCGCCTGAGTTAAGAGCGGGCTACCGTTTACTGAAAAATGCGGGCTTTCTGCCGCCGGAGCTTGAGCTCAGACGTGAAGCCATGGAAGTTAACGATCTTATTCGCAACCTCGATCCTGCGGATCAAAATTATCAGGATCATTGCCATCGGCTTCAGGTGCTGGAGCTAAGATTACGCCAGGCGGGTATAAGTACCGATTTTCTCCATGGCAGTTATTCCACTGCTATTCAGCATCGTTTCCGCGAGGAGGAGTAAATGTTTCGCATCGGTCAGTTAGCTAAGCTTGCGGAGGTGACGCCAGATACTATCCGTTTTTATGAAAAGCAGCAGATGATGGATCATGATGGTCGGACGGAAGGTGGTTTTCGCCTTTACAGCGAGGGCGATCTTCAGCGTCTGAAATTTATTCGTTATGGTCGTAAACTGGGTTTCAGTCTGGAAGCGATCAGAGAGCTACTTTCGATCCGGGTTGATCCTGCGCACCACACCTGTCAGGAATCAAAAGCGATCGTTGAAAAACGGCTGAGCGAAGTTGCTCAGATGATCGCAGAATTAGAAACGATGCAGCGTTCTCTGCGACACCTTTCCGATGCCTGTTGTGGTGACAGTCACAGTAGCATTTCGTGCTCAATTCTTGAGGCGCTGGAGCGGGGAGAGGCTTCGAGCAAATAAGCATATTGTTATTTTGCTGCAAAGGAATAGAGTATCAGACCATCTCAACAGGAGGCGTCATGAGTAAATATCAGCACACCAAAGGGCAAATCCGCGATAACGCGATTCAGGCTCTGTTACACGACCCACTATTTCGGCAACGCATAGAGCAGAAGCAAAAGGGTAAAGGTAGTTTCAAGCGGAAAGAGAAACATGGCAAGGGGACTGGATGGGAGGGCAGTGATAAGAAAGCGTCTTATCACTGCCCTTCTGCTTTTACGGTTAAAAAAACCGCCTGTGCGGCGGCTTATTAACTAGACCCGGGTATTCTGCTGTTTCAGCAGATCGCGGATTTCAGTCAGCAGAACTTCTTCGTTTGACGGTTTAGCAACTGGCTTCTCTACTTCTTTTTTCTTGTACAGACGATTCATTAACTTGATCGCCATAAAGATTGCGAAAGCGATGATGACAAAATCGAAGATGGTCTGAAGGAAGATACCGTACTGCATTACAACGGCTGGAGCATCACCAACTGCAGGCTTAAGTACCCAGGCGAATGATTTAAAATCGACACCACCAATCAGTAAGCCTAAAGGCGGCATAATGATGTTGGCGACTAACGATGAAACAATTTTACCGAATGCAGCACCGATGATGACACCGACGGCTAAATCCATCACATTGCCGCGCATTGCGAAATCGCGAAACTCTTTGATTAAACTCATACTTATCTCCTTGCCCAAGCCAATGCCATAAAGTCTAACAAACCCTACTGGTTTTGCCATCAACACAGCGAATTAAGCGGCAGTTTTGCGTTCCTTGTGTTCTGTTCGCCTATAAACGCGGCATTTACAGGAAAAATGGACTCGGCTGGAAGAGACGTTCCACATCTGATACAAACTTCTTGTCGGTCAGGAACATGATGACATGATCACCTTGTTCAATTCGCAGGTTATCATTGGCAATCATCACATCGTCTCCACGAACCACTGCGCCAATAATGGTGCCTGGCGGTAGTTTGATATCATCAATGGAGCGGCCGACCACGCGTGAAGTTGATTCGTCTCCGTGCGCTATCGCTTCGATCGCTTCTGCAATACCGCGTCGTAGCGATGAAACGCCCACGATATCCGCTTTGCGCACATGACCAAGCAGGGCAGAGATCGTGGCCTGCTGAGGTGAAATAGCGATATCGATAACGCTGCCTTGTACCAGATCGACGTAGGCGCGGCGCTGAATCAGCACCATAACCTTCTTCGCCCCCATCTTTTTTGCCAGCATGGCTGACATAATATTGGCTTCATCATCGTTGGTGACGGCGATAAAGAGATCAACCTGATCAACATGTTCTTCAGCGAGAAGTTCCTGATCTGACGCATCGCCATAAAAGACGACTGTGTCGTGAAGATGCTCTGCCAGTTCTGCTGCGCGCTGGGGGTTACGTTCAATCAGCTTCACGCTGTAATTTTTCTCAAGTTTTTGTGCCAGACCGAAACCGATATTACCGCCACCTACCAGCATAATCCGTTTATAAGGTTTCTCCAGCCGCTGCATTTCACTCATTACCGCACGAATGTTCTGACTGGCTGCAATGAAAAAGACTTCATCACCCGCTTCTACGATGGTTGAACCCTGCGGGCGAATGGGGCGATCCTGACGAAATATAGCGGCTACGCGGGTATCAATGTGTGGCATATGCTCACGCATGATCGATAGCGGATTTCCTACCAGTGGCCCGCCATAATAAGCTTTCACCACGGCGAGGCTGACTTTGCCTTCAGCAAAGTTGACGACCTGCAATGCGCCAGGGTACTGGATTAAACGATAGATATTGTCGATCACCAGCTGTTCAGGCGAGATCAGGTGATCGATAGGCACCGCTTCAGGAATAAATAATTTGTCCGCATCACGCAGATAATCGGCCGCGCGAATACGGGCGATACGATTCGGCGTATTGAAAAGCGAATAAGCAATCTGACAGGCAATCATGTTGGTTTCATCGGAGTTGGTTACGGCAACCAGCATGTCGGCATCTTCTGCACCCGCCTCACGTAAAATGCGTGGATGAGAACCATGACCCTGCACGACGCGAAGATCGAACTTATCCTGCAGGTGACGCAGGCGTGAAGAGTCGGTATCAACCACCGTGATATCGTTGTTTTCACCCACCAGATTTTCTGCCAGGGTTCCGCCAACCTGTCCTGCGCCCAGAATGATTATTTTCATCGCTTATCAATACTCATTTCAGTTTGTACCCGATTTTTTTATCAGCTTAGCGTAGAAGAAACCATCTCCGCCCTCGGCTTCCGGGAATACCTGTAAGCCGTTCGCGGGCGCATCTCTGAGGGGCTCTGCCTGCGCATCATGCTGGCGCTGCAGGAAAGCATCTATCTGCTGATGATTCTCTTCAGGCAGGATGGAGCAGGTGGCATAAATCAGTGTACCGCCAGGTTTCAGGTGCGGCCAGATAGCATCAAGAATTTCACCCTGAAGCTTTGCCAGCTCGGCGATATCCCGATCGCGACGCAGCCACTTAATATCAGGATGGCGTCGGATCACACCGGTAGCAGAGCAGGGCGCATCCAGCAGAATACGGTCAAACTGACGAACGCCGCACCACTGTTGCGGCGTTCGTCCATCACCCTGTTTCACGTCTGCTTTCATACCCAGTCGCTGCAGATTCTCATTTACGCGTTTAAGACGCTGCGCATCCACGTCGACGGCCATAACTTCGGCCTGAGGCGCGATTTCAAGGATATGGGTCGTTTTACCGCCGGGCGCAGCGCATAAATCCAGAATCTGTTCGCCGTTTTGGGGCTCAAGCAGCAAGGCACAGCGCTGAGCAGATAAATCCTGCACGGTAACCCAACCCTGATCAAAGCCTGGTAGCTGGCTGACCGGGGCAGGGGCGTCAAGCCGCAGCGCATCCGGCACATCGACAGCAGGCTGTGCATTCCTGCCGCTTTCGGCCAGCATAGCCAGCCACGTGTCACGATCGTGGTGCTGGCGATTAACCCGCAGCCACATCGGCGGACGCAGATTATTTGCTTCGACAATCTGTTGCCATTGTTCCGGCCAGGCATGCTGTAAACGCTTTAGCAGCCATCCGGGATGCAGATAGCGTTGCGGGCCATCCTGAACAGTGGCGAGCAGCTCTTCCCGCTGACGCTGAAACTGGCGTAATACGCCATTTAATAAGCCTTTCATACTGGTGCGCTTCAGTACTTCGGCGCCCGCGACGGTTTCTGCCAGTGCGGCATGGGCAGGCACACGGGTATATTCCAGCTGATAAAGCCCGACCATGATCAGATAGTGCAGAACCCGCTGTTTGCCGGTAAGTGGACGCTCCATCAGTTTGCCAATCAGCGCTTCCAGCTGCGGTAATGTGCGCAATACGCCAAAACAGATCTCCTGCACTAATGCGCTATCTTTGTCAGAGAGCTTTTTCTGGGCGGCTGGCAGTGCCGTATTCAGGGATTCGCCCTTGTCGACCACACGCTCAATAAGTTGAGCCGAGAGGCTACGCAGGTTGATAGATTTAGTCATAGGGTTTTGTCATCAAACAAAAGGCCCGGTGAGGGACCGGGCCTGAGAGTCAGTCCAGAAGGGTTCCAGGTTCAAACCATTCCCGGCGCGAGTTGAGAAGATCCTGAGCCGACATCGGTTTTTTACCGGCGGGCTGCAACTGGAGCAGGTTCAGTACGCCCTGAGCCGTCGCCACCTGGATGCCATGCTTGTCAGCATGAATAATTTCACCAGGCGCACGATCGCTGTGGGGCAGAACGCTTGCCTGCCAGACTTTAACCGGCTGATCTTCAATGGTGAAAAAGCTCATCGGCCACGGGTTAAAAGCGCGAATACAACGCTCAAGCTGTTCTGCAGAGAGTGTCCAGTCAAGACGTGCCTCCTCTTTACTGAGTTTCTCAGCATAGTTGGCCAGCGTTTCATCCTGTTTTTCAGGTGAAGCCTGCTGAGTGGTCAGTAATGTCAGCGTATCCAGCAGCCCCTGTGGGCCAAGCTGTGCCAGCTTGTCATACAGCGTGGCACTGGTATCCTGGGCAGTAATCGGACAGGCCAGCTTATGCAGCATATCGCCGGTATCCAGTCCCACGTCCATCTGCATGATGGTCACGCCGGTTTCGCTGTCGCCAGCCCAGAGCGCACGTTGAATAGGCGCAGCTCCACGCCAGCGTGGCAGCAGTGAGCCATGGACATTGATGCATCCCAGACGTGGCATATCAAGCACGGCCTTGGGCAGAATTAATCCGTAGGCCACAACCACCATCACATCGGCCTTGAGGTCAGCAACCAGTTGCTGATTTTCTTCAGGTCGCAGTGACTTAGGCTGATAAACCGGAATGTCATGTGCCATCGCCAGCGTTTTGACCGGGCCTGGCGTTAATTTGTTACCGCGACCAGCAGGACGGTCGGGTTGGGTGAATACGCCGATAACCTGATGTTCAGAAGCAAGCAGCGCGTCAAGATGACGCGCTGCAAAGTCAGGTGTGCCGGCAAAGATGATTTTTAGCGGGGCAGACACGTTTATCCCTTATTAAGATCTCAGGAAGCCTGCGCGTTCTGACGCGCCAGTTTCTCTAATTTATTTTTGATCCGTTGCCGCTTTAAAGGCGACAGATAATCGATAAACAGTTTGCCTTCCAGATGATCGATCTCATGCTGGATACAGATGGCCAGTAACTCGCTGGCTTCCAGTTCGAAACTTTTACCCTCGCGATCCAGTGCACGGACCTTTACCCGCTCGGCACGCGGAACAAATGCGCGCTGTTCCGGAATAGAGAGGCAGCCCTCTTCAATGCCGGTTTCACCGCTTTTTTCCAGCAGCTCAGGGTTAATCAGCACTAAACGCTCTTCACGACTTTCAGAGACGTCAATCACGATAATGCGCTGATGAATATCGACCTGCGTAGCCGCAAGACCGATACCTTCTTCGGCATACATCGTCTCGAACATATCATCAACGATACGCTGAATGTCTGCGTTAACTTCTTTAACGGGCGCAGCAACTTTGCGAAGACGCTCGTCAGGGAAATGTAATACCTGCAAAACTGACATAAATATCCAGATCTGTATTCGGTTAAGAAAAGATTACTACCTTATATTGTAGACTTTTCGAGGCCTGATTGACAGCATTCTGCGGCAGGAAGCAAGGGCGATCAGGGAGCTGAAGATGGACAAAATAGCGCAGTCTGTACGGCTGGCCGCCGTCACTGGAATGACAGGAAAACGCTGGGTTGATGTGGCGCAGCAAATAGGTGCCGGACAGACAGACAGGGAGCAGCTTATCCGGCTTGGCTTAGATGAGAGCCAGTGCCAGCAATATGATGATTTTAATGAAAATAATCTCACAGAAGTCTATTCCTGGCTGGATCAGAGTCCGGCTCATCATCTGGTGACTGCTCTGGACGCGGCCTATCCTGCCCGTCTTAAAGAAACCAACCGCTTTCCGCCGCTGCTCTATATTGATGGCGATCCTGCGCTTATCAGCACACCACAGTTAGCGGTGGTGGGCAGCCGAAACTGTTCACACTATGGCCGCTACTGGTGCGACTGGTTTACCCAGCACTTAAGCCTCAGCGGTCTGACCATTACCAGCGGACTGGCAAGGGGTATTGATGGTGTTGCGCATCAGGCAGCACTCAACGTAGGCGGTAAAACGGTGGCCGTGTTAGGTAGTGGTTTGCAGCGGCTCTATCCCAGCAATCATGCCCATCTTGCCGCAGAGATCGTTGAACAGGGTGGTGCGGTAGTTTCTGAGTTTCCGCTGACGACCCTGCCGCATCCGCTTAATTTTCCGCGCCGTAATCGTATTATCAGCGGCCTGAGCCATGGGGTGCTGGTGGTAGAAGCCTCGCTGAAGAGTGGTTCCCTGGTAACGGCGCGGTATGGGCTGGAGCAAAATCGTAATGTCTATGCCTTACCTGGCGCGCTCGGTAACCCGTTAAGCGAAGGCGTAAACTGGCTGATTCAGCAGGGGGCGCTGCTGGTGGCCCATCCCCATAACATCGTGGAAGATCTGGCAAGTGCACTTAACTGGCTGCCGATGACACCGGGCGGTGAAATTTATTCTGAGGTGAGTGACGATGCTCCATTGCCATTTGCTGATGTGTTGGCTAACGTAGGTGATGATGTTACACCTGTTGACGTTGTCGCTGAACGTGCCGGCCAATCTGTGCCAGTTATCTCAGCTCAGTTGCTGGAACTGGAGTTAGCAGGATGGATCGCAGCTGTACCCGGCGGCTATGTCCGATTGAGGAGGGCATGCCATGTTCGACGTACTGATGTATTTGTTTGAGACATATATCCACAACGAAGCAGAAATGGGTGTTGATCAGGACAGATTGACAGACGACCTGACGGATGCCGGGTTCCATCGTGAAGATATTTACAGTGCGCTGAACTGGTTAGAAAGATTGGCTGACTATCAGGAAGGACTGGTTGCGCCAATTTTACTGACAAATGATCCGCTCTCCATGCGTATTTATACCGATGAAGAGAGCAAACGTTTAGATGCTGACAGCCGTGGTTTCCTGCTGTTCCTGGAGCAGATTCAGGTGTTGAACCTGGAAACGCGTGAAATGGTCATCGAACGCATTATGGCGCTGGATACCTCTGAGTTTGACCTGGAAGATCTCAAATGGGTGGTACTGATGGTGTTGTTCAACATTCCCGGATGTGAAAATGCCTATCAGCAGATGGAAGAACTGCTATTCGACGCCAATGAAGGTATGCTGCATTAAATTTCCTTTCATGCATTGATCGCTATGAGTAAAGCTGCACTCTTCACCGTGCGTAAACAGGATCCCTGCCCCGCTTGCGGGGCAGAACTGGTTATCCGCTCCGGTAAACACGGTCCTTTTCTGGGCTGCGCGAACTACCCGGCATGCGACTACATTCGACCCTTAAAGGGTCAGGCCGATGGTCATGTGGTCAAAGTGCTGGAAGGCCACGCCTGTCCCGAATGCGGTGCGGATAAAGTGTTGCGGCAGGGGCGATTTGGCATGTTCATTGGCTGTAGCCTCTATCCGGAATGCGGATACACCGAAACCATCGACAAACCAGATGAAACCTCGCTGGCCTGTCCACAGTGCCATGAAGGCCGGTTAGTTCAGCGGCGCTCCCGTTACGGCAAAACGTTTCACTCCTGTGATCGCTATCCAGCCTGCCAGTTTGTTGTGAATCTGACACCCGTTGCCGGAATCTGTCCTTATTGCCAGTATCCGCTATTAGTTGAAAAAAAGACGGCCCAAGGGATCAAACGCTTTTGCGCCAGTAAAAGTTGTGGCAAAGCCATTGCTGAAGAGAATTCATAGACCATGGAAAATCAACACCTCGCCGATTCACTTGAAACCTGCCTAGAGCAGCTGAATCGACAGGCGGTCATCGCCTATCCTACTGAAGCCGTATTTGGTCTGGGCTGTGACCCTGACAGTGAATCTGCCGTCATGGCTTTACTGGCGCTGAAACAGCGTCCGGTAGAAAAGGGGCTTATCCTGATTGCGGCTGATTACACCCAGCTGGAACCTTACATCTCCGCTCGGGAACTGTCTGTGATACAGCGTGAGCGGATGTTTGCATGCTGGCCCGGCCCGGTGACCTTTGTCGTACCCGTTCCGCCACAAACGCCTCGCTGGCTTACCGGACAGTTTGATTCACTGGCCATTCGCGTCAGTGACCATCCTGATGTGCAGGCCCTTTGCCGCGCATTTGGTAAACCGCTGGTCTCAACCAGTGCAAATCTGTCAGGCCTGCCTCCCTGCCGAACGGCTGAAGAAGTGAAGCAGCAGTTTGGTGAGCAGTTCCCGGTTCTGTCGGGAAAAACGGGTGGGCGGCTCAATCCCTCTGAAATCCGCGATGTCATCAGCGGCGAACTTATACGTCAGGGCTAATTCATGGATCAATTCGCCGTTTTCGGTAATCCGATCAACCACAGTAAATCTCCGCTGATCCATCAGGCTTTCGCTGAACAGACGGGCGTTGAACATCGCTATGGTCGGATTTGTGCCCCGATAGATGGTTTTCCTCAGGCGCTCTCTGCCTTTTTCGAACAGGGAGGCCGTGGCGCCAACGTGACGTTACCTTTTAAACAGCAGGCATGGGAATTTGCCGATCAGCTCAGCGAACGTGCAGCCCTGTCCGGCGCGGTAAACACGGTGAAAAAACTCAGCGATGGGCAGATCCTGGGTGACAACACGGATGGTATCGGGCTGTTAAGCGATCTTGAACGGCTGAAGATGATCAACTCTGGTGACAAGGTATTGCTGGTGGGGGCGGGCGGTGCTGCACGTGGGGTCATTCTGCCGCTTCTCTCAGCAGGCGTGACACTCACTGTTGTTAACCGTACCGCCGCGCGGGCGGAAGAGCTGGCTAGCCTGTTTGCAGGGAGCGGCACTATCCGCGCATGTGGTTTTGAGCAGCTTGCAGATCAGCACTTTGATCTGATCATTAATGCGACCTCAAGCGGCGTGAATGGCGAAACCCCTCCTTTACCTGCAGCAGTCATTCATGCTGATGTGCGCTGTTATGACATGTTTTATCAAAGCGGGCTGACGCCTTTCCTGCGCTGGTGTCAGGCGCAGGGCACGGCTCATCTGGCAGATGGTTTGGGCATGCTGGTGGGGCAGGCTGCTCATGCCTTCTATCTGTGGCACGGTGTGATGCCGGAAATCGCACCGGTGATTACCCAGCTTAAACAGGCCATGCAGCCATGAATCAGGCGATACAGTTTCCTGATGATGAAACCTATAATGCTGAACTGAACGCGGTCTGTTTCCCGGTGCTGGTCAACGGCATGCGGCTGACCTGTGCAATCAGCGGGAAGTCGCTGACTTCACGTTTTGGTGAAGGGGAGACGATGGCGCTGTTTCAGCACCATCGCTGGGATCTGGAAGATGAGGCCGAAGCGGCTATCCGTCAGGATAATATTGATGCTCAGGGCTGGATCTGGTTATCTCCCGCCAGATAATCATCTTTCCAGGCGACATAATTATTAGCGGAATAGCGTAAACCTTCCTTCTCATTGTCATTCAGCGGCCTGATCTGCCTGACCGGACTACCCAGATAGAGATAGCCGCTCTCCAGTCTTTTACCTGGCGGCACCAGACTTCCGGCACCAATCATCACTTCTTCTTCTACTATTACGCCATCAAGCAGAATCGATCCCATTCCGACCAGCACGCGATCGCCAATGGTACAGCCGTGTAACATCGCTTTATGCCCGACCGTGACATCCTCGCCAATAATAAGAGGGAAGCCTTGCGGGTTAGACGCTGATTTATGCGTAACGTGCAGAACGCTGCCGTCCTGTACATTAGTACGGGCACCAATGCGCACCTGATTCACATCCCCCCTAATCGCAACCAGCGGCCAGATGCTCACGTCGTCCTCCATTATGACATCACCGACCACAACACTGCTTGGATCGACCATAACGCGCTGGCCGGTTTGCGGGAAAAGGTCTTTATATGGACGTAGGGCGGAAGTCATCATGTTCTCCTTTGTTCTGTTTTCAATGCAGCCTGATGCGATTTCAGGCAGCTGACAAGCCAATTCTGGCCTGGATCGCTGGCGATCTCATCAATCTGGATCATTTATAACCGTTCAGATAAAAGATCCAAAAAAAGGGTTGTGCTCTGAAACGGGATCCCTATAATGCGCCTCCATCGACACGGAACACCGGCAACGGGAAGCGGGTTGAGAGGCACAGGAGACTGCGCCGCCGGAGAAAAACTTCTGAAATAGAGGTTGACTCTGCAGGAGGAAAGCGTAATATAC